>PFJA01000192.1:4231-25543 GCA_002782905.1 Lysobacterales bacterium CG_4_10_14_3_um_filter_64_11
TTCGGGTTTTCGCGGCTGCTGCGGCTTTCCTTGAACCATTCGTGCTCGACCGAGTTGTGACTGAGCACCTGGTCGATCATCACCTTCAGGCCAAGGCCATGCGCTTTGGTCAGCAGATGGTCGAAGTCGGACAGGGTGCCGAACAACGGATCCACCGCACGGTAGTCGGCAATGTCGTAGCCAAAATCGGCCATCGGCGATTTGAAAAACGGCGAGATCCAGATGGCATCGACGCCAAGGCTGGCAACGTAATCGAGCCGGCCGATGATGCCGGGCAGGTCGCCGACGCCGTCGCCATTGGTATCGACGAAGCTGCGTGGGTAAATCTGGTAGATCGTCGCGCCACGCCACCAGGGCACCGGGCTGGCGGGCAACGGGGTTGGCGACGGGATGGCACTGGGCAGCATGGTTCATTCCAGGCGGCGATCTGAATGCCGCAGTCTACGGGCAAGTTGCGGCGGCGGCAGCGGTTTGTGCATACGTATTCATGTCCGATGGCCGCGCACCGCGGCCAACCTGCGCTAGCGTTGCGCGCACAAGACCAGACACGGAGAGGGGCAATGGCAGCACATTGGGTGCAACCGGCGGTATTTTTTTCGCTCACCGCGCTGGTGGCGCTGTTGACCTGGCGCAAGTGCCGGCACACGGTACACAGCAGCGATTCGTCGAAGGACTATTTTCTGGCCGGCGGGTCGCTGACCTGGCCGTTCATCGCCGGCTCCTTGTTGCTTACCAATCTCAGTGCCGAGCAGATCGTCGGCATGAATGGCGCGCAGGTGATGCTGGTGGCATGGTGGGAATTCGGCGCCGCTGCCGGCCTGCTGGTTCTGGCCAAGGTGCTGATTCCGATGTACTACAAGTATCAATGCACCACCACCACCGAGCTGCTGGAGCGCCGGCTTGGCGATGCGTCGATTCGCACGATCGTGTCGCTGCTGTTCCTGCTCGGCTACATGTTCATCCTGCTGCCGGTGGTGCTGTACACCGGTGCGGTATTCATGAAGTCGATGTTTCACCTGCACTGGCCGGTGTTGGCGATAGCCGCCATGCTGGCGGCGGTTGGTCTGCTCTATGCTGCGTTTGGCGGGCTGCGCGCAATCGCCATTTCTGACACCTACAACGGCCTCGGCCTGCTGGTGATGGGGCTGGCCGTCACCGTGTTCGCAATGGCCGCGGTGAACTGGGATCTGTCCGGCATCCCCGCCGAACGCCTCACCCTGTGGGGCGGGGCGCAATCGGATATTCCGTGGCCAACGCTGATCACCGGCATGCTGTTTATCCACATTTTCTACTGGGGCACCAACATGGTGATTGCCCAGCGCGCGCTCGCGGCGGGTTCGGTACGCGAGGCGCAAAAAGGCATTTATGCGGCGGCCGGCTTCAAGCTGCTGACGCCGTTGATCGTGGTGCTGCCGGGTTTGATCGCGTTCAAGTTGTTTGGCGACGTTGACGATGTTGCCTACGGCCGGCTGGTCGCAGCGGTACTGCCGCCGTGGTTGTCGGGTGCGTTTGCGGCGGTGATTGCCGGCGCCGTGTTGTCGAGTTTCAACTCGACGCTGAACTCGGCATCGGCGCTGTACACCTGCGACCTGCACGCCAAGTACATCAATGCTGACGCCGACTATCGCCGGGTCGGGCAATGGGTGGCGGTGGTGTTCACGCTGGTATCGCTGGCGGTGGTGCCGGTGTTCGAACACGCGCGCAGCATCATCGATACCCTGCAGCGGCTCAATGGCCTGTACTCGATGCCGGTGCTGGCGGCGTTCGTGGTCGCGGTGGTGTTCGGCCGCGTCAACACGCATGCCGTACGCGCGGGGCTGCTGTTCGGTGTGCTGCTCTACGCGGGGTTCACTTTTATCTGGTCGCCGCTGCATTACATCCATCTGATGTTCATCACCCTTGCCAGCACGGTCAGCCTGATCTGGCTGCTCGACCGCGTGCTCGGTGGCGCGTGCGAGGCCGTTTTGCCGGCACGATGAAATCGAGTAAACACGTCTTTTTACTGCGCAAAAGCAATGAATACGTATGCAAGTAGCTGTTCTGAGGGAGGGTGCAGACCTACCATTGCCCGCAAGTTGACGCAAGTCGATGGCGACGTATCGAGTTCAGCCCAGGAGCGCATGTTGCGCGAGTGGGAATCAAAAACATTCGCACACCACTGGGAGGGGGCGATGATGAAGGTTTACAAGCGCAACAAGCTGTTCCTGGCGCTGGCTTCGGCTGGTTTTTGCATGAGCTTCGGCGCGCTGGCGGCCGAGCCGGTTGCACCGGCCGATGCGCAAAGTGGCGGCACGGCGCAGGCCGACGCCGCCGCAGACAAGGCGGCAGAGCGGGCCAACAAAGAGAAAGAAACTGCTGCGTTACTCGATACCGTCGAAGTGCGCGGCTTCCGCGCATCCGTTGAAACCGCGATCGCTGCCAAGCGCGATGCCACCTCGATTGTCGAGGTGATCTCGGCCGAAGACATCGGCAAACTGCCCGACGTCAGCATCGGTGAGGCGCTCGCGCGTTTGCCCGGCCTGACGGCGCAACGCGTCGATGGCCGTGCCCAGGCCATCTCGATTCGCGGCCTCGGCCCCGACTTCAGCACCTCGTTGCTCAATGGTCGCGAGCAGGTCACCACCGGCGACAACCGTGGCATCGAGTTCGACCAGTACCCGGCCGAATTGCTCGGCGGCGTGGTGGTCTACAAAACCCCCGATTCCACCCTCATCGGTCAAGGTCTGGCCGGCACCGTCGATCTGCGTACCATTCGCCCGCTGGCGCATGGACGGCGCTCCATCGCGGCCAACGCCCGCTATGAAGTCAACAACGATGGCGCCTTGAATTCGGATGCCTCCAACAAGGGCCATCGCGTGACCGCGATGTTCATCGACCAGTTCGCCGACGACACCATCGGTGTCACCTTGGGTATCGCCAGTCAGTCGACGCCGTTGCAACAGGAGCGTTTCAATGCCTGGGGTTTCCCGACCGTGTTTCGACGGGCTGACGGTAGCCTCACGGGCGACTCGCGAACGCAGGTGGGTGGTCAGGACACGCCTGACCCGACTGATGACGTGTTCGTCGACCACGAAAGGATCGGCGCTGTTATCGGTGGTGCCAAGCCCTTCGCCGCGTCGAACGACCTGAACCGCTTCGGCGTGATCGGCACGATCGAGTACCAACCGAGCGAAAACTTTCATAGCACCCTCGATCTGAGCTACACCGACTTCAACGAGACTCAGCTGATCCGTGGCATCGAGTTCCCGTTGTGGTGGTCGAATGCGCAGTTGCGCCCTACTGGATTCTCTGTCGATAACGGTCTGATCACGCAGGGCGTGTTCGACAACGTCCGTGGCGTGATGCGCAATGATCGCAACGAGCGCAACGCACAGTTGTTCACGTTCGGCTGGAACAACCGGTTTGATTTCGGCGACGGTTGGGGCTTCGAGTCGGACATCAGCTATTCGCGCTCGGAGCGTAGCGACGAAAACCTCGAGACCTATCTCGGCACTGGCCCCGGCAGCAACAACGGGTTGGCCGATTCGCTTGGATTCACTGTGGGTAGTGGCGGCCAGTTTGCCTTCCAACCAACCATCGACTACGGCAACCCCGCACTGTTCGGCATCACCGACCCGCAGGGTTGGGGCGGTGGCGCCGGCTTGACCCAAGCGGGCTTCATCAACGCGCCGGATACCGAGGATCAACTGGCGCATGTCAAGTTCCTGGTCGATCATTCCTTCGTGGAAGGTGCGATCTCCAAGGTCACGGTCGGTGTCGATTTCAGCCGGCGCGACAAGGATCGGCAGATTCGCCAGCAATTCCTGACCCCGGCCAATGGCACCGACAACACCAACGGCTTCACCGCCATTCCGACCGAACTGTTGCTCGCCAACCCTGCTGATCTGAGCTTTATCGGCATCCCTGGCCACCTCTCGATTCGGCCGCTGGACCTGATCAATGGCGGCTTTCTGGTTCGCGTCGATACCGCGTTGTCGTCGTTCAACATCCCGCAGGACTGGAAAGTGCGTGAGGACATCGCGTTGGGCTTCATCAAGGTGGATATTGACACCAACCTTGGTGACGTTGGTTTGACCGGCAATGTCGGCGTGCAGGGGGTCTATACCGATCAGAGCTCGGGTGGATTCCGCGCTGCGGCGCCGCCGGTGGGCAGCCCGGGCGTAAGCAACCCGAACTTCGTCGAATCGCGCGATGGCGACAAGTATTGGCGTCTGCTGCCGAGCCTGAATCTGATTTTCGATTTCGGTAACGATCTGAAGGCCCGCCTGGGTGCCGGCCGCACCATGGCGCGTGCACGCATGGATCAGCTCAACGCCGGCCTGAGCCTCAACGTCAACCGAACACAGATCACCGAGACCGATCCGAACCGTTCGGCGTTCAGCTCCGGCGGTGGCAATGCCAACCTCAAGCCGTTCATGTCGACCAACATTGACCTGTCGATTGAGCAGTACTTCGCCGATGGCAAGGGTTACTTGGCGCTGGCTGGCTATTACAAGGACTTGGAGGATTTCGTCAATCCCAATTCGGCGCGTCTGGTCGATTTCTCGCAGTTCGTCGATGAGTTCCTGAGTCCCGAAGAGCAGGCCATGCTTGGGACCACGCTGGGCACGGCATCCGGCCCGACCAATAGTGGCAGCGGCTGGATCGCCGGTGGCGAGTTCACCGCATCGGTGCCGCTCAGTTTGTTGACGCCGGCGCTGGAAGGGTTCGGACTGATCAACAGCGTTTCGTATACCGACAGCAGCGTCAAGCTGGCGCCGGGCGAATCGGCAATCACTGTGCCGGGGCTCTCCGAATGGGTGGTCAACACGACGGCGTATTTCGAGCAGAGCGGATTTTCGGCGCGCTTGAGCCATCGTTATCGCGATCAGTTCCTGTCCGAGATATTCGGCCTCAGCGCCACCCGCGTGACCCGTTCGGCCAAGAGCGAAAGCATTCTTGACGCGCAGGTCAGCTACGAGTTGCAGTCTGGCACGATGAAGGGGCTTACCTTCCTCGCACAGGCCAACAACCTCACCGACGAACCGTTCACCACCTTCGAGCAGGGCGACGGACGTTTCGTGATCGATCGGCAGAAGTTCGGCGTGAGCTTCCTGTTCGGCGTTTCCTACCGCTTCTGATTCAACGCGTCACGGGCGTCCCCCGCTTGCCCCTGCCGGCGCTCCCCCGCCGGCAGGGGTTTTTTATGGGCGTTGGCAAGTTGTTGCGCACGCGGAACGCAGGATGGGTTTCGGTCGCTTCGCGACAGCGTTCGCTGTGCGAACTACGCCTTCGCTGTGCTCGGTCGCTGCGCTCTACCCTTCTTGCGAGCGTGCTTCACGGCGCGTTGCTGGGGGCGATGGCACGGGTGTCGCTGGGCTCGTCCAGTTGCGCAAACACCTGATGGAACAGGACGCAATGTTTGAGGCTGTGAAACAAGGCAGCAAGCGCGTCGTGTTCGGCAGCGACGGCGCTGTCGCCGAAGGTCTGAGCCATTCGCTTGAGCGTTGCGTCAAGGCCGTGTCCCCGCAGCATGGCGTCGAGCATGGCCAGCGCGGTGGCATTGAAATCCAGGCCGAGCAGGTTGCCAAAGTGCTCCGTGTTGCCGGTCATTTCTGCCACCCAGGCCAGCACCTGTGCGGCCGGATCGGCGCATCGATACTCTCGCCGCACCAGGCCCAGCAATTGTTCTCGATCAAATACATTGAGCAGCAACGCCAGCAGGAAGCGGTGGCTGGGCGCGTGCAGTTTGCGCCGAAGCTCGATGATGCTGCGGCTGTACAGATCATTGCGTACGGCCTGCTTGACAAGCTCGCGCTGTGCCCGCGGCAGCGCCGTGCATTGCTCGCACAAACGCTGTGCTGCGGCCAGATCGGCACTGATCAGGGTGTGTTCGGTAATCAGCATGTAGGCCAGAAACAGGTCGGCATCGGTGAGTGACCGCGCCAAGTGCTGGTCAAAACCGTTGCCATTCAACACCCGCAACATGCGCAGGAATTGCAGCTTGCGCAGCGTTGCGGCGTGCCGCTGGAACGGGTCGACGGCCAGCCCCGGCCAGTGGTAATCGTATTGCACCTGCGTGTTGGGGTCGTCGGTAATGGTGCGCACGACAATGGTTACCGATGGCCGAATGAGGTGGAACAGGGAGTGGATCAGCGCATCGCCGCGTGCGATCACGCGCGTGTCGCCGGGGCGCAGCACCTCGATATCGCGCAACCCAAGTTGTCCGGCGATGGCGCGCTGTTTGAACACGGGTTGCTGCCACGGCTCGAAGTGATAGCGGCAATGAATGCTGGAACCGAGCAACACATGGAAGGCACCGCAGAACCCATGCTGATGGATGCTGGTGGTGCCATCGAGCCAGGTCAGTGCTGAGATATCGAAGTGTTCGCCGCGATAGAGCGAAAGCGGGGGCTCGGCAAATTTTGCGTCCAGATCGGCTTGCCGACACAACTGCTCGGCACTCAACACATAGTCGATCAGATCGGTATGGTCGATGTGCGCGGAGGGATTGCACGCGTGCAGTTGCTCGGCGGCGACCGACTCCAGTCGCGCGTACACGGCGTCGCGCTCGCTGCCAACCGCGGCGGCGATGGAGTCGCCCAGCACCGTGAAAAAACGCGCGACGCGATGTGTGGGTTGCAGCGCGGCCGGCGGCGCGGCCGCATCACCGGGCAGGGTGCCATCGGCATCCACACATGCAGCGGCGACAACTACCGGTGCGCCGCGGTTCATGTCATCTCGCCTTGGTAATCGGCATCGACGAAATGAAACAGGATCGAGGTTGAGCGATGGCCGCGGGGCAGCAGCTCGCGGCTATGGCGCAACTCGCGGCCCTTGAAGATCAGTGCTTCGCCCAGGCGCTGGTGGACGGCGTGCAGGCGGCCATCGCGGCCGCGGATGTTCAGCGCCCATGGCGAGCGCTGCTTGGCATCCAGCGGCGCATAGTCGACCAGCAATGTGATGGTGTATTCGCACGGTGGCCGGTCGACATGCCAGTAAAGATCGCCGCCTTCGTCATACACCGACACGAACGAGTACGACGGCTTGCTGCACTGTGCAACCAATTGCGTTACCCGCTCATTCAACTGTTGGTGCCAGAAAGCCGCGACCGGATGATTGTGCGCCACAAAACGGCGCGTGCCGCCGGCATCATCTCGCGCCAGGAAACCTTCAGCGGCGAGTTCACGAAAATAGTGCCCAAGTGCCGCAACGTGCGCTGCCGGCAGCAGGTTTTGCATGGTCGCGAATCCCTCGCGGGCAAAATGTGCGCGGGTTTCGGCGTTGTCCAGCGCCGTTGCATCGGCTGTCGATGCGAGCAAGGGCAATGGGTACGCAGCCGCCATCGGCAGCCCATCGCTGGGTGCGAACAAGCCGATTTGCCGCAGTTCCGCGATGCCTTGTGCAGACAGCGGTGGGTCACTGTGGCGGTGGATCAAGGCCGCGCACAAAAACGCATGCGCGTCGGGAAAGTTGCTGGCTTTGACCAGCACCGAGGAGAGCGCCACCGCCTTGACCGGGGCCCGCACCAAAAACACCGGTGCCGCAGGCGCGCCGTGCACGGCGATGCTGGCGCTGGGGTTCAGCGCCAGATCGCTACCCGCCAGTTGCATCGATCAATCGTCGGCGCGGCGGCGTTGATCCTCGGTCTGCGGTCGCGGCGTGGGACCAGGCGGCATGGCCTCTGGTGAAAATGGCATGCCGTCGCCGGATTTGGTGGCCAGGTTGTGCAGTTGATCCAGCAGCGCCGCCGGAACCGAAACCGCATTGTCACGTTTGTCATTGCTGTGCATCGTACTCTCCCCGAAGTATGTGCCAGACCGCAGCGAAAACTGCGCCCCGGGCAAGCCTACTGGCAATTCCGGTTGCGGGTCAACGCGCAAGCATCTAAGGTGCGAGGAATGCTTGCGGCCCGGCCGGAATGACGATGGTGCGAATACTTTGCGGCGTTATTGGCCTGTGCTTTGCGGTGCTCGCGGCAGCGGCGGAAGTGGGCATTTTGCCGGCAAAAACCTGGGATGTACGCCAGTTGCAGGCGGACGATGTGCATCCGGAGCCACCGTTCTATTCGCTGGCGCAGTCGAAAGACGGCTTGATCTACGCGGGCGACAATGCCGGCTTGCTGGAGTTCGACGGCCGTCGCTGGCGTCGCCTGCCATTGCCCAGTTACGGTGCGATCACGCTGCTGGGTGCGCCCCGCAGTGGTGGCCTGGTGGTCGGGGGGCCGGAGTTCCTGCGCTTCTTCCCGCAGATGACGACGCCGTTGCAGGCGCACGACCCGGCGCGCGATATCGCCGGCGGCTTGCTGGGCAGCGGCGAGTTTTGGGAGTTTGCCGAGGACTCGCGGCAATGGTGCGTGCGCTCCAGCTTCCTGCTGGTTTGCGCCGCCGATGGCAAGTTTCGCGGCTATCACAGCAAGGCCGGCTTCGGTCGGATGTTTCAAGGCAACGATTCGATCTATGTCAAGGAACTGCACGTCGGGCTGAGCACCGTCACCGGTGATGGCCTCAAACTGATTGCTGGCGGTGAGGTGTTTGCGCAGATCGACATCAGCACCCTGATCGAGTCCGATGATGGGCGCATCACCGCGATCACCCGCAATCCCGCGGCGCTCTGGGAGTGGAGCCGCGGCAAACCACCGGCCCGAAACCCGAGCGCCGCGCTGGCAGGTGTGACGTTGCCTATTGGCATCGGACTGCAATCGCTGCCCGGGCGATTGCTGCTGCCCGAGGAAACTGGCGGTGTGGCAATTGTCGATGCCGATGGTGTGCTGCGCGAGCGCATCGAGCCTGACGATCTGGGCGTTGCGCCTGGCGCGCAGGCGATGATGTTTGATCGCGAGGGCGGCCTGTGGGTTGCCTGGCGCAGCGCCATTTCGCGGATCGAGTACCCCTCGCGCATTGCCCTGTTTCCGATGCCCGACGCGGTTTACGGCGAATCACTGTTTCTGGCCCGAACCGGTTTGGGCGTTACCACCTGGCGTGGTTCGAACGTGTTCGTGCTCGCAGCCAACGGCTCCTCGGCGCGTTGGACACTGCAGAAGCAAGCGAGCGCCACGCCGGTGATCCTGGGTGTAAGCCGTGCGTTGGGCAGCGATTACCTCACCACGGTGCAGGGCCTGTGGCCGCTTGGCGGCGGCAATCCGGCGCTGCCGAACGAGCATGTGTTGCAAATCGATGCGGTTGTCGGCCACTCCGGACGCATCTGGGCCGGGCTGCGCAACGGCATAGCGCTGTTGCAGCGCACCGCCGAGGGTTGGGTGGAGGTGGCGCGCAAGAAGGTTTCCTTCGATGTGGTGTCGATCCGGCAAAGCGATGCGCGCAGCCTGTGGTTGGGCTCGCTGGTCGGCCGGGTGGCACGCGTCAGCCTGGCAACGGCCAGCGACCTGCATGATGCCAGCGTGGTGGAGTTTGGCGCGGAGGCGGGCCTGCCCAAGGGCACCATTGCCATCGAAAGACTCGATGATCGGACCCTGTTTCTGGTCAAGGGTGGCGGCTTTCTGGAGTTTCGCGATGGCCAGTTTGTACCCAGTGCCATCGTTCCTTCGGCCGAAACCGGCGACATGCTCGACGCCAGGTTCATCGACGCCACGCAACTGTTGGTCGCCGATACCAGCGGTAGAATACGGTTGCTCAAGCGCGATATCGCTGGCGTGTTTCGGGCACAGCGCAGCGTTTTTGATGACATTACCGCGATCGGCGTCAGTCGCTCGATTCTGGTTGATCCCGATGGGGTTGTCTGGCTGGCCGCCGACGTGGGTGTGGTCCGCGTGGACCCAAGAATCGAGCTGCCAAGCACTCAGCCGCACCCGGTGTTGATCCGGGAGGTGTCGAGCGACAAGTTGCCGTTGTATGCCGGTGCCGGCAGCGTGCCCGCAGTGGCGCTTGCGGCAGGGGCCAGCCTGCGCTTTGGCTATGCCCTGCCGAGCTATCGTGCCGCCGGGATGAATCGCTACCGCTCGCGCCTCCGGCCTGAGCATGGCGACGCCGCCTGGAGCCAATGGAGCCCGGAAACGCAACGCGATTTCACCAATCTGCCCGCTGGCGTGTTTGTGTTTGAGGTGGAAGCGCGTGATGCCCGTGGCGTCAGCGGCGGTGTCGCGAGCGTACCGATCACGGTGATCGCCCCGTGGTATCGACGCCTGTGGGCGTTGCTGGTCTTTGTGCTGCTGGCCGTGACCTTGCTCGGGATCGCGGTGCAGTGGCGGCTGCGCGCCCTGCGCGCGCGCAGCGCCGAGCTCGAGCGTCTGGTTGCGGCCAAGACCGCAGCACTGCGGATCGCTGCCATCACCGACCCACTGACCGGACTTTACAATCGGCATCGTTTCAGCGAGTGGGTGCGCGAACAGGCGCCCATCATCCAGGCCAACGCCGGCGCAGCCAAAGCGCAAGACGCCGCGGATCTGTTCGTTGCTGCGATCGATCTGGATCACTTCAAACGGGTCAACGATCAACACGGGCATGGTGCCGGCGATGCCGTGCTCAAGGCGGTTGCCAACCGTCTGATGCGGTTCAAGCGCAAGGAAGACCTGATCTTCCGGTTTGGCGGTGAAGAGTTCGTCTATCTTGGCATCAACTGCCACCGCGATGACGGCAAGAATTTCGCGCAACAGATCGTTGCCGAGATCGCCGAGCTCAACGTCGAGCTCGACAGCGGCGTACTCATTCAGCCGACTGCTTCTCTGGGCTGGTCGGTTTACCCGTTGTATCGCGAGCGTCCGGATCTGTTCAGTCTCGATTTCGTCATCAGCATCGCCGATCGTGCCCTGTATCTGGCCAAACAGAACGGTCGCAACCAGGCCTGTGGGCATCTGCCCAATCTGCCGGTCGATGCGATCGATCGTACCCACTCGGATTGGCGCAGCAAGGTGCACAGCCGCCATCCGGATTTTCTCAAGAGAGTGTAGTCACACTTGACCATCTGCGAGGCATTGTTTTCGTGGCTTATGGTGTGCGCCGCATCGATAATCTACCCTGTGCCTGCATCGGTTTGGTGAGGAAGCAACCCATGAGCAATTCGCGGATCCGGTCGGTGGTGATTGTCGGCGGTGGTACCGCCGGCTGGATGGCGGCAGCCATTCTCGCCAAGGCCATGGGTCAACAACTGAGCATCCGCCTGATCGAGTCCGAGGAGATCGGCATCGTCGGGGTCGGCGAGGCCACCATTCCGCAGATCCGGCTGGTCAACACGTTTCTTGGTGTTGACGAGAACGCGGTGCTGCGCGCGTCGCAGGGCACGTTCAAGCTCGGCATCGAGTTCAATGATTGGCGCCGGGTCGGCGATTCGTACCTGCACGCTTTCGGCGAAACCGGGATGCCGCTCGGGCCGCTGCCGTTTCACCAGTACTGGCTGCGCAGCCAGCAGGCGGGCGGCAATAGCCGCTTGTGGGATTATTCGCTCAATACGGCGGCTGCCGAAGGCCGACGCTTTGGCCGTATGGACAAGGTGGGCGATACGCCGGTTGGCGGCATCCGCTATGCCTATCATTTCGACGCCGGGCTGTATGGCCAGTTCCTGCGCCGCTATGCCGAGCAGCGCGGCGTGCGCCGCAGCGAAGGCAAGGTGCTGGACGTGCAATTGCGCGCTGCCGACGGTTTTATCGAGTCGGTGCAGATGGCCAGTGGCGAGCGCATCGAAGGCGATCTGTTTCTGGATTGCTCGGGCTTTCGCGCGCTGTTGATCGAGGGCGCGTTGAAGGCGGGGTTTGACGACTGGAGCGGTTGGCTGCCGTGCAATCGTGCGGTCACCGTGCCCAGCGTCCGCGCCGAACCGATGCGCCCGTTCACGCAATCCAATGCCCGCCCCGCCGGATGGCAATGGCGCATTCCGTTGCAACACCGTACCGGCAACGGGCATGTGTATTGCAGCGAGTTCATGAGCGAAGACGAGGCCAGTGCGCTGCTGCTCGCCAATCTCGAGGGCGAGGCATTGGGCGAGCCGCGTGCGCTGCGCTTCACCAGCGGCATCCGCAACAAGGTATGGCATCGCAATTGCGTGGCGCTGGGGCTGGCCAGCGGTTTTGTCGAACCGCTGGAATCGACCGCGATTCATCTGGTGCAGTCGTGTATCAATCGATTGCTGACGCTGTTTCCGGATCGGCATTGCAGCGTGGCGTTGAGCGATGAGTTCAACCGCCAGACCCGTTACGAATATGAAAGCGTACGCGATTTTCTGGTGCTGCATTATAAGGCCACCGAGCGCGACGATACGCCGTTCTGGCGCCATTGCGCGCGTTTGCAATTGCCCGAGCGCGCGGCGCGCAAGGTTGCCTTGTTCCGCGCCAGTGGCCAGATCGTGCGCGAGAACGAAGAGTTGTTCACCGAAGGCAGTTGGTTGCAGGTGATGTTGGGGCAGGGCATCGTGCCGGCGCGCTATCACCCGTCGGCCGATGCCATCAGCGCCGAACAACTCGATGGGTTTTTGCACGGCATCCGCGGCACGGTGGCGCAGGCGGCGGCAACGCTGCCCGGCCATGGCGAGTACGTTGCCGGCCAGTGCCGGGCGTGATGGTCATCGCCACGTGGTGGTGCGCACGTCCCGGTATCCTGAATTGACGTGATGATCGCTGCGTTGTTGGTGTGTGTTCCGCAATCCCGGGTTTCGGCCTGCGGCCTCAACCCGGGCTACACGGCCTCGTCACACTCGTAGCCCGGGTTGAGGCCGCAGGCCGAAACCCGGAAACGTCGCCGAATCATTCGGTCGGTAAATAACGCGCGATGCCGCTGCCGTTGATCACGGCAGGCCACGGAAACAGCGGGCCGGGGTCGCGTTTTCGGTAGACCAGAACGCCGGGGTCATCGCTGGCCGGTACCTGTTCGCGATCGAGGTCTTGATGGCCGGCGATGGCGCGCAGTGACGGGATCTGTGCGTGCAGCGTGCGCAACAGGGCAATCAAGGCGGTGATTTGCGCTGCGCGGTACGGCTCGGTCAGGGTCTGGTGGCGCGAATCGAGCCAGTCCGGGTAGCGGCCGGCATTGACCAGCTCGATGCCGATGCTGCGCTCATTGTAGCCGCGGGTGTGATGGGTGCTGCGCTCGGGCGCGATGAAACGCAGCACGCGGCCATCGCGCTCGATGTAATAGTGGCCACTGTTGCCGGTACCCGATGGGTACAGCACACGCTCACCGTATTCGCGGGCGGTGGCGAGATCGGGCAACTCGGTGCAGTGGATCACCACCAGATCGATCGCGCTCAATGGGCGCTGCTTCAGCCGCTGTTCCCACGGCAATGGCCACGGCTCGATCAGTGGATTACCGTTCGCTGGCAGATCAATGGGCATGGCGCGGATGCTACCATTTGCGGCTACTTGCCCGCGCCCATCAACTGGCAGAAGCCGCATCGCATGAAACCACACATCATCCTCTCCCACGGTCTGAACTCGTCGCCGGCGGCGACCAAGGTCAGCGCGCTGGCCGCAGTGGCCGAGCAATTGGGCTTCAGCCACGAGCGCCCGGATTATTCCGATATCGACGCCGCGGGCCAGGTGCCGGACGTTGATCTGCGCGCAATCGATCGCCGCATCGACCGCCTGCATGAACGCGCTCGCAACGCGCACAGACCGCTACTGTTGGTCGGTTCGAGCATGGGCGCGTTTATTTCCGGCTTTGTTTCATTGCAAGTACCGGTGCAGGGCTTGTTCCTGATGGCGCCACCGATCCGGATCGAGGGGTATGCGCGCGCGTTCGATGCCGCGCCGGTACCGACGCTGGTGGTTCACGGCTGGCACGATGAATTGATTCCGGCCGACGAAGTGGTGACTTGGGCGCACGCACGCGCTGCCGAGTTGCGGCTGGTCGATGACGGCCACCGGCTTGACGCGCATGTGGATTATGTGGCGCAGGCATTCGCGCAATTCTTGCGTGCGCTATGAAGATTTTTGTGCCCTGCGCCAAGGGACTGGAGTATCTGCTGGTCGATGAGTTGCTGGCGCTCGGTGCCAGCCACGCAACGGCGGCGGTGGCCGGGGCCAATGCCGAGGGCGATGAAAATCTGCCTTACGCGGTGGCGATGTTCTCGCGCCTGGCCAGCCGTGCGCTGTGGCCGCTGGCGGCGTTCGACTGTGCCGACGAGCAGGCGCTGTACGACGGTGCGATCGAGGTGGACTGGGGCGATCATCTGCACGCGGAGGGCACGCTGGTGGTCGATGCCAATGTCTCGGGCACCGGCATCACCCATGCCCGGTTTGCGGCACAGCGGGTCAAGGATGCGGTGGTCGATCAATTCCGTGCCCGCAGCGGCACCCGGCCATCGGTGGATAGCGATAATCCGGACCTGCGCATCAATCTGTCGGTGCGCAAGGGCAAGGCGGTGCTGTCGGTCGATCTCGGCGGCGGCAGCCTGCATCGGCGCGGCTGGCGGCAGGCGCAGGGCGAGGCGCCGCTGAAAGAAACGCTGGCGGCGGCGGTATTGCTGCGCGGCGGCTGGCCGCAGATTGCTGCCGAGGGCGGCAGCTTGCTCGATCCGATGTGCGGCTCGGGCACCTTGCTGATTGAAGGCGCGTTGCTGGCGCTGGATCGCGCCCCCGGCCTGGAGCGCTATGGTGAGTTGCTGCCGACGCGCTGGCTGGCGCTGGATGCTGCACGCTGGGCGCGTACGGTGGCTTGCGCGCGTGAGCGTGCCGCCGCCGGCGCGCTGCGGGGGTTGCCGCTGTTGCATGGCAGCGATATCGATCCAATCGCGATCCGCGCGGCCAACGCCAATGCCGAGCGTGCTGGCGTTGCCGCGTATCTGACGTTTGCCTGCCGCGAACTGGCCGAACTGGAGCCATTGCGCGAGCCGCGCGGCCTGGTGGTGTGCAACCCGCCTTATGACTTCAGGCTGGCTGCCGACCCCGAGTTGTATCGCCGGCTCGGCGACACCCTGGTGCGGATCGTGCCGGACTGGCGTGCCGCATTGTTGTGCGGCAGTGCCGATCTGGCCCATGCCACCGGCCTGCGCGCCGGCAAGCGTTACGTGCTGTTCAATGGCGCGCTCGAATGCAGCCTGATCGTGTGCGACCCGATTGCCCGCCCACGCGTCGGCGCAAGTGCCGATGGCGCGCCAGCACTGAGCGAAGGCGCCACCATGGTGGCCAATCGCCTGCGCAAGAATCTGCGCAGTTGCAAGCGCTGGCGCGAGCGCGAAGCGGTGAGTTGTTATCGCGTCTACGACGCCGACCTGCCCGAATACGCGGCGGCGATCGATGTCTATTGCGAGGCCGAAGGCGAGGCGCGTACCTTTTTGCACATTCAGGAATACGCCGCGCCAAAAACCATTCCCGAAGCGGATGCAAGGCGCCGTTTTGGCGATTTGGTGCGTGCTGCCGGTGCAGTATTTGCGCTGCCGGCGGAGCAGATTGCGATCAAGACCCGGGTGCGCGGCAAGGGCGGCAGCACCTATGGCCGGCACGATCAGCGCAACGAATCGATGCTGGTGCGCGAGGGCAAGGCGCTGCTGCGCGTCAATCTGTTCGATTATCTCGACACCGGCCTGTTTCTCGATCATCGGCCGATGCGCATGCGCCTTGCTGCCGAGGCCAGCGGGCAACGTTTTCTCAACCTGTTTGCCTATACCGGCGCCGCTACCGTACACGCGGCGCTGGGCGGTGCCAGCGATACCACCACGGTCGATCTGTCCGCCACCTATCTGCGCTGGGCGTCGGAAAATCTCGCCCGCAACGGCTGCACCGGCCCCAGCCATCGTTTGCAACAGGCCGATGTAATGGCGTGGCTGGCTGCCGATCGCGGCCAGTACGGGCTGATTTTCTGCGATCCGCCGACATTTTCCAATTCCGCGCGGACCGAGGATTTTGACATTCAACTCAGCCATGTTGCGCTGCTGCGCCTGGCCATTGCGCGGCTAAGCGCGGGCGGCAGCCTGTACTTTTCCAACAACTTCCGCCGCTTTCGGCTCGATCACGCCGCGCTTGCCGAGTTTGCCGATGTGCAGGACATCAGCGAGCACAGCATTGATCCGGACTTTGCGCGCAACCCGCGCATTCATCGCTGCTGGCGGTTGCGCCATCACGGCGAGTGAGCGGTTGGATCGGCGCCGGCCTCAGTCGAAGCTGGCGGCGTAACCGCTATCGACGATACGCCGTTGCAGCAGGTCGCAAATCTTGACGTTGCCGGCAACCATCTGGCCATTGCGCAGCATGTTGCTGCCGCCGCGATAGTCGCAGACGCGGCCACCAGCTTCGCGCACCAGCAGGATGCCGGCGGCGATGTCCCACGGCTTGAGCCCGGCCTCGAAATAGGCATCGGCGCGGCCACAGGCAACGTATGCCATGTCGAGCGCCGCCGAACCACTGCGATGGATATCCTCCGCCGTTTCGAGCAGGCTGCGCACGGTATCGAGTTGCGCGCCAAGGCGCGCGCGTTCACGCGGCGCGAAGCCGGTGAGCAGCAGGCTGCCTTCCAGATCGGGGCGCTCGCAGACGCGGATTTTCTTGTCGTTGAGCTGGGCGCCACCGCCGCGGGTAGCGGTAAACAATTCGTTGCGCAGCGGGTCGTAAATCACCGCGTGAATCGGCTCGTTGCCATCGAGTTGGGCAATGGACACGCAAAAATGCGGCATACCGCGCAGGAAGTTGGAGGTGCCGTCGAGTGGGTCGATCACCCAGGTAAAGCGCGATTTACCCTGCGCGCCGCTTTCTTCGGCGAGAATTGCCTGATCGGGGTAGGCACGTTTGATTTCACGGATGATCTCGGCCTCGGCCAGCGAATCCACCTCGCTGGCATAATCCTGGCGCGCTTTTTCGATCACTTTCAGGCTGTCGAGGCGGCTGACATGGCGAAGGATGATGGTGCCGGCCTGGCGCGCGGCCTTGACCATGACATTGACCGTAGGCTTGAGCATGCGCGGGGCTTCCGTGGCGAACAGGGCAGTGAGCGAGGGGTGCAACGATGCCCGCCGTTTCGGTCGGGAACCGAAAATTGTAGCATTGATGCGTTGCCAACCGGCCACCGCGGTGCGCATTGAAATGCCAAAAGCGGTCCGCAAAGGACGCAAAAGACGCAAAATGGGAAAGTATCACCGGGTCTGGCAGCCTGTCGGGCTTGACCGATCGTAGCGAGGGAAAGCCGGTTTGCGGCAGATGTTTTGCTCTTTTGCGGCGAATGACAGGGCCCTTTAACGAGAAACAGCAGATTTTTGACCAATCTCGGCTTTTCCGCAGTAGATCAGCGTCAAGTCCGACAGGCTGCTAGGCGTGCAGGCCCGGCCGGATTGTCTGGCCTTCGGCCACTTTGCATCGCCGATTCGCGAGCAACTGGATTTCGCCCTCGCGACATGATGAGCGAACAACCATAGTTCCCGTTCACAAGGTAAACCATGCACCGCATCCGTATCGTTCTGGTCGGCCCGCAGCACCCGGGCAACATCGGTGCCGCCGCGCGTGCCATGAAAACCATGGGCCTGACCGATATGCGGTTGGTGGCACCAGAGCGCTATCCGCACGTGGATGCAAGTACCATGGCGGTAGGCGCCGACGACGTGCTGGCGGCGGCGCTGGTGTTGCCGGTGCTGGCCGAGGCGGTAGCCGACTGTGGCTTGGTGTTGGGCTGTACCGCGCGCAGCCGCTATGTCAGTGTGCCCGGCTACGATGCGGCGCAGGCGGCGCACCTGCTGGTGGAGCAGGCCGGGCGTGCGCCGGTGGCGTTGCTGTTTGGTCGTGAGCGCACCGGCCTGAGCAACGAGGAGTTGGCACAGTGTCATGGCGCAGTGCATATTCCGGCGGTCGCGGAGTTCAGTTCACTGAATCTGGCTGCGGCGGTGCAGGTGCTCAGCTATGAAGTGCGCCGGGCTGTGTTGCGCCGTGGCGAGAGTGAGCCGCTGCGGCCCGAGCCGGATGGCGAACCCGATGAGCAGCCGGGAGTGCATGACGAGTTGGAGCAGCTGTTTGTGCATCTGGAAAAAGCGCTGCACGCCATCGATTTCTACAAGAGCCGGCCATCCCAAGTCGTGATGCAGCGGCTGCGACGCTTGTTTCAGCGTGCCCGGCCGACCCGGCGCGAGCTGCGCATCGTGCATGGCATTCTGGCAGACGCCGAGCGCATGGCGCGGCTGGCGCGCGACAAGGTGTGATGCCAAACCCCTGTGCGCGCGTGGTGCAACGCGGTACCCTTGGCGGTCAATGGGTGTGGGTTACCGCGGTAAACGTTTTTGGGGGCTTTCTGGCGAGCACGACGGTGAGGCTGGGTTTTTCGCGCAAGGCAGCGATCGCACTCGCGGCGGTCATGCTTGTCGCATCGGCATGGGTGTCAGCCGAGCCGGGCGTGTTGGTGCTCGGGCGGATCAGCAATGATCCGGCGCGGCACTACGGCCAGCTCAAGCCCTTGTTGAATTACGTGGTGCCACGCATGGCCGATGTCGGCATTCGTGAAGGCCGTATCCTGATGGCCAACGATGTGCCGATGATGCAGAGCTATTTGCGGCGTGGCCGTGTCGATTGGGTAACCGAGACCACCGCGGCGGGCATGTTGTTGGCGCAGCGCGCCGGTGCGCAGTTGCTGATGCTCAGTGAGCGTGGCGGCCGTTCGCACTACGCCAGTGTCATCTTCGCGCGTCGCGACAGCGGCATCGGCTCACTGGCGCAACTGCGTGGCCACCGTATTGCCTTCCAGAATCGGGCATCGACCAGTAGCTACATCGTGCCAGCGAGCCTGCTGCTGGATGCGGGGCTCACCCTTGAACTGCTGTCCTCGACCCGCGATCAGCCTGCCGCGGATACGGTGGGCTACCTGTTTGCACGCAGCGACAGCAACGTGCTTGCCTGGGTGGAGAAGGGCCTGGTCAGCGCCGGCGCGGTGAGTGATATCGATTGGGCGCGAGTGCATTCCAGCGCCGCCGCGCAGCCTTCCGATTTGTTCGAAGTGATGCGTTCCGCGCCATTCCCGCGCGGTGTCGAGATGGTGCGTGCCGGCATGGCTGCCCCGGTGCGGGACCGTCTGCGTGCCGTGTTGCTGGCGGCAAGCCACGATCCCGAAGGTCGTGCTGCGCTGGCCGCGTATTTCGGCACAACCGGGTTTCATCTCGCCGATGAACACGAGTTGGCGGCATTGGCGCAAATGCGTGCCCGCGTGGTGCGGGTCAAGGCGTTGCTCGAATGAGTGTCCGGCTGGGTTTGCAGGGCCGCTTTATGGTGGTGATCCTTGCCGGTTTGCTGGTGGTGGCTGGGCTTGCTGCCACTCTGTGGCAACGGCAGACGCGTGCGTTTGCGGAAATGGCGCAGGTCAGCAGCGAAACCGTGCATGAGCTCACCTTTGATGCGCTGGAAAGGCGTGGCCGGCAATTGGCCTCCGATCTGGCGGCGCAGTTGGTCAATCCGATGTATTTTCTCGATATGGAACAAATTGCCGAGCGCACCGGTGCCGCGCTGCGGCAGCCAGATGTGGCGTCGGTGCTGGTGTTTGACGATCAGTTTCGGATCGTGCACGACGGAACGCCAACGGGGGCGCGCTATGGCGAACGCTTGCGCGACAACCGCGAGCATCCCGGCGGTGATGTCGTGGTGCAGTGGGGCGACGGGGTGATGGAGGTCCGCAGCGCGATCCTGCTTGCCGATGATGTGATTGGCGGTTTGCGCATCACCTTCGATCTGGCGGGTGTTCAGGTTCAGCAAAGTGCCGCGCAGCAGCGCCTGACCGAGCGCCAGGCCGTCGCCACAGCGACATACCGCATCTGGCTTGCCGGATTGCTGGCCCTGCTCGGTGTGCTTGCCTTTTTCGTTTCCTGGCTGGTTTCAAGGCGGCTGGTGCTGCCGATTCGCATGTTGGCGGATGCGGCGCGCGACATCGAGGCGGGGCGGTACCAGCAGATTCAGTTGGCGTCGCCACGCAACGATGAAATGGGCGAGTTGATTCGCTCGTTTGCGCGCATGGTGGATGGCGTCGAGAAGCATGAGCGCGAGGTGCGCCGGATCGCGTACACCGACAGCCTGACCGGCTTGCCAAACCGCCTTGCCCTGCGCGAAATCCTCGACGCCCATCTGCTGGGCCAGCGTGGCGCCGGCCGCGGCCTGGTGTTGATGTTCATCGATCTGGATGATTTCAAGCGGGTCAACGACACCATGGGCCATGAGGCGGGTGATCGGGTGCTGATTCAGATTGCCGAGCGTATTCGCGAGCACGCCGGCAAAGCGGCAGGGGTGGACGTGCAGGTGGCGCGCTTTGGTGGCGACGAGTTCGTCGCGGTAATGCAATGCGATGAACCACGGCTGCGCGCGGCTCGGGTTGCCGACGCAATCATCGACGCGTTGCTGGCGCCAATTCGCCTGCGCGGCCGTGAGCAGTTCCTTGGCGCATCGATCGGCATCACCATATTTCCCGATGATGCGCGCAGCGCCAGTCAACTGATAAAGAATGGCGACATCGCCATGTACCAGGCAAAACTGGCGGGCAAGAATTGCTATCGTTTTTACAACCGTGCGCTGGATGACGCGATGGCCGATCGCGTGCAACTGGAGCACGACCTGCGCAGTGCTCTGGAACGCGAGGAATTGCGGCTCTACTACCAGCCGGTCGTGGCCAGCAGCGACCATACCTTGCGCGGGGTAGAGGCACTGTTGCGGTGGGAGCACCCGGCCCGCGGTCTGCTGATGCCGGCCGAGTTCATCGATGTCGCCGAGCAAGGCGGCCTGATTGCGATGATCGGTGCCTATGTACTGCATCGTGCCTGTGCCGATATGGCCGAGTTGTCGCCCGATCTGTTCGTCTCGGTAAATGTCTCGGCGCGACAAATGCGCAGTGGCGACCTGGTGAATCAGGTCACCAGCGCATTGACGTCATCGGGGCTGACATCGACCCGCCTGCGCCTTGAATTGACGGAAACAGCGGTGTTGAGCGATGAGGCCTTGGCCGTTGCGCAATTCACCCGCTTGCGGGCGACTGGCGTTCGAGTTTGGCTCGATGATTTCGGCACCGGGTTCTCGGGTCTGAGTCATCTCCGGCGGATCCCGGTAGATGGCGTGAAAATCGACCGCAGTTTCGTTGCCGACCTGCTCGATGACCCGGATGACGTGGCGCTGACCTCGGCGGTGATCGCGTTGGCGCACTCGCTCGGGATCGGGGTGGTGGCAGAGGGCGTTGAGGATATCGAGCAGTTGCGCATACTCAGCGAGCATGGTTGTGAAATGGTGCAGGGCTTCCTGATTGCCAAGGCGATGCCGCTATCGATGTTGCGCGATTGGATAAGACATCGCGTTGTAGAGGGTGGTTGAATCGCTATCGATGGAGTTGCGCCGGCGCGATCCGCACCGGGTTTCGCCGGCACTGCGTGCCCCGGGTTTCGCCGGCACTGCGTGCCCCGGGTTTCGCCGGCACTGCGTGCCCCGGGTTTCGCCGCTGCGCGGCTATA
>PFJA01000174.1 GCA_002782905.1 Lysobacterales bacterium CG_4_10_14_3_um_filter_64_11
TCGCGCCAGACGCTCGGTGGCAACCCGGTCCAGCGCCGGAAGGTGCGCGAGAAATTGGAGGTGTCACGATAACCGAGCTGTTCGGCGATGCGTTCGATCGCGGCATCGCTGTGTTGCAGATGCCAGCGTGCCTGCTCACAGCGTACTTCATCGAGGATTGCGTGATAGCTGATGCCGGCCGAACGCATGCGTCGAAACAGGCCCCGCGGCGATAGATGCAGACGTTGTGCCATTTGTGCGGCGCTGGGGTAATCGCCGACGCAGGCGAGCAAGTAGCGGCGTACTGCACTGGCAAGGTCGCGGCCGGGCCGGCTTTCCTCAAGCTTGCGTTCGCACTCGCGCTGCGCCGAGCGATAGGCGTCCGGGTCGGCGCTGACACAGGGCTGATCCAGCAACTGCGCAGGCAGGTGAATCGAAAGGTTTGCTGCACCGAAGCGGATCTGGCCGCTCAGATACTGCGGATACAGGCCAGCCCATGAAGGTTGCGGCCACGGCAGCGCGTAGCGAACATGCTCGCAACTGCGCAGCGACAGCGCTTGCAGCAGGCGTTCAACAATCACCAGACACGCTTCCAGAATGAACACACGCGAGGTGCCCAAATCGATGCACTCGCGGATCTGCAGGCGCGCGTCGCAGCGCTCGTTGTCCAACTCGAAGCGCACGATGCGAGTGCGGATTGCGGCAAAGCGACAGACGGCGCTCAATGCTTCGCACACGCTGCCGCTGGCAACCGCCGCGTAGCCGACGGCGCCATGGCTGAAGGCATGCGCACTGGCACCCAGTTCGAGACCCAGCCATGGGCTGCCGGTGAGCGCGACGGCGCGTTGAATCACGGCATGGATCGCGGTGAACGCGATGTGTTGCTCGCCGCGGGGCAGCGCCGCAAGATCCAGCCCGGCGTCGTTGAGCATTGCCTCGGTGTCGATGCCGCGCGCGGTGAGCAACGCCAGCAACAGCTTGAGGTAAACCGGATGCAGGGCGGGTTCGCGCCACGCCGCCGGCGGGTGATGGCTGGCTAGTGCTGGCAGGCCGGTCGGCATGCGCGGTGGTCTTTGCGGGGATGGGTGCGCATCGTGGCACGAAATGACGAAAGTCTGCCAGCCCGTGCGGTGTTGCCAGGCCGCAGTCGCGTTCATGCTGCGCGCAACAGTGCCGAGGATTGCCGATCATGCCACCCATTCCCGAAATCGCTGCAGCCACGACGGCGCTGCCCTACCACGACCGCAAACGCTATGGCTGGCTGCTGTCGCTGCTGGTGCCATCGCTGGTCGGCGCCGGCCCGTTGTTGTTCATCGCCTTTGGTGATGCGCGCCTGCTGTGGTTGCCGCTGGCGCTGGTTTACATCGGCTTGCCGCTGCTCGATGCGCTGGTCGGCGCCGATCACAACAATCCACCCGAGGAAGCGGTACCTGCCCTGGAGGCGGATCGTTACTATCGCTTGATCACTTGGGCGCTGGTGCCGATGTTGTGGGCGTGGTTCGTGTTCGCGGCGTGGTTCGTGGCGACCCACCCCTTGCCGTGGCACGGGTTGCTGGCGGTCACCCTGGCGACCGGGCTGGTCGGTGGTTTCTGCATCAACGTTGGGCACGAACTCGGCCACAAGCGTTCGTGGCTGGAGCAGACCTTGGCAAAACTGGTGCTGGCGCCAACCGGCTACGGGCACTTTTTCATCGAGCACAATCGCGGCCATCACCGTGACGTCGCCACGCCAGCGGATCCTGCTTCCTCGCGCATGGGCGAGTCGATCTACCGCTTCGTGTTGCGCGAGATGCCTGGTGCCTGGCGTCGTGCCTGGAAACTGGAAACCGAGCGCATGCAGCGGCTCGGACGATCGCGCTTCAGCCTGCACAACGATATCGTGCAGACCAGTCTCATCACGCTGACATTATGGGTTGCGCTGGTGCTGTGGCTGGGGCCGGCGATCCTCGCGTTCGTGCTGGCCGCATCGTTCTGGGCCAACTTCCAGCTCACCTCGGCCAACTACATCGAGCACTATGGGATCGCGCGCGTGCGTCTGCCAGACGGCCGTTTCGAGCCGTGCCAGCCACATCATTCCTGGAACAGCAATCATCTGATTTCCAATTGGGCACTGTTTCAGCTGCAACGCCATTCGGATCATCACGCGCACGCCTCGCGCCGCTATCAATCGCTGCGCAATTTCGACGGTATCCCGCAGTTGCCGAGTGGCTACTTCGGCATGTTCGAGCTGGCCTACGTGCCACCACTGTGGTTTCGGGTGATGGATCGGCGCTTGCTGGCGTTGGTGGGCGGCGATACACGACGCATCAATATCGAACCGTCGCGACGTGCGCTGCCAAGGGCCCTCTGAGCACGCTGTGATTGTGCGCAGCGGAGCGACGTGGCAACGCGGGAATACTCTGAAAATCAGAATGTTTGATTGTTTCCCGCTGTGCTCGCAATGACGCCAGATCTGACGTGTTCAGAGGTTCGCCAAGGCGCCGCTGGATCAATCACTTGCGAGATCGATCTGCGTGCAGGCCGTCCATGGCCTGCGGAAACGCTGAGTTGATCAGCGTTTCTGCAAGTGGCCGCAGCAGGTCGCACAACGCGCAACGCGCAACGCGTTTGGAAGCGGACATTTGCAATACCGTTCTGCGACACAATTTTTACCAATAGATAAAAGTTGCTCGCAGTGTGTGCATTGCTACAGACCGTACCGGGTACTCCTGTGGCAAATTGCCGCACATCGGGGGTAACGCAGCGCGTCCACGCGTCAGCGCTGCTCCTGGTGGGGAGTCGGAGTTGGGGGCGGAGCGATTCAACGCCGTTGCCGCGAAACGCCCGGGGAGTGCCTCGTGCATTTGGGCTGATTCGCGGTGGGCGGCAAGGGTTGAATCGTTGCAAGGTGGTGAAGCCCCCAACGAGTGTATGAAGCTTCGTACGCTCGTTGGGGTGCTCCGCACGCTGGTCGTCGATCAAAGCCGACATCAATGTCCAGTGGTACAGGAGCACGCGATCAATGGCCAAGAGAAGAGATGTATTGAAAGGCGGCGCTGCAGCGTTGGCGACAACGCCCGCCATATTCGGCGGCAGCATGCTGCCCCGCGTCGCACAGGCGCAATTGTGCAGGCCCGAGGGTCTGATTACCCCGGAAACCGAACCGCTCAGCCCGCAGGTCACCTATTTCGACCAGCCGATCTACATCCCGCCGGCGATGGCCGAGGTGGATCCCTCGCTGCTCGATCCAGGCCCGAACAATGGCCGCTTCCGGCATCAGCGTTTCAACGAGTTCCCGCCGGTCAAGTTCTACATCCAGCAGGAAACCGAAGGTTACTGGAATTACCACCCCACCCTGAGCGCGCTCGCCGACCCGGTGCAAAAGCGCGGTTCGCTGGCGTGGATGTTCAACAATGCAACTCCCGGTGAAACCCTGGTCGCGCGCTATGGTGAGCCGTGCTTCGTGCGCCGCTTCAACAACCTGCCGCATGCCGAGGATGCCCAGATTCAGGAGTTCGGCTATCCGGCCACCACCACGCACTTGCACAATGCCCACGTCGGCAGCGAGAGCGACGGCTTCCCGATGGACTTCCAGGAGCCGGGCGAGTTCTGGGATCACCATTACGCGATGATCTACGCGCGCCATGATTACCGCGAAGCGCTGGGCAGCCTGTGGTACCACGATCACATGATCGACTTCACCGCCACCAACGTGTACGCGGGCCTGTCGGGCATGGCGATCTTCTATGATCACATCGACTCCGGTGACGAGAACGACCTCAACGAAAGCGCGCTGCGCCTGCCCGGCGGTTACGGACAGTACGATCTGTACTTCATCCTGCATGATGTCCGCTTCACCGCGCAGGGCCAGCCGACCTACAACGTGTTCAATACCGATGGTCACCTCGGCGATGTGATCACGGTGAACCGCAAGGCGTTTCCGTTCCATGAAGTGGAACCGCGCAAGTACCGCCTGCGCTGGCTTGATGGTGGCCCGTCGCGGTTCTACGAGCTGGCGTTCTTCGAACACGTTGAAGGTGGCGGTGCCACCCGCCCGGTGAGCAGCGAAACCCCGATCGGCTTCCTGTCGATCGCCAACGATGGCAACCTGCTGGAAGAGCCGGTCGATACCACCACCATCGTGATTGGCCCGGCCAACCGTATCGACGTCATCGTCGATTTCTCCGGTTTCCGCGGCAAGACCATCGACGTGCTCAACCTGATGGAGCAGATCAACGGCCAGGGCCCGACCGGACGCCGTCTGCAAGGCCCCGATCGCGTGCCGGTGATGCAGTTCCGCGTCAAGGACGTCAATACCGAGGACAACAGCCGCGTGCCGGACTTCCTGCGTGCGCTGCCCGATATCGATCTGGGCGAAGTGGTAGCCGAGCGCGAGTGGGTGTTCGATCACGACATGGGCTTGTGGACGGTCAACGGCCAGTTCATGGATCCGACCATCACCTCCGCTTACCCCAAGCAGGGTACGGCGGAAATCTGGCGCTTCCGCAACGCCGGTGCCACCTGGGCACATCCGGTGCACGTGCACTTTGAAGAAGCGCAGATTCTCACCTGGAACGGCCGTCCGCCAACCGGTGTGGGCAAGTCGCGCAAGGACGTGTTCACGATCGGGCCGGGCGACGATGTGCGCGTGTTCTATCGCTTCGACGACTTCCTCAGCCGTTATCCCATCCATTGCCATAACAACACGCATGAGGACAACGCGATGATGCTGACCTGGGAAATCGTTCCCTGATCGCTCAGCACTCGCGACATTCACGATCCGAATTGCAAGGAGTTTTGAAATGAACAGCAGAAGAAATGTTGTAAAGGCATTGGGCCTGGGAGTCCCCGCGCTCGCATTGGCTGCCAATGCCGCAGCCAAAACGCCGGTCGCCGCCGACCCCAGCAACCCGATGTTGCTGGCCTGCGAACGCCCGGCCGACAGCAAGCTGGCCAAGCGGTTTCCGCAGGTGCTGGTGCAGGATCAACACGGCGAGAAGTTCTGGTTCTACGAGAACCTGATCCAGAACAAGCTGGTGGTGCTGAGCTTTGCCTCGGTTGATGGTGAGCAGGCGTACCCGATCATCGACAACCTGGTCAAAGTGCAGGAGATGCTGGGTGATCGTCTCGGCGACGACGTGCACATGTACACGGTCACCACCAAGCCCGAGGTAGACACCGCCGACAGCCTGAAGCAGTACGCTGCTGCCAAGGGTGCACGCTGGCAGTTCCTCAACGGCGACCCGACGTCGATCCGCAAGATCCTGATGGCGTTCAATGTGATGGGCTCCATTCACGGGCTGACCTGGGTAGGCAACCAGCGCACCAGCCGGTGGCTGACCAAGCCTTCGCGGGTGCAGCCGATCTTCATCGCCGAAGCGGTGGGGCTGCTCAGCACCGGCAAGCATCACAAGCCGTATTTGATCGACATGCGCAGCACCATCGCCTGAGCGAGGCTGCCATCCCATGACCTGCAATCAATCATCCATTGCCCGGGCGGCTCACGCCAGTTCGGCAACGGAGGGGGTTAAAGACAATGCGTAAGATAAAAGTCAATTTGGCAAGAACACTGGCCGCTGCGCTGGTGCTGGGGCTGTCTGCCTCGGCTGGCGTCATGGCTCAGACCACGTTTCCTCCCAGCAGGTGCGACAGCCCGGAGCCGGTAACGTTCTCGGGTCAGCATCCGCAAACGCAACCGCGGCCGGTTATCAACTGCAATATTCGCATTCCGGCGGATCCCACTGTCCCGGCAACGGCGTTCATCATCACCACCCCGGAGAATCCGATTTTCCCGGCCAGCAATGTTAGTACCGAGCCGCCGGGTTCCAACTTCCTGGAGACGATTTACGAGAACTACCGTCTGCCGGATGGCACCGAGCTGCCGAACACCCTGCCGTCCACGCAAGATGGCAAGTACAACCTGCACGACGGCCCGGTGAGCGTGCGCTCGATCCGTCGCGATTCGCCGACCTCGGATCTGCTGGTGCAAATCGAGGCGATCGAGCGCTACTACCGCTCGGGCCAAGTGCGTCGCAACGAGCTGCGCCGCATCTATGTGAAGAACGCCATCGACATTCTGGAGGGCAACAAGCTGCACCGCCAGACCTTGGCCAACCGTGCCTATGAGGGGATTCCGTTGTTGCATTACAACGGCCCGCTCAAGCGCAAGACGGTGATGCCGATCTATGACAAGGTCACCCGGCAGATCATCGGCGGCAACGTCGATGTCAACCTGTTCTACTTCGGTGAGAACATCGAGTCCGATACCTCGATGATCGACCCGTCGCTGGTGTTGGACGTGCCGTTCACGATCACCTATCACGTCAACATCCTCAAGAATGGCATCGAGGATTTTTCGCCGTACGTGATGTACTTCGACAACCCCAGTCAGACCACTCCCAACCCGGTTCGGGCATCGTCAGCAGGTATCGCGATGGACACGACCTTCTTCCCGATGCTGGTGGAAGGCACGCGCTACACCGTCAAGGTCAAGCAGTCGTTGGGTAAGCATTGGAGTCTGGCCTATCACTGGGGCTGGCGTATCCACCCGCCGCGCGTGCAGGTGCTGGAGAACTCGACCAAGATATTCCCGGTCAACGCGTTCGGTCAGCCAGCTCGCACCACCTTGTGGGAGTTGGAAGCGCAGGTATTTGGCGTCAATCCGCGCAAGAACCAGGCCGCCAAGGAAAAGGCGATGGCCATGATCGGCGATCTGGCCCCGGCCAAGCGGATGTGGAATACGCTGCGCGAGTTGCAAGCCATGCTCAAGGATGCTCGCCATTACGATCCTGATGCCGCGGCGCCGCTGGTGGAAGACCTGCGCACGACCTATCTGGAGCTGCTGACTCGCCGCAAGCTGCCGCGTGGCGTGCCGCTCGATCCGGATGCCAACCTGACCATGTTCTATGTCAACAACACCATCTATGGTGAGGCACCGGTCAATGTGTCCGGCAACGGCAGTGGCCTGGGAGCGGAGAGCTTCAAGGGTGTGATGGAGTTCACCCTGGTGGATTGGGAAACCCGTGGCTTTGAGTACAACGTGAAGTTGCTCAACGGCGACAAGTTCCCGCACCTGTATGTGAATGTGGACTTCGGTGGCACCCGTGGTTGGGAGAATCAGTTCCAGTTCACCGACCCGACTACCGTGATCGATGAGGAAACCGGTGAAACGGTGTTCCCGTTCGACCGCGGCGGTACCGATGAGCATCTGGAAGCGAATCCGCGTAGCCCGGATCTCAATTCCAGCTTGCAGTTGGGCTCGGGTTGCTTCTTCACCTTCGGTCGTACCCACTACTGGCTGAATGCTGGTCCGCCACAGGGTGCGTTTACCGTGGTGATGCCGGAACAGGGTGGTGTATTGGGTTCGCTGGATGTGGCTATCAAGCTGAACCACGAACCGAACACGCGCTTGCGCATGTATCAGTTCGACCCGCTGCATCACGATGTAGCGGTGTTCTCGCTGCATTGATTCGGTAACACAGCAGCAGTTCGAAGCCCCTCCCGCAACGGAGGGGCTTCGTTGTTTGCGGCGATGGCGTGCGAACACCTCGACAACTAAGCGAGTGCGTAACCCTTGTTGCGGCGAAATGCCACTTGCGCGCTATAGTCTGGGCTGCGAAGGTGGGTTGTTGTAGCGATGTTGCGGGGGAATTGAATGAACACGATGAAGATCACCGCGCTGTGCGCGCTGGTGGCATTGGCCGCGTATCTGGCTGGGGTTTACGACCGCGCCGATGCGCATTCGCGCGCGCGCCCCGGCCCGGCCGTGACGCTGGCGGCAGAGCCGTCGATGTCGCCGGTAGCGGCTGCCGGCAACCTGGCGTTGATCGATGTGGACGAGGAAACGTCCTACGTATGCCCGATGCATTCACATGTCGTTTCCGACCATGAGGGCAAGTGCCCAATTTGTGGCATGGATCTGGTCAAGCAGGTGGTTGCCCGCGGTGCGGCAAGTTCGCCCGATGCTGCGCACGAGCACGACGCGCAGCAGGCCGAGCCGCAGCCGAGCGGTGCGGCAATCCTGATTGATCCCGCAGTGCGCAACAACATCGGCGTGCGGGTTGCCAAGGTGGTGCGTGGCGATTTGCGCCGCCAGATCCGTACCGTCGGCAAGATTTCGCGCATCGACCCCACCGCGCGGCGCAATGTTTCGCCGCCGGTGGCCGGCACCCTGATGGCGTTGTCGGACAAGAAGGAAGGCGACCGCGTGAGCAGCGGCGAATTGCTGTTCTCGATCGGCTCCGATGAGTTGTTCGCATTGCAGGCGGAGTATCAGGCAGCAATGACCGGCGGCCGTCGCGATGAGGCATTGAGCCTGGTGTCGCGCTTGAGCGAGTTCGGCCTCGATGCTGGCCAGATCGCGCAATTGCAAAACGGCGCTGAGCCGACGCTGCCAGCACAGGTGTATGCGCCGCAGGACGGGTTTGTATTCATTCGCCGTGGTGAAGTCGGGATGGCGGTCACTGATGGCATGCTGATCTACAGCCTCGGTACCAATTCGCGCGCGATCGAAGTGATTGCCGAAATCTACGAAACCCAATGGGGCTGGGTGCGTGATGGCCAGGAAGCCGAAATGCGCGTCAAGTCGTTTCCGGACCTCGTGTTTACTGGCCGCATCACCCGCGTCGAACCACCGGTGGGCTACACCACACGCACGCTGGAAGTACGCCTGCGCTTCGATTCCGGCGAGGAAGGCTTGACCCAGGGCATGTTCTCGGAAGTGCAGATAAAGGGCGAGTTGCTTGCCGATGCGGTGAGCGTGCCAAGCGAGGCGGTGATTCGCACGCAGAGCGGTCCGCGTGTGGTGCTGCGCCGCGACGATGGCGGCTTCGTGCCGGTGGCGGTCAAGCTGGGCGAAGAGATCGGTGAGCGAATGGTCATCGTGTCCGGGCTCAACGGCGATGAAACCGTTGTCGTTTCCGGGCAATTCCTGCTCGATTCGGAAAGTAACCGCCTGGCCGGACTGGCGCGGCTCAGCGCGACACCGCATACGCATTGAGGAACCCTTGATCCAGCCGGCGTGGGCGTCAGTGCGAGCGCGGCGAAGCCATCGAGTGCTTTGATAGTCCAATCACTCTGGATCGCCACGTCGTTTCGCTCCCCGCAATGACACCGTGTGCAGAGCATCTTGGGGCCGGGCAACGATTCGTGCCGGTGAGCGCCTACAGCGAACCCGCATTACGCAGAGAGTGAACGCTTGTGATTGAACAGATGATTCGATGGTCGTTGGGTAACCGACTGCTGGTGTTGCTGCTGGCGGCGATTCTTGCGTTGGCGGGTTTGTTCTCGATGCAGACCGTGCCGCTCGATGCCATTCCCGATCTGACCGATGTCCAGGTGACCATTCGCGTAAGCCTGCCCGGCCAGGCGCCGCAGGTAATCGAAGATCAGGTCACCTATCCGCTGTCCACCGCGATGTTGGCGGTACCGGGGGCAGTGGCGGTGCGCGGCTATTCGTTTTTTGGTGATTCCTACGTTTATGTGATTTTCGCCGACGGCACCGACCTGTACTGGGCGCGTTCGCGGGTGCTGGAATATCTCAACACGGCAGCCAAGGAGCTGCCGTCTGGCGCGGTGCCGAGTATCGGCCCGGATGCCACCGGCGTGGGTTGGGTCTACCAGTACGCGTTGGTCGATCGCAGCGGCCAACATGATTTGGCGCAGCTACGTACCTTGCAGGACTGGTTCCTCAAGTTCGAGCTGGAGGCGGTGCCGGGTGTCGCCGAGGTGGCGAGCGTGGGCGGCATGGTCAAGCAGTATCAAATCGTGATGGATCCCGACCGGCTGCGCGGTTATTACGTCACTCTGGATCGGGTTGAACGTGCGATCCAGGATGCCAACCAGGAGTCTGGCGGCGGCGCGCTGGAGTTGGCTGAAGCCGAATACATGGTGCGCCTGCGCGGTTATATCAAATCGCTGGAAGACATCGGCCTGATCAGCGTCGACGTGCAACGCAGCCGCGTGTCGCTGACCAGCGTGCCGCTGTTTGATCTGGCGCAGGAGATACGCATCGGCCCCGCTGCACGCCGTGGTATCGCCGATCTCAACGGCGAGGGCGAGGTTGCCGGTGGCATCGTGGTGATGCGCGCCGGCAGCAACGCGCGCGACGTGATAGTGGCGGTGCGTGCCAAGCTCGATGCCCTGAAGGCAGGGCTGCCGGCAGGCGTTGAGCTGGTGGAGACCTACGATCGCTCGGCATTGATCGAGCGCGCCGTGGATACCTTGAAGACCCGCCTGATCGAAGAGTTCATCGTCGTCATTGCGGTGTGCGCGCTGTTCCTGAATCACTTTCGCTCATCGCTGGTGATCCTGCTCACGTTGCCGGTAGGTATTCTTGCCGCCTTCCTGGTGATTCGCCTGAACGGCATCAATGCCAACATCATGTCGCTGGGTGGCATCGCCATTGCCATTGGCACCATGGTCGATGCCGCCATCGTGATGATCGAAAATGTGCACAAGCATCTGGAGCGACTCGGTGATGCGGTGGGCGGGCGGTTGGTGGCGATCGAGCAGGCTCTGGTGGAGGTAGGGCCGGCGCTGTTCTTCTCGCTGCTGATCATCACCCTGAGTTTCCTGCCGGTGTTCGCGCTGGAAGGGCAGGAGCTGCGCCTGTTCGCGCCGCTCGCCTACACCAAGACCTTCGCCATGGCGGCAGCGGCCGGCTTGTCGATCACACTGCTGCCGGTGCTGGTGTCGTATCTGGTGCATGGCAAGATCCGCCCTGAGCAGGCCAACCCGATCAATCGCTGGCTGATCGATGCCTACCTGCCGGTCGTTCGTCGCGCTCTGGCGACACCCTGGCTTGCCCTGGCGCTCGGTGGTGCGCTGGTGTTGTCGGCGCTGTGGCCGTGGGCGAACATGGGCCGCGAGTTCATGCCCGATCTGGATGAAGGCGATCTGTTGTACATGCCGTCGGCGCCGCCGGGCATTTCGGTCGGCAAGGCGCGGCAACTGTTGCAGCAGGTGGATCGCCTGATCAAGACCGTGCCGGAGGTGGAAACGGTATTCGGCAAAGTGGGGCGCGCCGATAGCGCAACCGACCCGGCGCCGATGGCGATGATCGAATCGACGATCCGGCTCAAGCCGCGCGAGCAGTGGCGTCCTGGCATGGACATGGATGCGATCAAGCGCGCGCTCGATGACGTGGTGCGCATCCCCGGTCTCAACAACACCTGGTTGATGCCGATTCGTGCGCGCATCGATATGCAATCCACCGGCATCAATACGCCGATCGGCATCAAGATTGCCGGTGCCGACAGCAGCGTGATCGAGCGCGTTGGTCAGGACATCGAGCGCATACTCGGCAGCCTGAAAAACACCCGCACGGTGTTCGCCGATCGCACTTCCAGTGGCCGCTATATCGATATCGACATCGACCGCCGCGCCGCCGAGCACTACGGGCTGAGCATTGCCGAGATCCAGAATGCGGCGGCGATCGCGATCGGCGGCAAAGATGTCACCCGCACCATCGAGGGGCGCGAGCGTTATCCGGTCAACCTGCGCTATCCCGAAACGTTTCGCGATTCGCTGGCGAAATTGCGCGGCCTGCCGTTGGTGGCCACCGACGATATCCAGGTGCAACTGGGCGACGTGGCCAATGTGCAGATCGTCGACGGCCCGGACATGATCAAGAGCGAGGATGCCAGGGTCAATGGCTGGGTCTACATCACCGCCAAGGATGGCGACATCGGTGGTTATGTGAGTGCGGCGCAAACGGCGCTCAACGAACAGCTGAAGCTGCCGGCGGGCTATTCCTGGACCTGGGCCGGGCATTATCAGTTCATGCAGCGCGCACAGCAGCGCATGGCGGTGATCATTCCGATCACCCTGATCGGCCTGTTCCTGTTGCTCTACCTCGGTTTGCGCAGTGTCAGCGAAGCGCTGATGGTGATGGTGGCAGTGCCGCTGTCGCTGGTCGGCGGGTTCTGGTTGCTGTATGCGCTCGGCTACCAGATGTCGGTGGCGGTTGGTGTCGGTTTGATCGCGTTGGCCGGTGTCGCCGCCGAGTTCGGCGTGGTGATGCTGGTGTACCTGCGCGAGTCACAACGGCGCAACAACCCCACTGATCGCGCCGGCTTGCTGGCGGCGGTGATCGAGGGCGCGGTGATGCGGGTGCGGCCCAAGGCCATGACCGCGGCGGTAGTGGTGGCCGGCTTGTTGCCGATCATGCTGGGCGCGGGTAGCGGCTCGGACGTGATGCGGCGCATCGCGGCACCCATGGTGGGTGGCATGATCACCGCACCGATCGTGTCGATGCTGCTGATTCCGGTGATGTACTACCTGTGGCATGGCCGGCGGTTTGCGGCAAATCGCGCACCCAAAGCGACGGTGGCGGACACTGCCTGAGCACCCGGGCCGTTGCGGCCCGGGCGTTGCATACGCGGTAGCGGGGTCAGATGTGCGCCAGCACGTGCTCGGCGCTGGAAACCTTGAACTCGCCCGGCGCTTCGACGAACAGCGCCTTGACCACGCCGTTGTCGGCGTACAGCGCAAAACGCTGGCTGCGGATGCCCATGCCAAAACCGGTGGCATCCAGTTCCAGGCCCAACGCCTTGGCGAACTCGGCGTTGCCATCTGCCAGCAGGTGCAGGTTTTCCGGCGCATTTTGTGCCTTGCCCCAGGCACCCATCACAAAGCCGTCGTTGACCGAGACGCAGGCGACTTCGATGCCGCGCTTGCTGAAACTGTCCAGGTGCTCAATGAAGCCAGGCAGGTGCTTGGCCGAACAGGTCGGCGTAAACGCGCCCGGCACGGCAAACAGCACCACCTTCTTGGCAGCAAAGAAGGTCGCGGTATCGGTTGCCTGGATGCCGTCCTTGATCACATTGATCGCGGTCTTGGGGATGGTATCGCCAACTTTGATGCTCATCGTCTGTGCTCCGAGTGGGTGGGGACACACAGTTTAGCGTCCGTGCGGTGATGACGGCTATCACCGCTGCTTCGATGTCGCTTGAAACCCCATGCCGCGACCCCATTTTTGGCTCAGGGCGGCGTTGGGCCGCAGTCAACAACCTAAGGAGGTCAGTAAGATGAGCATCGTTCGTTACAGCCCCTTCGGGGCAAACCCGCAGTTCCAGGACGAAATGAAGCAGGTTTTCGATCGCTTTTTCGGCGATTCCGATAGCGACCAGTCCAACGTGGTGACCAGTCAGTGGGCGCCGCGCGTCGATATCCGCGAAGAGGAAAAGCGTTTTGTCATCCTCGCCGACATTCCTGGCGTCGATCCCAAGGATATCGAGGTGCAGATGGACAAGGGCATCCTCACCATCAAGGGCGAGCGCAAGGCCGAGCAGCGCGAGGAGAATCAACGCTTTACCCGCGTCGAGCGCTCTTATGGCTCGTTCTACCGGCGCTTTGCACTGCCCGATGGGGCCGACCCGGATGGCATCTCGGCGACCGGTCGCCATGGCGTGCTGGAGGTGGTCATCCCGAAGAAGCCAGAGACCACACCGCGGCGGATTTCAGTCAATCACCATTGATCGCTCGGTGCGCCGGTTGACCTGCCCGCAAGCGGGGTTGGCCGGCGCGCTCCACGCGTTTTCAGCGTGATCGTCCGGCAACCGCGGCAGCGGTCGGTTCAAGCCGTGACGCAGTGGTACCGGCAGCGGCCGTAGCCAGCGGCGTGTGCGCGTGTGCGCATCGGCACGGCAGCGGCAGCGCGGCAGCGCCCTCAATTTGACCTGTACTGCCCCAATCGCTTATGATTTCGGGTCTGCCTCGCGCTTGCGGGGCGGTGTTTTGCGCAACCTGAAAAATAACTACAGAAGGAAGTTGTTCATGTACGCAGTGATTGTCACCGGCGGTAAGCAATACCGCGTGATGGAAGGTGAGGTGCTCCGGGTCGAGCTGATCGATGCCGAGGCGGGTAGCGAAATCGCGTTCGATCAGGTGTTGCTGCTCGGCGATGGCGAAAAAGTGACGGTTGGTGCGCCACACGTTGCCGGCGCCAAGGTCACCGCCAATATCAAGTGCCATGGCCGCGCCGACAAGATTCGCATCGTCAAGTTTCGTCGCCGCAAGCACCATCGCAAGCAGATGGGACACCGGCAGCATTACAGCGAAATTCAGATCACCGGCATCAGCGCCTGAAACCCGAGGAGTAAGCACTCATGGCACATAAAAAGGCAGGCGGCTCCACCCGTAACGGCCGCGATTCCAACCCCAAATACCTTGGCGTGAAGATGTATGGCGGCCAGGCGATCAATGCCGGCAACATCATCGTGCGTCAGCGCGGCACCCAGTTCCATCCCGGCAGCAATGTCGGCCTGGGCCGCGACCACACCCTGTTTGCCCTGACCGACGGCGTGGTGTCGTTCGCCATCAAGGGGCCCAAGAAACGCCGCACCGTCAGCGTGGTTGCGGCAGTTTGAGCCCTTGCCGACGGTAGCGCGATCAGCCCCGCTTCGGCGGGGCTTTTCGTTTGCGGGAAGCCGGGAACTCGGGACTCGGGACTCGGGACCTCGTCAGTGATGGGTTTCGCTGCGCTCTACCCATCCTACCGACACGGCACGACAAGCTTGCGAACGCCTGCTTTGGCTTTACAGCTTTTGCTGTTGCTTTTCCGAGTCCCCAGTCCCCAGTCCCGGCTTCCTGGTTTATCCGAGTTCCACGTTTAACGCCTGCATTCACCGGTCCCCACGCATATGAAATTCGTCGACGAAGCTGAAATTACTGTCATCGCCGGTAACGGCGGCAATGGCTGCGCCAGCTTTCGCCGCGAGAAGTTCATTCCGCTGGGTGGCCCCAACGGCGGTGATGGTGGCAATGGCGGCAGTGTCTGGGTCAAGGCCGACGAGAATCTCAATACGTTGGTCGATTTTCGTCACCAGCGCCAGTTCCGCGCCGAGCGCGGTGAAAACGGCATGAGTAGCCAGAAATATGGCCGTTCTGGCGTTGACGTGGTGATCCGGGTGCCGGTCGGTACCCTGGTCTACAACGTCGCCACCGATGAAGTGATCGGCGATCTCACCGAACACGGGCAAACCGTGCTGGTGGCACAGGGCGGCCAGGGTGGATTGGGCAACATGCACTTCAAAAGTTCGGTCAACCGCGCGCCGCGCAAGGCGACCGCCGGTACCGACGGCGATGAGCGCGATATCCGTTTTGAGCTGAAACTGCTCGCCGATGTCGGCTTGCTCGGCTTCCCCAATGCCGGCAAATCGACATTGATCCGCGCGGTATCGGCGGCCACGCCCAAGGTGGCCGACTACCCGTTTACCACGCTGTATCCGAATCTTGGCGTGGTGCGCATCGAGACTGACCGCAGCTTCGTGATTGCCGATATCCCGGGTTTGATCGAAGGCGCGGCCGATGGCGCCGGGCTTGGCGCGCTGTTTCTGCGCCACATCCAGCGCACCCGTCTGTTGCTGCACCTGGTTGATTTGTCGCCGCTGGACGAAGAGATCGATCCCGCGACCCAGGTGCGTGCGATCGAGCGCGAGTTGCAGCGCTTCGATGCCAATCTGCTGGCCAAACCACGTTGGTTGGTCTTCAACAAAGCGGATCTGCTGGCCGAAGAGGAACGGCAGCAGCGGGCGCAGGCGGTGGTCGATGCGTTGGGCTGGACGCAGCCTTGGTTTGTGGTGTCGGCACTGGCACGCGACGGCACCTGGCCGGTGATGTTGCAAACGATGGCATTTCTCGATGCCATGCGCACCGAGGCCGATGAGCAACGCGCCGAACTGGCACACGCGCAAGCCAACCCTCCGGCACCGCGGGGCGAGTAATTGCAAGGCACAAAAAAGCCGGCGCGAGCCGGCTTTTTGCTGCTGCGAAGACGCAAGCGCGCAGGCGGCATCGCCCGCATGCTCGTATCAGGCGGCGGTCTTGAGCGCCTTGATCCGCGCATTGACGCGGCTCTTGTGACGCGACGCCTTGTTGCGATGGATCAGGCCGCGGCTGGAATAGCGATCCAGAATCGGCTCGGCAATCTTGTAGGCGGCTTCAGCGGCAGCCACGTCCTTCGCTTCGATGGCCTTGAGGACCTTCTTGACGGCGGTACGCAGCATCGAGCGCGCACTGGCGTTGCGGCCGCGGCGGACCTCTGCCTGCTTGGCGCGCTTCTTGGCGGACTTGATGTTGGCCACGGTGGTGCTCCTGAAATGATGCGGGTGCGGGATAAGAACCGCTAATTATGATCCGTGCGATGCGCTGAGTCAATGCGACGATGCCACCCGTTGCGCATGCCGTTGCCCGCAGGGTTTCTGCTCGTGTGCGAGCACGCCCGCGCGCGACGTCGTTGGCGAGCGTGTTGCGCTGGCAGGCCAGCTACCACGAGCCAAAGCCTTCAGCGCCCACTTTTGTGAGCGTACCCCGGATCAGGTCTGCGAAGTGCCGATTCGGGGCAGGCCATGTGGGCGGCAGAAGGGACAGACAGGGCAAGGTCGCACGCCGCATCGTGCCCGCAATTGGCCACAAGTGAGAGGCAACGGTGTGCTGTAATGCCGCCATCGTTCGTTGATGCCGGCGTTGATCGGCTGGATGGTTGCGGGGAATGGGGATGCACATGTCATGCGCGGCGCCGCGCGCCGCTGGGAGATCGCAATGAGCAGCGCGCCGCCGCAGCCATCCGGGCTGCTGCGCTCGACCGCCGTATTCAGCGCGATGACGCTGTTGTCGCGGTTGGCCGGCTTTGCCCGCGACATGCTGCAAGCCAGCCTGTTCGGGGTGTCCGCGGCAATGGACGCATTCGTCATCGCCTACCGCATCCCCAACTACCTGCGCCGGATCTTTGCCGAGGGTTCGTTCGCCTCGGCGTTCGTGCCGGTGTTCAACGACATCAAGCAGCGTGGCGACGCGGTCGCGCTCAAGGACTTTCTCGACCACGTCGCCGGTGCGCTGTGTGCGGTGGTGTTGTTGGTCACTGGCGTCGGCGTGCTGCTGGCGCCGTGGGTGGTTACGCTGATGGCGCCCGGCACGCTGGATGAACCGGAGAAGCACGCGCTGACCGCGCAGATGCTGCGCATCGTGTTTCCCTACCTGCTGTTCATTTCGATGACGGCGCTGGCCGGCGCCGTGCTCAACAGTTTCCGCCAATTTGCGCTGCCGGCGGTGACGCCGGTACTGCACAACGTGATGGTGATTGCCGCGATGCTGTGGCTGGCGCCGCATTTTTCAGTGCCGCCCAAAGCGCTGGCCTGGGGTGTGTTGGCAGCCGGCCTGGTGCAGCTGGCGTTGCTGTGGCCAGCAATGGGCCGGCTTGGCCTGGCACCGCGATTGCGGCTCGATTTCCAGCATGCCGGGGTGCGGCGGGTGTTCACGCTGATGCTGCCAACGCTGTTTTCATCGTCGGTGGCGCAGCTCAATCTGATCGTTGGTACCGCGTTTGCTTCGTTGCTGGCGACCGGCAGCCAGACCTGGTTGTACCTGTCCGATCGGCTGATCGAGTTTCCGCTGGGCCTGTTCGGCGTGGCGTTGGGCACGGTGATCCTGCCGCATCTGTCCAGCCGTTATGCGGCGGTTGATGATACGGGCTATTGCGCGGCGCTGGACTGGGCCTTGCGCACGGTGTTGTTGCTGGCCTTGCCGGCGGCGCTGGGCCTGCTGCTGCTGGCTGAGCCACTGACTGCCACCATTTACCAGCATGGCCGTTTCACCGCTTTTGACACCCAGATGGCGGCGCTCAGCCTTGCGGCGATGAGTATCGGGGTGCCGGGTTTCATGCTGTCGCGGGTATTGCTGGCGGCGTTTTACGCGCGCCAGGACACCCGCACGCCGATGCGTGCGGCCATCGTCACCGTGCTCGGCAACGTGTCGTTGATGGCGATCATCGTCACGCCATTGTGGGGCTACCAGATTTCCGGCGCCCACGCCGGCATCGCGTTGGCAACCGGTCTGGCGGGCCTGATCAATCCGTGGCTGCTGTGGCGGGCGCTGCGCCGGCAAGGCGTGTATCGCGCCAGTGCCGGCTGGGGCTGGCATCTGACCCGGCTGCTGCTGGCCTGCGCGGCGATGGCGGCGGTGCTGTGGTTGGCGCGTGGCGTGGGCGAGTGGGGCGAACTGCATGGTATGGCGCGTTGGGGCATGGCGCTGTTGACCGTTGCGGCAGGCGCCGCGACGTATGGCGCGACGTTGCTGGCGCTGGGTTGGCGGCCCTCGGAATTGCGCCATCGTTAGGGATGGCTGTGCCGTACGGCCCGCGTGCTTGCGCTGCCCGCTATACTTGTCGCGGTGAGCAGGCTTTTTCGAGACGTCCAAGGCGGGTTGTTGTGCCCGCACGGTAGCGTGGTCTGCATCGGCGCCTTCGATGGCCTGCATTTGGGGCATCAGGCGTTGGTGGGCCGCGCTCGTGCGCGTGCGCGGGAATTGGGCTGCGCCAGTGCCGTGCTCAGCTTCGAGCCACTGCCGCGCGAGTTTTTTGCCCATGGCGCCGCACCGGCGCGGCTGTTGTTGCCAGCCGCACGCATCCACGGCCTGACCAAACTTGGTATCGACGTGATCGGCATGCTGCGCTTCAACACCCGGCTGGCGGCGATGTCGGCGCAGGCATTTGTCGAGTCGCTGCTGGTGCGGCGGCTGGGCGCACGCGAAGTGTGGGTGGGGCCAGGCTTTCGCTTCGGCCACGGCCGCGAGGGCGATCTGGCCCTGCTGCAATCGCTGGGCAAGCAGCATGCTTTCACGGCCACTGCCATCGCGCCGGTGGCACTTGCCGGCGAGCGGGTTTCCGCCAGCCGTATCCGCGATGCTCTGGCAGCCGGTGATCTGGCTGGCGCAGCGCGCTTGCTGGGCCGGCCTTACCGCATCGAGGGGCGGGTGGTACGCGGTGCGCAGTTGGGTCGCAAGCTGGGTTACCCCACCGCCAATATTCGCCTGGGTGGGCGGATGCCGGCGCTGGCGGGCATTTTCGCTACCCGCGTGCATGGTGTGGGTGGGGTGCCGCGGGCCAGCGTCGCCAGCCTGGGCACGCGGCCCACCGTACACGGCAGCGAGCCCCTGCTCGAAGCGCATCTGTTCGACTTCGAAGGCGATTTGTACGGTCAACGGATCGGCGTGGAGTTTGTGCACAAGCTGCGCGATGAGCAGGCATTTGCCGATCTGCCGGCATTGGTGGCACAGATGGACATCGATGCCCGCCGTGCCCGCGAGATACTGCAAGATTGCACCGACCCGAATACCCCTGTCAGGAAACAACCCGCGTGAGCCGAGACTACAAACACACCATCCATCTGCCGCAGACCGAGTTTGCGATGCGTGGCGACCTGCCCAAGCGCGAACCCATCGCCCTGCAGCGCTGGCAGAGCGAAGACCTTTACGCGGCGGTGCGTGCCAACAGCGCCGGGCGCCCGAGTTTTGTGCTGCACGATGGCCCACCGTACGCCAATGGCGCGATTCACATCGGCCATGCGGTCAACAAGGTGCTCAAGGATATCGTGGTCAAATCGCGGCTGCTGGCCGGTTTTGATGCGCCCTATGTACCGGGTTGGGATTGCCATGGGCTGCCGATCGAAGTGGCGGTGGAGAAGAAATTCGGCAAGGTCGGCGACACGCTCGATGCCGCCGCATTTCGCGGCAAGTGCCGCGAGTATGCGAGTGAGCAGATCGCCGGGCAATCGCGGGATTTTCAGCGGTTGGGCGTGCTCGGCGACTGGCAGCGGCCTTATCGCACCATGGATTTCGCCTTCGAGGCGGACATGCTGCGTGCGTTGGCCAAGGTGATCGAGCGCGGCCATCTGGCGCGCGGTGTCAAGCCGGTGCATTGGTGCTTTGACTGCGGCTCGGCACTGGCCGAGGCCGAGATCGAATACGCCGACAAGGTGTCGCCAGCGGTGGATGTCGCCTATGACGCAGTCGATCCGTCAGCCTTGGCGGCAGTGTTTGGCGCGGACCCGGGCAACGCGATCGTCAGTGTACCGATCTGGACGACCACGCCGTGGACACTGCCCGCCAGCTTGGCGGTGACGCTCGGCGCCGAGTTCGATTACCTGCTGGTACGCGGCCCGGCGCGGCATGGCCAGGCGGTGCTGCTGGTGCTGGCGCAGGACCTGGCCGAGGCTGCCTTGCAGCGTTATGGGGTAACCACCCTCGATGTGCTGGGCCGTGCCAAGGGCGCCGCGCTGGAAGGCTTGCAGTTGCGGCATCCGTTCTACGATCGCATCGTGCCGGTGATTCTTGGCGAGCACGTTACCACGGACGCTGGTACCGGCGCGGTGCATACCGCACCGGGCCACGGCCAGGAAGATTTCGTGGTCGGCCAGAAATACGGACTGGACGTGCTCAATCCGATCGATGGCCGTGGCGTGTTTTTGCCAAACACCGAATTGTTCGCCGGCCAATACATCTGGAAAGCCAACGATACCATCGCCGCGCTGCTCGCCGAGCGCGGCATGCTGCTGGCGCTGGAGAAGATCACGCACAGTTACCCGCATTGCTGGCGGCACAAATCGCCGGTGGCCTTTCGCGCCACCCCGCAGTGGTTCATCGCGATGGAACAGGCCGGTTTGCGCCGCGACGCACTGGCGGCGATCAAGACCGTGCGCTGGGTGCCGGAGTGGGGCGAAGCGCGGATCACCGGCATGATCGCCGGCCGTCCGGACTGGTGCATCAGCCGGCAGCGCACCTGGGGCGTGCCGATCGCGTTGTTCATCCACCGCGAAACCGGTGAACCGCACCCACGCAGTGTTGAGCTGATGCGCTTGGTGGCGGATCGCGTTGCGCACGAGGGTGTCGATTGCTGGTACGCGCTGGACGCCGCCGAGTGGCTGGGCAAAGAGGCAGCGCAGTACGACAAGGTCAGCGACATTCTCGATGTCTGGTTCGATTCGGGTGTCACCCATGAAGCCGTGCTCGCCGCGCATCCCGAGCAGGGGCTGAGCAAGCCGGCTGACCTGTATCTCGAAGGTTCCGATCAGCACCGTGGCTGGTTCCACAGCTCACTGTTGACCGGCGTGGCGATGGATGGCGCGGCGCCGTATCGGCAGGTGTTGACACACGGCTTCGTGGTCGATGGCAACGGCCGCAAGATGTCGAAGTCGGTTGGCAACGTAGTCGAGCCACAAAAGGTGATCGACCAGATGGGCGCGGATGTGCTGCGGCTGTGGATTGCCGGCGCCGATTATCGCGACGAAATGTCGGTTTCCGATGACATCCTCAAGCGTTCCGGTGATGCCTATCGCCGCATCCGCAATACCGCGCGTTTTTTGCTCGGCAATCTGCACGGGTTCGATCCGGCGCGCGATCAGGTGCCGCACGCCGACCTGCTGCTGCTCGATCAGTGGGCCGTGCATCGCGCCCACGAATTGCAGGCGCAGATCTGCGCTGCCTACGAGCGCTACGATTTCGCCGAGGTAGTGCAGCGGCTGAACAACTTCTG
>PFJA01000108.1:0-16380 GCA_002782905.1 Lysobacterales bacterium CG_4_10_14_3_um_filter_64_11
TCCGGCCGCCAGCGTGAGCATGCCGCCGAGGATCCACGGCGTGCCGCGGCGGCCCTGGTCGGACCCATGGCCCATGCGCGGCCGCAAGACCTGCACCACGTAATGCCAGGCCAGCAGCAGGCCGGGCAGCAGGGCCGGCAGGCCCATCTCGACCACCATGATGCGGTTCAGCGTGGAGGTGGTCAGCACGACGATGGCGCCCAGGCTGGACTGCACCAGTCCCAGCCGCACGATGCCCAGCCAGCCGAGCGCCGCGCGGCTCACGCGACCACCCCGCGCAGCGCGAAGGCGCTCACCAGCATGCCCGACACATAGAGCGGAACGCCGGCGCCGCTGTACCAGAGCGCGCGCTGCACCGGCTGCGCGATGAAGCGGGCCATCATCAGGCCCTGCACCGCGAGCAGCGCGGCCACGCCTGCCGCATGGGCCGGCTGGCCCCAGTGCAGCAGCAGCGCGATGACTACCGCCTGTGGCAGCGCCATCACCGCCGCGGCCACGCGGGCGGCGCGCTCAGCGCCGAGCATCACCGGCAGGGAGCGGATGCCCATCTGCCGGTCGCCGGCCATGGACTTGAAGTCGTTCAGCGTCATGATGCCGTGGGCGCCCAGGCTGTAGAGCAGCGCCAGCGCGAGGGAGCGGCCGTCGGGCCACTGGCCCATGGCCATCACGGCGGCGCCGGTGATCCAGGCCAGGCCCTCGTAGCACAGGCCGCAGGCGGCATTGCCCCACCAGCCGTTGCGCTTCAGGCGCAGCGGCGGCGCGCTGTAGGCCCAGGCCAGCAGCAGCCCGAATCCGGCCGCCAGGAAGCCGGCCAGCCCCAGCTGCCAGGCCAGCAGCAGCGACAGCAGGGTCCAGAGCACCGCAATGTAGAGGCCCCATGAGCCGGGCATGCGGCCGGATGGAATCGGGCGCTGTGGCTCGTTGATCGCGTCGACGTCGCGGTCGAACCAGTCATTCACCGCCTGGCTGGTGGCACAGACGAAAGGCCCGGCGAGCAACACGCCCGTGATGATGACCGGCCAGCGGCCCTCGGCCGGCAGGCCCGAGGCGACGACCCCACAACCGAAAGCCCACATCGGCGGAAACCAGGTGATGGGCTTGAGCAGTTCGGCGACGGCCGACAGTGCGGGGCGCTGCATATGACCTATTCTGGGCTGACAAAATTCAATGTCAATCGAGATTTACATTTGCCGTCGGCAGCGCTCGGCCAAGGCGCAGCAGCGGGCCCGGGCGGGCGCCCGACGCGAACGCCGTGGCCGATGCGAAGCTCAGAATCAGACGGCGGCGGCGTTGACCGCGCAAGCGACGGCTACTCGCCGGTGGCGCTTGAATCCTGCATGCCGTAGCGGCGCAGCTTGATGTAAAGGCTCTGGCGCGACAGGCCCAACATCTCGGCGGCGGACGCGCGGTTGTCGCGTGTGAGGCCCAGGGCAGCCTCGATGCAAAGGCGCTCGATGAGGTCGGTGGTCTCGCCGACGATATCTTTCAGCGGCAGCCGGCCGACCAGTCCGGTGAGCTGCTCTACCGAGCGCGGCAACTGGCGGTTGGAGCGCACTTCGGCGGGCAGCCGCCGCGAGACATCGCGAATGGAAAATCCCAGGCAGGCCTGGGGGCCATCCGGCACCGCCACGGCCGAGATCTCGACGGCCGCCGGCTCGCCATAGCTGCCACGCAAGGTTGTTGGAAACAGGCGCAGCACCCCATGCTGGCGCAGGTTGTTGATCAGCACGTTCAGGTCCACCGAGGAGCGGCCCAGCCACCGGTCCAGCGATTGGCCCTGGACCGATTCGCCGGCAGCCAGCTGCAGCATGTCCGCGAACGCCTGGTTGGCGCTGAGGATGCGGCCCTGCATGTCCGTCAACACGAAGGCATCCGGCATCGCATTGATCACGTCAGGCAGCGCGGTGCCCTGGGGCGCGCGGCTCGCCGGCCCGTCAAACACCTCGGGCCGGGCGGGCGACAGCCTCACCAGCAGCGAGCTGCTGCTGTCCTGCTTGAACAGGCTGGCCGCCAGCTTGAGCTCGGTGTGGTTGTCCAGACGCACCAGCGTGTCCTCGCTGCGGCCGGTATTGCGAGCCTGCGACAGGCTCGCATACGACTCGGCCTGGCTCTGCACCGACAGCAGCTCGGTGAAGCTGCGGCCGACGATGCGTTTGCCGCCGTCGCCCAGCAACCGAGCGGCCGCGGCGTTGTGCTCGAACACGACGAGCGACGCCGCGTCGAGCACGAGCACGGCCTCATCGACGGCCTCAAACAGCAGGCGGTAACGCGCCTCGGTATGACGCAGGCGAAGGTAATCGCGCTCCATCGACTGCTGGGCATCGATCAGGCGCTGCTGCACCGCGGCGACATCGCGCAGGTCGCGGCCGAGCGCGACCATCCGGCCCTGGACGCCCAGGGGCACCAGGCTGTAGCTGACCGGCAGATCGACGCCCCCGGACAATGCGTGGGTGACCTGGCGCGGCTGAGGTTCGCCGGCCTCCTCCCTGCCGGGGCCAGCCGCTGCTGCGGCGAGCATCGCATTGACCTTGCCGCGGCTCTCGATCGTCACCGTCTCGACCCATCGCCGGCCGATCCACTGGCGCATTTCCGCCAATTCATGACCGCGGCTGCCGTTCAGCGAGATGTCGCGAATGACCCCCTGGCTGTCGAGCACCAGCGCCAGATCGGCTGCGGCAGCGACCACCGCAGCGAGAACGTTGGCATTCAGGTCAGCGAAGTGGAGCTGGGGAGCTTCGAACCGCTGGTCGGTGGCCGATGTGGCAAGTTTGTGCATCGAGCTCCACGAATCGTTCAAGTGGCATGCGATGGATGCCGCCGGGGAACATGAAGGTAGGTCGAGGACTGAGGATGCCGCCGGCGAGCCGAAGAGGCCGGCGTGTCAAGCTCGCTTGACGCGCCGTGCCACGCCACCGTTCGCCGCCTGTACGGCAACGCTGGCCTCGCAAGCCATTGAATCCGCCCCACAGAGCTGGGCGAGATTGGGTATCTGGGCCGCCATGGGGCCGCCGACCATCACGAAAACATCGCGGTTGGCTGACGCCTCACGCATGTCAAGGATACCAGACGCCACCTCGGGAATGCTGTCGCTCGTCGACACCGACAGTCCGAACATGTCATACCAGTCGCGCTTCAAACGCGCCCGCAATTCGGTCCAGGAAGCCTTGGGCTCGCAGTCGACATCCCAGCCCGACCGGCTGAAAAATTCCGCCGCCATGATGACGCCGAACGTGTGCTGTGCGCCCGGCACGGCGGCCAGCAAAGCGCGCAGGCCGTCGGCGCCGGAATGGCTGAATTGAGCGGACCGGCGACCTTGCTCATGCAGCACGCGTTGCAACCGCCAGAGTCCAATCGTGACCTGCGAAAAGTCGAAGCGGTCCTGCTCCCACAGTTCACCCATCCAGCGGGCGCAGGGCGCCAACAGGTCGAGGAACACCTGCTCCTGCGACGCGCCGGCGTCCAGCAAGGCGCGCACATAGCTGCTGGCGCTGTCGGCGTCGCCCTCGACAGCGAGGCGGGCCAAGGTGTGGACATGCTCGTCGGTCATCGTCGGTGCAGGCAGCGGCCGGCGCTCCCGAGTTGGCTGCGTGCTGTGCATCAGCATCAGGCGCGGAATGATTTCCAGTTCAACAATCCTGGAGAGTTGCAGGTCCTGGGCGCTGTTGGTGGACACCAGGTGCGGCGAGCCGAGCGCCGGCCTCCAGTCGTCCCCGGGCAAAGCAGGCTTGCCGGAAGCCTCGACGCTCCTGACGTTGAGCACGTTGGCGAGGGTTGGTGGGTCCGCCGGGCACGTGACTTCACCCTTTGTCGACCCTCGGGGGGCGGCCGCGATGTCACGCGGCGCCTGTTGGCGCTTGGCCAATCGGTTGATCATCCATCCAGCCACCACGGTCTCCTCGTGGGCTGGTTTGCAGCATAGGTTCCGTCTGAGTGTCCGGAGGCATCGGCTCCGGGGCTCGGCGCTGTGGGCGTCAGAAATCGCTACTGCTCACCGTTCTGTTTCTCACGATCTGCGTTCTTGTTGACGACTGCTACATGCTCGCTCAGCCGGGGCTGAAAGACTGTTGACACAATGTCGGTGCCGTTTCGGGGCGCGTCAAGCAGATTTTCCCGATCCGCCAATAAATGTCCATTTTGATTTACGTCAACGCCGATTGACAGCTGCCGATCGTGGGCCTAGATTCGGCCCATGTCGCAAGCCACCACGTCGCCCGCCGGTCCGAGGTCGCGTTCGCGCCGTGCTCGTCCGCCGCTCTACAGCGCGGAGCAGCGCGCCCGACGTGACGCCAGCGCCTGGACGCTGGTCCAGGGCGTCCTGGCGCCACTGCAATTCCTGGTGTTCCTCGTCAGTCTGACGCTGGTGCTGCGGTTCTTGGTGACCGGGCAGGGCGAGCAGGCCGCGGCCGCATCGGTGCTCTGCTCGAACTCGGTGCCGGCTTTCACCCCGAATACAGCGGCCGCGACAACGTGCGCATGGCCGCCGCACTGCATGGCCTGAGCGCGCGCGAGCTGGCCGAGCGCATGGCGCAGATCGAGGCGTTCGCCGACATCGGCGATTATCTCGACGAGCCGGTCAAGCATTACAGCTCTGGCATGGTGGTGCGGCTGGGGTTTGCACTGGTCAGTCGCCTGCGCCCGGACTTGCTGATCACCGACGAGGTGCTGGCGGTCGGCGACGAGAGTTTTCAGAAAAAATGTATTCACTGGCTCGATGATTACCTCGGCAGCGGCGGCAGCTTGCTGCTGGTTTCGCACAGCATGTACCACGTGCAAAAGCTCTGTCAGCGCGCGTTGTGGTTGCAGCATGGTCGCGTGCAGGCGCTGGGCGAGGTGCATGATGTCAGCCAGCGTTATCTGGCCTGGCATGAACGCCGGCAACGGCCAGAGCGGACTGCCGACAGCATCGCGCTGTCCGACTACGGCATCGATGCGGTGGCACTCAATGGCGAACCCAACGATGTTCCGGTAACCGTGGCGATGGGCGACACCCTCGACGTGGAGGTGCGGCTACGCAGCAACGACGCGCGCGCGCCGGTGGTGCTGATCGGGCTGGTACGCGCCGACGGCACGCCGGTGTACGGCGTGTCCTCGGAAATGGATGGCGCCAGCCCGGTGGCACTGGGCGATGGCCGCTTTGCCTACCGCCTGCAATTCCCGGCGCTGAGCCTGCTGCCGGGCAGTTATCAGGTGCGCGTGCATCCGCTCGACCCCGAAGGCCTGCGCCTGTTCGACACCATCGAGCGGCAATTGATCGTGCCCGGCAGCGCCCGCGAGTTTGGCTTGGTGCGGCTGGCACACACTTGGACAGCACATGACTGAGCCACTGCCCACGGTCATCGTGCCGGTATTCAACGCCCACTTGGCGCTGGATGCTTGCCTCGGCAGCCTTGAACGCACTCTGCCCGCACGCAGTGCAGTCTACGTTGCCGATGATGCCTCCAGCGACCCGCGCGTTGCCGACGTGCTCGCTGCCTGGCAGCAGCGCAGCGCATTGACGGTGACGGTGACCCGCCGTCAGCGCAACCTCGGCTTCCCCGGCAACGTCAATGCCGCGCTCGCCGCCACCGCGCCAGCCGACGTGGTGATTGTCAACTCCGACGCCATCGCCAGCAGCGGCTGGTTGCAGCGCATTGCCGCCTGCGCCGCCAGTGACCGACGCATTGCCAGCATCACGCCGTGGTCGAACAATGCCGAGATCGCCAGCTTTCCGCGCTTTTGCGAAAATAACCCAGTGCCGGACGACGCCGATGCGCTGGCGCAGGCCGCGGCCACTGCCGGCAGCCCGGAATACCCCGATCTACCCACCACCATGGGCTTTTGCATGTACCTGCGGCGCGCCGCATTGAATACCTGCGGCGATTTCGATGCCGCCACCTTCGGCCGCGGTTACGGCGAGGAGAACGACCTGTCGCGCCGGTTCGCCGCGCATGGCTGGCGCAACGTGCTGTGCGACGACGCCTATGTGGTGCATACCGGCAATGCCTCGTTCGGCCCGCTTGGCATGGCGCCGGGCGGCGACAATCTGCAACGTCTGACCGCACGCTGGCCCGATTACAATGAACGCATAGCCCGTTTCATTCTGAGCGATCCACTGGCACCGCTGCGCGCGCGCCTGCAACGCCAGCTCGATGCGCTGGCGCGGCCGCGCAATCAAGGTGATTTATTCGGCTGAGCCACCCCTTCCATTCACCATTGTTCGAACCATGACCCTACCCGAACTGCCTTTCACCGGCGAGCGTTTCACCCCGGAATGCGTGCGCGAAATCTGGCACGAGCACTGGCATCGCTACGCGTTTGCCGCACCGTTGGCGCGCGGCCGGCGTGTGCTCGACGCGGCCTGCGGCGAGGGTTTTGGCAGTGCGTTGCTGGCACGTGCCGGTGCCCGCTCGGTGCTCGGTGTCGATCTTGCTGACAGCGCGATAGCGCACGCGCGCAGCCGCTACGGCGCAGCGCCAGGGCTGGGCTTTGAGCGGATGGATGTGTGCGCACTCGATACCTTGCCCGACAAACATTTCGATCTGATCATCAGCTTTGAAACGCTGGAGCATGTCGCGCCGCAGGAAGCGATGCTGCGCGGCTTTTCCCGATTGCTCAGCGACCAGGGCCTGTTGCTGATCTCGACGCCGGACAAGGCCAACTACAGCGATGCCAGCGGCCAGAGCAACCCGTACCATGTACGCGAGTTGTACCGCGATCAGTTCGAGCACTTGCTTGGCGAGCACTTCGCCGTGCATCGCCTGTACGCACAAAAGCTGCTGTTCCAATCCGTGCTGTGGGCACTCGACCCGAACGGTGGCGGCGTACTGGCGCATACCCAGCATATGGAAGCCCTGCACGATGGGCTGAATTACCCGCCGCTTTACTATCTGGCGGTGTGCGCGCGCAACCAATCGGCGCTGGCAAGTTTGCCGGAACTGTCGTTGTTCGGCGATGCCGGCGAGAGCATTTACGCGCATTACAACGAGGAGGTGCGCCGCCACATCGCGGCGGGCGAGCGGCTGGCACAACTGGAACGCGAGCTGGCCAGCAGCCGCGCCGAACTCCAACGCATCAAGGCCGAACGTGGCTGATATCGCGGCGGTGGTGGTCAGTCATTTCAGCCAGAGCACACTCGATGCCTGCCTGCGCCGACTGCTGGCCAGTGCCGGGGTTGCGCGTGTGGTGGTCGTCGATAACGGCTCGCACGACGACAGCGTCGCCATTGCCGGCACGCACGCCGCGCGCGATGCGCGCGTGCAGGTGCTCAGCAATCCGCACAATCCCGGCTTTGCCGCGGCCTGCAATCAGGGCGCTGCACAATGCAAGGAGCCGTGGCTGGCGCTGGTCAACCCCGACTGCCTGCTGGCCGCAACCGACTTGCACACCCTGCGCAAACTGGCCGCCACGCGAAGCGATGTCGGCATCATCGGCGCCGACCTGGTGGATGCCAATGGCGTGCGCGACGGCGCCGCACGCCGCCGCGAACTCACCCTTGCGCGCCTGCTGGCCGGTTTTGGCCAACGCGACAGCCTCGCCATCGCCGCCGATGACAGCACGGCGTTGCAAGCCCTCGATGCAGTTTCCGGCGCTCTGATGCTGATGCCACGTGCGGTATTCGCCGCGCTGGGCGGATTCGATGCCCGCTACCGGCTGCACGCCGAAGACCTCGACCTGTGCCGGCGCGTGCGTGATGCCGGCCATGGCGTGTACGTGGCCAATCACGTGCGCGTGCTGCATGTACGCGGCGTATCGAGCCGGCGGCGGCCGTTGTGGGTGGAGTGGCAGAAACATCGCGGCATCTGGCGTTACCTGCGCCGCTTCGACCCGCAATTGCGCAATCCGTGGTGGCGGGTGCTGGCGTTCGCGCTGCTATGGGCGCATCTGCCGCTGGCAGCGTTGCGAGCGCGTTTCACGGCAAACCGATAGGTCGATCATCCCGGGTTTCGGCTTGCGGGCCGCTACCCGGGACGGTGCACGCCTCACTCCGGATCGAACGGGATCGGCCCGGCGTCCCCGTCTTCAGCGTCCGGGTAGGTCGTGCTCACCGGTGCGTTGTGCACCTGCTTGCCGCGAGCGGGCGGCAACAGCGCCGAAGCGGCATCGGCCGCGAGTATCAATTCGCTGCGCCGGTCGCCGGGGATTTCCTGCCAATGGCAATCCAGCAATGCGCCTTCCAGCGCGTACAGCAGGTTCAGGCTCGGGCGAAATCCGGCCCGTTTGATGGCGATAAACGCGGCGACCGCACCCATTTCGGTCAGTTGCGCAAGCGAGTGGATACCGACCTGGCGCAACCAAGCCGCCGACTTCGGGCCGATGTTGCGCACCTTGTCCTTCATCGCAGCGTATCCAGCCAGGCCTGTGCAATCGCTTCCATGCCGGCCTGATCCTCGGCGTCGAAGCGTGCGTGGCGCGGGCTGTCCAGATCAAGCACGCCGATCAGTTCAGCGCCGGAAAACAGTGGCACCACCAGTTCCGAGCGCGATGCCGAATCGCAAGGGATGTGGCCGGGAAACGCATCCACGTCATCGATGCACTGGCTGTGGCCGCTGCGCGCGGCGGTACCGCAGACTCCCTTACCGAGCGGAATGCGGATGCAGGCCGGCAAGCCCTGAAATGGGCCAACCACCAGTTCGCTGCCGTCGAAGAAATAAAAGCCGGCCCAGTTGACGTCGGCCAGACCATGGTAAATCAGCGCCGACAGGTTGGCAGCATTGGCAATGCGATCGCGCTCGCCGTGCATCAGCGCGCGCGCCTGCGCCAGCAATTGCGCATATTGCTCGGGTTTGCTGCCGCGAAGTGCGCTGCTGGTGAACATCGGATCTCCTATGCGATCCAGTGTAACAGCGCATGCCGCTACAATTAAGCCACTGCGTGGACACCTACGGATCGGGTTGATGGCAAGCCTCTACGTTACCGGCACCGACACCGGCGTCGGCAAAACGCTGGTATCGACCAGCGTGCTGCACGCATTGCGCGCACGCGGCCTGCGCGCGCTGGGCATGAAGCCGGTGGCCAGCGGCTGTGTGCGCCGCGACGGGCAATGGCAAAACGACGATGCGCTGGCGTTGCGCACTGCCGGCAGCACGCCGTGGCCGGATTACACGACAATCAATCCATTCGCCCTGCCCGAAGCAACCGCGCCGGAGATCGCCGCCGAACTGGCCAGCATGGCCGTGTCACTGGCGCCACTGCTGGCTGCACATGCCGCATTGGCCGCACGGTCGGACTGGGTGGTGGTGGAAGGCGTCGGCGGCTGGTGCGCGCCGCTCGCGGCCGGCATCGAGCAAGCCGATCTGGTCAGCGCATTGGGCAAGCCACAGGTACTGCTGGTGGTCGGCATTCGGTTGGGCTGCATCAACCATGCTCGGCTCACCGCGCGCACGGTGCTCGCTGATGGCCACGCGCTGGCCGGCTGGATCGGCAGCGTGATCGACCCGGCACTGACGCATCGTGAGCGCACCTGTGACATCCTGCGCCGCGAACTGCCCGCGCCGTGCCTGGGCCTGCTGGCACACACCGCATCGCCCGATCCCGCCGCACTGGCGGCACAGATCGTTCCATCGTTCGCCCGCTGAGCTGGGCCTTTGGTCACATGCCGTAAACCGCAAGACCCCGTAAACTGAGCAGCTTGTTGGCGCTGACGATAGCTGGCGCCGTCTGTCTCGTCATCGGCTACGGCGGGCCATCAAGGATACATGCTCATGCGCAACTGCAAGTCGGCAATTTTTGCCCTGTGCCTGCTGCCGCTGGTGGCGCTCGCGCAAGGCGGGCCGCCGGGCGGCATGGCCACGGCGGTGGAAGTGTTCACCGTCGCCGCGCAACCGCTCGACAATTCCCTGGCCAGTGTCGGCACGCTGATTGCCGAAGACGCGGTTGTCATCCGCCCCGAACTCGCCGGCCTGATCGACAACATGCAGGTTCCGGATGGCGCTCGGGTGAAGGCCGGGCAAGCCCTGTACCGCCTGGAATCGTCGTTGCTGCGCGCCGAACATCAGGAGGCCGTTGCCAACCTCGAGCGCTCGCAGCGCAGTTACACGCGTGCCGAGGAGTTGGTCGGCAGACAACTGCTGGCGCGCTCGGAGTTCGATCAGGCCAAGGCGGATCTGGGCGTGGACAAGGCACGTGCCGATTCAGCCGCCATCCGTCTGGCCAAGACCACGATCAAGGCGCCGTTCGCTGGCGTGATCGGCCTGCAACAGGTGTCGCTCGGCGATTACGTGCAGCCCGGTCAAGCACTGACCAATCTGGTTCGCCTGGATCCGATGCGGGTCGATTTTCAGGTGCCGGAGAACGCGTTGGCGAAACTCGCTGCTGGCCTGCCGGTGCGCGTGCAGGTTGATGCCTTCCCCGGCCGCACCTTCACCGGCAAGGTGATTGCCATCGACCCGCAGATAAACCCGGCCACCCATAGCGTGCTGGTACGTGCCAGTGTCGGCAACACTGACCACACCTTGCTGCCGGGGCTGTTTGCCCGCGTTGAACTGGTGCAGGCGCAACGTGCCAATGCGTTGCTGGTACCCGAGCGTGCGTTGTGGCCAGTGGGCGACAAGGTGTTCGTGTTTCGTGTCGTCGATGGCAAGGCACAGCAGGTCGAAGTGCGGGTCGGCGAGCGCTTGCCGGGGCAGGTCGAAATCCGTTCCGGCCTGGCTGCCGGCGATGTGATCGTGACCGCCGGCCAGCCCAAGCTGCACGATGGGGCTGCGGTGAGCGTGGCGCCGGCCGGCGCGCAACCTGCGTCGGCACAATAAGTCACGCCTGCCATGATCGTCTCGGACACCTCCATCCGCCGCCCGGTACTGGCGATCGTGATCAACGTGGTGCTGATCCTGGTCGGCGTGATCGCCTACGAACGATTGAGCGTGCGTCTGATCCCGAACGTCGATACGCCGGTGGTCACGGTTGCCACGTCCTACCCGGGCGCCAATGCCAAGGTGATTGAATCGCAGATCACCAAACCGATCGAGGATGTGCTGTCGGGCATCGAGGGCGTCGATTTCATCAGTTCGGTCAACCGCGCCGAAGAGAGCCAGATCACCGTCACCTTTCTGCTCGACCGCGATGCCGATGCCGCCGCCTCCGACGTACGCGATCGGGTCGCGCAGGCGCGCCAGTTCCTGCCCGAAGAAGCCAACGAGCCGATCGTGCAGAAACAGGAGGGCGACGCGCAGCCGATCATCTATCTGGCGTTTTCCTCGGATCGGCACAGCCGGGTCGAGATCGGCGACGCCGCCGAGCGACTGGTCAAGGATCGGGTGCAGACCATCCCCGGCGTGGCACAGGCGCAGGTGTACGGCACCCGTTATGCGATGCGGGTATGGTTGCAGCCTGATCGACTCGCCGCGTTCGCCTTGTCGCCGGCCGATGTCGAGGCGGCGTTGCGGGCACAGAACATCGAGATCCCCGCCGGCCGGGTGGAAAGCATCGATCGCGAGTTCACGGTGCTGGCGCAAACGGACCTGAACACCGCGGAGCAGTTCGCCGCGGTGATTGTGCGCGAAGTGAACGCTTACCCGGTGCGCATCGGTGATATCGCGCGGGTTGAACTGGGCCAGGATCAGAGCCGCTTCAGTGCGCGCTTCAACGGCCGCACCGCGGTACCACTCGGCATCGTCAAGCAGGCGGTAGCCAATCCGCTGGAAATCTCCGATGCGCTGCAAAAAATGCTGCCGCAGATCGAGCATTCCCTGCCTGACGGCATGAAGGTCGAGATCGCTTACGACTCGACCCTATTCATCCGCGCCTCGATCACCGAGGTCTACATCACCATCGCCGAAGCGGTCGCGTTGGTGGTGCTGGTGATCTTCTTTTTCCTGCGCAGTGGCCGCGCCACCTTGATCCCGCTGGTGACGATACCGGTGTCGCTGATTGGTGCCTTTGCGTTGATGGCGGCGCTGGGCTTCAGCATCAACACGCTCACCCTGCTCGCGCTGGTGCTGGCGATCGGGCTGGTGGTGGATGACGCCATCGTGATGCTGGAGAACATCTACCGCTACATCGAACAGGGCATGTCGCCGCGCGCGGCGGCGTTCAAGGGCAGCAGCGAGATCGCGTTCGCCATCATCGCGATGACGCTTACCCTGGCGGCGGTGTATGCGCCGATGGCATTCCAGACCGGCCGCACCGGCAAGCTGTTCACCGAGTTCGCATTGACCCTCGCTGGCGCGGTGCTGGTCTCCGGCTTCACCGCACTCACGCTGTCGCCGATGATGTGCTCGCGCCTGCTGCGCCATGAGCGCAAACATGGCGCGTGGTACCGCCGGGTCGAGGGCTGGCTGGCGGCGCTGGATCGCGGTTACCGGCATGCCTTGCAGCGGGTGCTCGGCTGGCGCTGGGCGATGCTCGGCACCGCGTCAGCGATGACCGCGGCGATGCTGTGGTTGTTTACCACCCTGCCGCAGGAGCTGGCACCGCAGGAGGACCAGGGCATCGTGATCGGCTTTGCGATTGCGCCGGAAGGCTCGACGCTCGCTTACACCGATAGCTACATGAAGCAGATGGAAGCGGTGTTGCAGGACGTGCCGGAGATCCAGATGTATTTCCAGATCACCGGGTTCCCGGTGGTGACCCAGGGCATCACCTTCGCGCGTTTCGTCGACTGGTCCGAGCGTGGGCGCAGCGCCGACGAGATCGCCGGCGCAATGTTTCCACAATTCATGGGCCTGGCCGGCGTGCTGGCGTTCCCGACCACGCCGCCGCCGCTGGGCCAGAACGACTTCGGCCAGCCGGTGCAGTTCGTGGTGCAGACCACCGGCAGTTGGGAAGAACTGGAGACCACCGTGCAGGCGATGCTGGCGAAGATGCGCGAGAATCCGGGCCTGACCAACGCCGACTCCGACCTCAAGCTCAACAAACCCGAGCTGCGAATCGCTGTCGATCGCGACAAGATCAGCGCGGTCGGCGCCAGTGTGATCGAGGTCGGCCGCACCATCGAGACCCTGATGGGCGGGCGCAATGTCACCCGCTTCAAGCAAGGCTCCGAGCAATACGATGTGATCGTGCAGGTCGAGGACGCGGCACGACGCACGCCCGGCGATCTGCGCAACATCCACGTGCGCGGCAAGGAAGGGCAAATGGTGCAGCTCGCGAATCTCGCTACCGTCGAGGAGACCGTCGCCGCCAAGGAGCTCAACCACTTCAACAAGCTGCGTTCGGCCACCATCAGCGCCGGCCTGGCACCGGGTTATGCGATGGGCGATGCGATCGTCTGGATGGAGGCCACACTGGACGAGGTCACGCCCGAGGCACTGTACGATCTGTCCGGTCAGGCGCGCGAGTTCCGCGCCTCGTCGAGCAGTTTTGCCACCCTGTTGCTGCTGTCGGTGATCTTCATTTACCTGGTGCTGGCGGCACAATTCGAGAGCTTCATCGATCCGTTCATTATCCTGTTCTCGGTGGTGCCGGCATTTTTAGGTACCTTCGTGGCGCTCAAGCTCAGCGGCGGCAGTTGGAACATCTACAGCCAGATCGGCGTGATCACCCTGATCGGCCTGATCGCCAAGCATGGCATCCTGATCGTCGAGTTTTCCAACCAACTGCGCGAACGTGGCGAAAGCAAGCTGCACGCCGTTGCCGAAGCCGCAGCGCTGCGCCTGCGGCCGATCCTGATGACCACCGGTGCGATGGTGCTGGGTGCGTTTCCGTTGGCGCTGGCCAGCGGCGCCGGCGCCGAAGCGCGCCACCAGATCGGCTGGGTGATCGTCGGCGGCATGAGCTTTGGTACCGCCTTCACCCTGTTCCTGGTGCCGGTGGGTTACCTGTTGCTGTCGCGTACGCGCGCCCAATCCCCCAGTAGCCCGGGTTGAGGCGAAGCCGAAACCCGGGATCCGATACCCGTTTCGCCGCGATCAACCGAAATCCGTTACGCCAAAACCCGCCGCAAACTGCACGGCGGGTCTTGGATGAAACGTAACGACGGCTTACTTGATCGACGCCGTTTCGACCACGCCCACCACCAGCGTGTCGCGCGGTGCTATCCACATCCGCATCACCACCCAGGCCAGCAGCAGCGCGCCGACCGAGAAGATGGTGTCGCCCGGCACCCGCAGCCACACCAGCAAGTCGATGATTGGCTGGCCCATGAACTCGGCGGAGCGCGCGTACCAGTAGCCGTTTTCCAGCGCCGCGTTGAGTTGCAGCAGGCCCAGCGGCAACAACGTGAGCGCGGCCATCAGGCTGAGGCCGATGTTGAAGGTCCAGAAGCTGTTGCGCAGCAGGGTCTCGTTCCACACCGCCGCGGGCTTCAGCCCGCGCAGGCAGAACAGCATCAGGCCGATGCCGAGCATGCCGTACACCCCAAACAACGCAGTGTGGCCATGCAACGCGGTCAGGTTGAGGCCCTGCATGTAGTACAGCGCCAGCGGCGTGTTGATCAGGAAGCCGAACAGACCGGCACCGACCAGATTCCAGAACGATACCGCGATGAAGAACATGATCGGCCAGCGATAGCGTGCCATCCACGGCGTCGCCTTGCTGTGGCTCCAGGTCTCGTAAGCTTCCATGCCGATCAGTGCCAGCGGCACCACTTCCAGCGCCGAAAAGCTGGCGCCGAGTGCGACCACACCGGTGGTGGTGCCGGCGAAGTACAGGTGATGGAAGGTGCCCAGCACACCGCCGGCCATGAACACGATGGTCGCGAACAGCACATTGGCAGTGGCGGTGCTGCCGCGCACCAGGCCGAGCTTGACGAACAGGAAGCTGATTACCGCGACAGCAAATACCTCGAAGAAACCTTCCACCCACAGGTGCACCACCCACCAACGCCAGTATTCAACCATCGACAGCGAGGTGTGCTCGCCCCACATCAGGCCGGCGCCGTAGAACAGGCCGATCGCCACCGTCGACAAGAACAACAGGCCGACGATCGATGACATTTCGTCCTTGCGCCTGAGTGCCGGCCACAGCGCGCGCCCGACCAGCCCCAGCCATAGCATCAGACCGACGAACAGAAACAACTGCCAGAAGCGGCCAATATCGACGTATTCCCAGCCCTGATGACCGAACCAGAAGTTGTTGGCCAAACCAAGCTTCTGCATCACCGCGAACCACTGCCCGGCGAACGCGCCGACCACGATGACCAGCAGGCACACGAACAGGAAGTTGACGCCGGCACGCTGGAACTTCGGCTCATGGCCGGAAATCGCCGGGCCGATATACAGCCCGGTCGCCAGCCATGCGGTGGCGATCCACAGCACCGCCAATTGCGTATGCCAACTGCGGGTCAACGAATACGGCAACACATCGGACAGCGCGATGCCGTAGAAATCATTGCCTTCCACCTGATAGTGCGCGGTGAAGGCGCCCAGCAATATCTGGGTCAGAAACAACGCCAGCACGAGCCAGAAATACTTGCCGGTCGCTTTCATCGAGGGCGTCGGTTGCAACCCCGCCAGCGGGTCGCTGAGCGGCGGCACCGGTGCCGGCTCCTTGCCCTGGTACACCGCGTAATGCCAGCCCAGCAGGCCGATGCCGGCAATCATGAACAACACACTGAACACCGTCCACAAAAATGCACTCGATGTCGGTGCGTTGCCGATCAATGGCTCGTACGGCCAGTTGTTGGTGTAGCTTTTCGCTTCACCATCACGATCGGTACCAGCCGCCCATGCTGCCCAGAAGAAAAATCCGGCCAGGTCCTGCCGGTATTCGGGGTCAGCCACGGTGTCGCTTTTCATGGCATAGGTTTCGCGCAGATCGGCGGTGGCGGGGTCGTGGCCAAACAGGCTCACGTAGTGCGCCGCCACCTGCGCGATCGCTTGTGCGCGATCGTCAGAAACGCTCAGGGTGCCGGTAGCCGGATCGAACGCATTGCGCCGATAATCCGGCGTCAGCTCGGCCCGCAGCTTGGCTTGCAGCCCCGGATCGAGGCTGGCCCAGGCCTGCCCGTAGCCGCGCTGCGCGCGCAGATCGAGTTCGGCGCCGATCTGCCGGTGCAACCAGTCGGCGCTCCAGTCCGGCGCCACCAGCGCACCATGGCCCCAGATCGAACCGAGTTGCATACCGCCCATCGATTGCCACACCACCCGCCCGCGCTCGATGTCGGCGCGGGTGTACAACACCTGCCCGCTGTGCGAAACCACCTGCTCCGGCATCGGCGGCGCCTTGCGGTGAACTTCGCCGCCCATCCACAGCAATACCCCAAACGACAAGGCGAGCAAGGTGCCCAAGCCCAGCCATAGTCTGCGCGTTGTGTTCATGACCGATGCTCCTGTTGACGATGCCGCCATAATCCGCTTCGCCGGCTATCTGCACACTGACGCAGGTCAAGTAGGCCGGGGCTCGCCACTCGGGACTCGGGCGTTGATGGGTTTCGCTACGCTAGCCATCCTACCGACTTGGGATTCGGGATTCGGGATTCGGGATTCGGGATTCGGGATTCGGGATTCGGGATTCGGGATTCGGGAT
>PFJA01000108.1:16399-37676 GCA_002782905.1 Lysobacterales bacterium CG_4_10_14_3_um_filter_64_11
TTCGGGATTCGGGATTCGGGATTCGGGATTCGGGATTCGGGATTCGGGATTCGGGATTCGGGATTCGGGATTCGGGATTCGGGATTCGGGATTCGGGGAAAAACGTAAAGCACGTTGGGTCCGCAAAGAACGCAAAAGACGCAAATGAAAACAAATTTAGCGATGAGCATCATCCAGTCTCATCTGGTGATGCTGAGTGGGCGCAGAGCGTGCGCCACTGATGCAATTTGACTACAGGTGCCCTGCGCAGAAAGGGGCCTCCCTTAGCGAATGGCGCCGCTTGAGCCAGCCCTCTCGGTTCGTCATTCCAGCGAAAGCTGGAATCCAGCGACTTCAGCTTCCGAGCCGATGACACACAGCGAGAGGTCTGGATTCCAGCTGAAGCCTGCCCTCGAATGCTTGAATCGGGGACTGGAATGACGGTGCGGGATGGCTGCACAACCGCAAACCCGTGCATGCGCCCCGCAACATTCGCACTACGTGTTGGGCTTTCCTTTGCGAACTTTGCGTTCTTTGCGGACCATTGGCTCTTCCCGAGCCCCGGCTTCAATCGCGCAACACGGGCCTCGCCAGCGCGCGCAAACGCTCGCAATCGACCAACTCCACCTCGCGCCGATCGACCGTGATCAGGCCATCGCTCTGGAACCGGCGCAACACCCGGCTGACGGTTTCCGCCGCCAGCCGCAGGTAGTTGGCGATGTCGGTGCGCGCCATGGTCAGGGTGAAACGGGTTGCGGAAAAGCCGCGCGCGGCGAAGCGCCGCGAGACCGATATCAGAAACGCCGCCATCCGCTCGTCGGCACTGAAATCGCCGGCCAGCAATGCGGCCTTGCCAATATCGGCGCTGAGCAGCTTGAACAATTGCCCTTGCAAGCCAGGCATGCGCTGCGCCAGGGTCGCCATCTTTGGAAACGAGAACCGGCACAGGATGGTGGTGTCGAGCGCCACCGCGTTGCACGGGTAGTGCGCCTGATGGATGGCGTTGAGACCGATCACTTCGCCGGGCAGAAAAAAGCCGAGCACCTGCTCGCGGCCATCGGGGTCGATCACGTAGGTTTTGACGGTGCCACCGCGCACCGCGGCGATGGCGTTGAAGGCGTCGCCTTCGCGAAATATATGCTCGCCAGCCGCGAACGGGCCGATGTGTTCGACAAGGCAATGCAGCTCGACCAACGCGCTTTTGTCGTAGCCTTCCGACAGACAGGCCGAAGAAAACGCACAGGTACTGCAAAACGTGAGCGCGTCGCCGTCGTCGGCAATCGGGTTACGCCGACGTACCGCACCGAACGTGCTCACCGCGCTCCCGCCACAACGACGCTCAGATCGCTTTCGAGAAGCGCGCTGGCTGGCTGGAGGGTTGCTGGAGATAGCGATCGAAGCACATCGCTATGATACGCATCAGCAGGCGTCCGCGCGAGGTGGCCTCGATGAATCGCGGCCCCACCTGCACCAAGCCATCGGCCTGCAGTGGCGCCAGCCGCGGCAGGGCGTCGGCAAAATAGCGCAGAAAGTCGATATCGAAGCGCGCCTGGATGTCGGCGATGTCGATCCGGCCCTGACACATCAGTTGCTGGATCACCTCGGCACGCAGCACGTCGTCGGCATCCAGATTCAGGCCGCGCCAGGTGGGCAGATGGCCGGCGTCAAGTGCCGCCTCCCAGCCATTCATGTCACGGTGATTCTGGCTGAAACTGTCGCCGATGTGGCTGATAGAACTGACCCCAAAACCAATCAGATCGCTCTCGGCATGGGTGGTATAGCCCATGAAATTGCGATGCAGGCCGCCACGCGCCTGGGCTTTGGCCAGATCATCTTGCGGCAGGGCGAAATGATCCATGCCGATGTACAGGTACCCGGCCTCGGTAAGTTTTTCGATCGCCAGTGCGAGCAGCGCGAGCTTGTCCTCGGCGCTCGGTAAATCTTCAGCCTTGAGCTGGCGCTGCGCCTTGAACATTTCCGGCAGATGCGCATAACCATAGATTGCCAAGCGGTCGGGGCGCACCGCGATCACCGTATCCAGCGTTTTCGCAAACCCGGCCTGGGTCTGCTTGGGCAGTCCGTAGATCAGATCGACATTGACCGAGCGCATGCCGCTATCGCGACAGGCCTGGATTACCGCCAGCGTTTGCTCGACGCTCTGGATGCGGTTGACCGCCTCCTGCACATCGGGGTCGAAATCCTGCACGCCGAGGCTGGCGCGGTTGAAACCGATCCGTGCCAGCGCATGGATGTCGTCCGGGCTTACCGTGCGCGGATCGATCTCAATCGAAAAATCGCGTTCCGCCGAGGTGCTGAAGTGGAACTGCCGGCCCAGCGTTTCCACCAGCTCACCGATCAGCTCGGGGGTGAGAAAGTTGGGCGTACCACCGCCCAGATGCAGTTGAATCACGTCGCGGTCGCGGTCGAACAACGGCGCTGTCAGCGTGATTTCCCGCTCCAGCCGATGCAGGTAGGTGGCACCGCGACCGTGGTCATGGGTGATGATGCGATTGCAGCCACAGTAGAAACACGGGCTGACGCAGAACGGCACGTGCACATACAGTGACAGGCGACGCGGAATCGGATCCTCGTTGCTGGCACGCGCCACTTCGCGGAACTGCGCTTCGCCAAAACTGGCGGCAAACTGCGGCGCGGTCGGGTAAGAGGTATAGCGCGGCCCGGGCCGGTCGTAACGGCGCAGCAGGTCGGCATCAAAGGCAGGAATGGTGTTCATGGGGTGGGAGTGTGGCGGTCGATGGGCGCAGGCGCCTTGATTGCGATCAAGTAATGGGAAGCCGTTGTGCTGCGCCGCACAAGCCTTTGCAAGCTTGCCGATGCACCGCACAATGGAACCCCCTGCCCTGCGGAGTTCCCCTCATGTCGATTCGGCGCATGTCCGACCTTGCCCTTGCCGGCCAACGCGTGCTGATCCGCGAAGACCTGAATGTGCCGATCCGCGATGGCCAGATCACCTCCGAACAGCGCATCAGCGCCGCGCTGCCGACGGTGCGCGCGGCGCTGGCGGCAGGCGCGGCGGTGATGCTGCTCTCGCACCTGGGCCGGCCCAGCGAAGGGCAATGGAGCGCCGCCGACTCGCTGGCGCCGGTGGCGAAGCGGCTGTCCGAACTGCTCGGCCGCGAAGTGCCGCTGATTCGCGATTATCTCGGCGGCGTGAGCGTTCAGCCGGGCGAGCTGGTGCTGCTGGAGAACTGCCGCATGAATATCGGCGAAGGCAAGGACGATGCGGCGCTGGCTCAGCGTTATGCCGATCTGTGCGATGTGTTCGTGATGGACGCGTTCGGCACCGCTCATCGCGCGCAAGCCTCAACGCACGGCGTGATCCACGCCGCCAAACAGGCCTGCGGCGGGCCGCTGCTGATGGCCGAACTCGACGCCCTGGCCAAGGCGCTGGAACATCCAGCGCGGCCGCTGCTCGCCATCGTCGGCGGCGCCAAGGTAAGCAGCAAGCTGGCGCTGCTGGAAAGCCTGGCGGCGCGCGTCGATCAACTGATCGTCGGCGGCGGCATCGCCAACACCTTCATCGCTGCACTTGGCCACCCGGTTGGCAAGTCGCTGGTCGAAACCGATCTGCTCGACACCGCACGCCGCATCCTCGCCGATGCCAAGGCGCGTGGTGCCGACATCCCGCTGCCGAGCGACGTGGTGGTGGCACGCGAGTTCAACGCCGATGCCCCGGCGACGGTAAAAGCGGTGGACGCCGTCGCTGCCGACGAGATGATCCTCGACATCGGCCCGGACACCAGCGCGCGTTACGCCGAACTGATCCGCACGGCCGGCACGGTGATCTGGAATGGCCCGGTTGGCGTGTTCGAGTTCGCCGCCTTCGCCAACGGCACGCAAACCCTCGCCCACGCCATCGCGCAATCGCCAGCATTCTCGATCGCCGGCGGCGGCGACACCCTCGCCGCCGTCGACAAATACGGCATCGCCAACGACGTGTCGTACATTTCCACCGGCGGCGGCGCGTTCCTGGAGTTTTGCGAAGGCAAGGAACTGCCCGCGGTGGCTGCGCTCAAGGCGCGGGCGCGGCAAGGCCGCTGAGCGCCGGCGCTTTTGCGGTCATTGCGAACGCGCAGCGCGAAGACCGTAGGATGGGTAGATCGCAGCGAAACCCATCCTACGAACTACGGACTTCGCGCCGTGCGCTCGCAACGACAGCGGATCAGCCACAGGGCAATGAACCCTTTTCGCGTCGCGGGATCATGTCCACATCCGGATATTGATGGGTTTCGCTGCGCTCTACCCATCCTACGAACTGCAATGCCAACCCGGCATGCGCGACAAGCACCCCCCTGCGCGAACACCAGCAAAGCAAAACACCATGCCGGCCAAGAGTTGGGTGACCTCTGGCACATGGCAAAGTTGTTTTGGTGTTGTACTTTACCAGCACACCAAATCACGGAGCGCAGCCATGAACACCTACACCCCGCCCAGCCTCGCCGCCATCGCCGCCATCGCCGAGCGCCGCCATGGCTCACGCCAGGTCGTCAGCAACACCGACCGTCTCGCCACCCACTACCGCGAGCGCGATTTTGGTATTGGATACGGCCGCAGCAGCGGTTACGTACGCGTCCGTTCGTATACCGCCGACAACCAGCGTCCGCTGTTCCGCGTCGGCTGAGGTTCAACCGGTCGCTTCGGTGTCGCGCATCGATGGCCGCTGTGCGAACAGCGCATACCATGCCGCAAGCGCCGGCCGCCCATCACGCCAGTTGCGGTCGGGGTGGCGCAGGTCGAGGTGGCCCAGCGCGGCGGCACTGGCGATGGCATCGATCTGTTCATGCAGCGCGGCAACCTCGCCTTCGAGCGCGTCAAGGCTGCGCACAATGGCGCTGCGCCAGCGTCCAATCCAGTAATCGGAGCGTTGTGGGCTCGGCCGCCGGCCCTCCATCACCAGCGCCACCGAGGCATCGATGACGCCTTCGGCCAACGCCGCCCGGCGCTGGGTTTGCCAGTACGCGCTGTCGGGCGAAACCGCAGCACCCTGTGCCGCAAGCCATGCGCAGATCACCCGGCTGTCGTAAAGCACCGTGCCATCATCGAGCCGCAATGCCGGTACCTTGCCCAGCGGGTTGGCGGCCAGCAGCACCGCCGGGTCGTCCAATGGCAGCGCTACCTGCTCGTTGACCCGCTCGCGCAGACCGCATTCGCGGATCAGCACCCGCACCTTGCGCGCATACGGCGAGGTGGGTGAATACCACAGGGTAAGCATGGTGTGCTCCTTCACGTGACACAGCGCAAAGCGGTTCCTTGTCCCCCGCTCCCTCCGGGAGAGGCTGGGGTGAGGGAAACGGCATGGTGTGAAAGCGCTTCATGATGCGTGGTGGCCACTCGCCATGTCCGTTAGCCGGAAATCCGCAGCACAGTGTGCCGCATTGCCCGCGCCACGGGTAGGCCGGCGCGGCTGATTTGACGGCGTTCGCGCTTGTCCCGCGCCCCCGATTCGTGTAACCATACGGCTACGTACGTTTGCGCCGTGAGCGCGAACCAAACCGCTTTGGAGAGTGCCGTGGCCACCTACACCCCCCCCCTGCGCGACATGCGCTTTGTTCTGTTCGAGCTGCTCGATGCGCAAAGCGCATTCGCGGCGATGCCGGCCTATGCCGAAGTCGATGCCGACACCGTGATGGCGGTGCTGGAAGAAGCCGGCAAATTCGCCAGTCAGGTGATCGCCCCGCTCAATGGCGTCGGCGATGTGGAAGGCTGCCGGATCGACGGCGAGGGCGCGGTGACCACCGCCACCGGGTTCAAAGAGGCTTACCAGCAATACGTCGATGCCGGTTGGCCGGCGCTGGCCTGCGCCCCGGAATACGGTGGCCAGGGCCTGCCGATCACGCTCAACAACAGCGTCTACGAAATGTACAACTCGGCGAATCAGGCGTGGTTGATGTACGCCGGGCTGTCGCACAGCGCCTACGAGTGCCTGCGCACGCACGGCACCGAGCAACAACGCGCGGTGTACCTGCCCAAGCTGGTCAGCGGCCAGTGGACCGGCACCATGTGCCTGACCGAGCCGCATTGCGGCACCGATCTGGGCATCCTGCGCACCCGCGCCGAACCCGATGCCGACGGCAGCTACCGCATCAGCGGCACCAAGATTTTTATCTCGGCCGGCGAACACGACATGGCCGAAAACATCCTGCACCTGGTGCTGGCGCGCTTGCCCGATGCGCCGGCCGGCACCCGCGGCATTTCGCTGTTTCTGGTGCCGAAGTTCCTTCCCGATGCCGCTGGCGAACGCGGCGAGCGCAACACCATCCGTGCCGGCTCACTGGAACACAAGATGGGCATCCACGGCAACGCCACCTGCGTGATGAACCTCGATGACGCGCGCGGCTGGCTGATCGGCGAACCGCACCGCGGCCTCAATGCGATGTTCGTGATGATGAACTCGGCGCGTTTGGGTGTCGGCATGCAATCGCTTGGTCTGGCCGAAATGGCCAATCAGCAGGCACTGGCCTACGCCCGTGATCGCCTGCAGATGCGCGCCGCCAGCGGCCCGGTACGGCCCGACAAACCCGCCGACCCGATCATCGTGCATCCCGATGTGCGCCGCATGCTGCTCACCAACCGCGCCTACACCGAAGCCGGTCGCGCCTTCAGCACCTGGGTGGCGCTGTTGATCGATCAGGAACTGAGCCACCCCGACGCGGCCGTACGTGAGCAATCCGGCGCACTGGTGACGCTGCTGACGCCGGTGATCAAGGCGTTCATCACCGACAACGCCTTCGACACCATCAACCAGGCTTTGCAGGTGTTCGGCGGCCATGGCTACATCCACGAATGGGGCATAGAGCAACTCGCCCGCGATGCCCGCATCAACATGATCTACGAAGGCACCAACGGTATCCAGGCGCTCGACTTGCTCGGCCGCAAGGTGCTCGCCGACGGCGGTGCCAAACTCGCCCTGTTTGGCAAACTGGTCAGCGAGTTTGTCGCTGCACAACACGACCAGCCAGCAATGACCGAGTTCACCGCACCACTGGCCGAACTGGGCGGGCAGATCGTCAAGGTTACCGGATTGATCGGCACCAGCGCCGGCAACAACCCTGATGCCGTCGGTGCCGCCGCCGTGCATTACCTGCGTCTGGTCGGGCATCTGGTGTATGGCTATTTCTGGGCGCGCATGGCGCGTGTGGCGCTCGACAGGGCCGACAGCGGCGATGGCTTTTACACCGCCAAGCTCGCCACCGCGCGTTTCTACTTCGCCAAGCTGTTGCCGGAAACCGCCTGGCATTTGGCGGCGCTGCGCGCTGGCAGCGAGCCGCTGATGGCGCTGGATGCGGAGTTGTTTTGATCTGGGCTGATCCCTGCGGACACAATGGCCACAGGGAACGTGGCACTCTGGTAGAGCAGCGACCCATTGACTGCGCGGTAGTCATGTGGTCTTAATGTGGCCGATACGTGGTTTTCCAGATCCCTCGCGAAGCTACTGCGTGCTATGCTGATCGGCCAATGAGAACAACACCATGACTGCTCCTGCTGCCAATCTATTCCGTAACATTCCAAATCACGATGTGCTGGGTTTCGGGCTAGGCGCACAGTTCCAGCCGCAGCGCGTGTCCGAGTTTCTGGACCTGAAGAAGGCCGATGTTTCGCGGGTCGCTGACGTATCACCCAAGTCGGTACGTTGGGACGATGCCATCCCGGCCGCCATGCGCAAACGCCTGGAAGAAATTGCCATGACCTGCAACCTCGTTGCCGAGGCCTTCGGCGGGGACGTGGAAAAAACAGCACTGTGGTTCAAGGCGAAAAACCCGTTGCTTGGTGACGTGTCACCACGCGATATGGTTCGCCTTGGTCGTTTCGATCGCTTGCGCAAGCACATCGTCAGTGCCGTGATGGAACGCGCGACACCACCGGCCTGATTGCGCGGGCAACGCCAAGTGGGAAAGTCCCGGAAACAGGAACCGCCACGCACAAGTCCGCGCGCGTCGATCACCGACTCACGCCCGGGCCTGCTTGAACTGGATCGATTTTCGGACGCGGATATCGGATATCACGCGTTGGAAGCGGATGTCCGACGACCTTGATGAGCTTAACGATCAGCTTTACTACGGGTTGGAGCCGCAACGTCAACGGCACCACGAAGCGATGATCGCGGCGTTGCAGTGCGTCGCGCCAGCGAGTCTCACGTTTTCGCGATGGACACGATTGGTTACATGGCGTTACAGCACCGATCCGCTTTCGGCAGCCGGAAGCCTTGCGGAATACGGCGGCCGATTCAACATCGGTCGCGACGTCGACAAAACGATGCGCGCGCCGTGGCCTTCACTGTATCTCGGAGAGAACTTCGAGACAGCCTATCGCGAAAAAAATTTCAACTCGACCGTGGCGATCGAATCGATGGTCTCTCGCCGGAAGAATTGGCCTTGCATCCAGGAAACAGTTTTACCGCCGTATGCCTAGACGGCCAGTTGGAACGAGTCTTTGATGTCGACCAGCATGGTGCGTTCGAAGGCCTTTGCGCTGTACTGCGCAAGATGAAACTACCCGCGAAAGCACGGCAACTTCAGAAGCGGCTTGGATTGTCCAGCCGTACCGTTTTCATGGTCTACACCGTCGGCCGCCTTCGTTCCGAGGCGCTCTTGAAGAACTGGCGGACCATGCCTGTACAATTTGGATTACCCTCGCTGAGCCAGATTCTGGCGAGCCTGATTCTCGATGCCGGCTTTGAAGCGATCCGCTACCCGTCAACGAAAGGTAACGGCTCTTGTCTGGCAGTGTTCCCACATAAACTTTCGAGCAGCCAAACGTACATTGCAGTGTCCGACGATCCACCCGCTGGACTCCGACATGCGCGATTGGACATGGAAAGCGCAGACGATCTTTGCGGATGGGAAATGCTCAGGCCGAATCAGCGGCCACGAAATGGTGGCTAACGAATTGCCGCAACAACGGTTCAGCGCTATGGTTTGGCATCATGGGCGGCATGCTACCCAGCATGCGTTCACCAGCCGTTCGCCGCGCTGACCATCACCCGTAACGGCGCGACATGCGCAGGGATTGAAATCACATGAACCGTCTTGTTTCTGCCCTTGTTCCAATCCTCGTTGTCGCCGTGTTTTCGAATGGCAGCCTGGTCCACGCCGCAGCACCCGTTTCGCCGCAGATTCTTGCGCAGGAATCGATCGCACTGCCGGTGCCGGCCAGCACTGGCACTGTTCCGATCACGCTCAGTGCGGGCGGGCGCAGCTTTTCGTTTACCTTGCGCAACAACTCGGCACTGGCTGGTCGCGTACCGGCGGGGGTTCGTGTGTTGCTGGCCGACGCTGGCGATGACGGCAGTTGGGCACGGCTCACTTACTTCGACAACGGCTGGCATGGCGTGCTGTTCGATGGCATCAGCCTGTGGTTGATCGAACCTGCATCCCCAACGACGACAACGCCATCGCGTACTGGCGCGGTCGACAACGTGACCATGTATCGCGCCGAAGACCTGCAATTGCCGGGATTTCTGTTTGAGGCCAATGGACACACCGCGCCGCTGGCACCCAACCGCGTGCCCGGGCAAGCGTTGCTCGGCGAACTGCCACAGATTGCCATGGCCGGTGTAACCAAGCGTCTGCCGATCACCCTGGTCGCCGATACCGCATTCCGCACCAGGACGGGCGCCAATGCCGAAGCAACCTTGCTCACCTTGTTCAACAACGTCGATGGCATTTTCAGCAATCAGGTGGGTATTGGGCTTGAGCTGCAACACGTCGAACTGCTGAGCAACGACGGCCCGCTGACCGCGCCCGACCTCAACACCCTGCTTGATCAGTTCACCGACTTCATGTTTAACGGCGCCGGGACAGCGATTCCCAGCGCCGGTAATGCGCACCTATTCACCAGCCGCGCGGAAGCAAACAATGGTGGCATTGCCTGGGTTGGTACGTTATGCAGTGATCGTGTCGGCTACGGCGTCAACAAGTTTACCGACAGCATCAATATTGGCACGCTGATCTTTGCGCACGAGCTTGGCCACAACTTCGGTGCACCGCATGACGGCCAAAGCGGCAGCGCCTGCGAGAGTGCAGCACCGGGTCTGATGGCGCCAACGGTGGGTGGTACGGATCAGTTTTCGCAATGCTCGATCCAGCAAATGCAGCCCGAGATTGCCGACGCGTTTTGCCTGATTTCAGTCTCCAGCATTGCCGCAGTGGATTTCACCGGCAACTGGTTCAACCGGCAGCGCGATGGCGAGGGGGTGCAAATCAGTCTCGAAGGCGACGGCGCCACCTTTGTGTTGAGCTACTACACCTATCTTGGCGGCCGTCAGGTGTGGATGATCGGCGAAGCACGCTCGCCGGCCACCGGCGAAACCAAGGCCCTCACCTTCGATCTGTACATCACCAGCGGTGCCGACTTCGGCAGCCGCTTCAATCCCGCCAATGTCGTCCGCCGCGTATGGGGCACAGTCAAAGTTACCGTCGATGCCGGCAACTGCAACACGGCACAGATGGTGGTGACCCCGGCACTGCCCGAGTTTGGCGGGGCCTTCACCGTTCCGATCGAGCGCATCGCGGTGCGTTCGAGCTGCAATTGACGCCGAGGCCTGTGGCGCGCTACTCCACCGTCACCGACTTGGCCAGGTTGCGCGGCTGATCGACATCGGTGCCGCGCAGCACGGCAACGTGGTAGGCCAGCAATTGCAGCGGAATGGTGAACACCACCGGCGCCGAGATTTCGCCGCATTTGGGCAGGGTGAGCACGCTGGCACCATCGAAACCGTGGGCAACACCTTGCTCAACGAACAGAAACAGGCGGCCGCCGCGGGCGCGTACTTCTTCCATGTTGGAACTGAGTTTGTCGATCAGGTGGTCGTTGGGGGCAATCGCGATCACCGGCATGTTGGCATCGACCAACGCCAGCGGGCCGTGCTTGAGTTCGCCGGCGGCGTAGGCTTCGGCGTGGATGTAGGAAATCTCCTTGAGCTTGAGCGCGCCTTCCATGGCGATCGGCCAATGGGTGCCGCGGCCGAGGAACAGCGCGTGCTCCTTGTCGACGAACTGCTCGGCCAGCAGCTTGATCTGCGGGTCCAGCGCCAGCGCTTCGGCCACCATCGCCGGCAGTTGTTCGAGCTGGCGCACGCCGCGCCGGTAGCGGCCTTCATCCATACCCTTGACCCGGCCCAGCGCCAGCGCGAACAGCGCCAGCGTGGCCAACTGCGTGGTGAAGGCCTTGGTCGAGGCGACGCCGATTTCCGGGCCGGCGCGGGTCATCAACACCAGCCGCGACTCGCGCACCAGCGAGGATTCGGGCACGTTGCACACCGCCAGTTCGGCGAAGTAGCCGCGCGTCTTGGCCATCTTCAACGCGGCCAGGGTGTCGGCGGTTTCGCCGGACTGCGAGATGGTGAGGAACAGCGTGCCCGGTTGTACCACCGGATGGCGATAGCGGTATTCGCTGGCGATTTCGGTGCTGCACGGCACCCCGGCCAGGGTCTCGATCCAATAGCGAGCGACCAAACCGGCGTGATAGCTGGTGCCGCAGGCGACGATGTGTACCGCTTGCGTTTTCCCCAGCAGTTCGCTGGCACCGACGCCGAAGATTTCGTTGAGCACCTTGCCGCCGGCGATTCGGCCCTCCAGGGTTTCCGCGATCACCTGCGGCTGCTCGTGGATTTCCTTGAGCATGTAGTGGCGGTATTCACCGCGCTCGACCGCATCGCTACCAAACGCGGCCTGCTTGACCGGGCGCTCCACAACGGCGCCGTGCTCATCGAAAATCTGTACACGCTCGTGGCTGAGCTCCACCACATCGCCTTCCTGCAAATAGATGAAGCGACGCGTCAACGACAACAGCGCCTGCGGATCGGAGGCGAGGTACTGTTCGCCCTCGCCCAGCCCCAGCACCAGCGGTGAGCCACGACGCGCGCCGATCAGCAGTCCGGGATCGCGCTCGGAAAGCACGGCGATGGCATAGGCGCCTTCCAACTGCGCCAGTGCCGCCTGCACCGCGGCCAGCAACGGCCGGCCATCGGCTTGCAGGTGCACGATCAGGTGCGCGATGACTTCGGTATCGGTCTGCGATTCGAACACGAAACCGGCCTGCTGCAACTGCGCGCGCAGCGTGGCGTGGTTCTCGATGATGCCGTTGTGCACCACGCACACGCCTTGCGAGGCGTGCGGATGCGCGTTGTCTTCGCTGGGAATACCGTGCGTGGCCCAGCGCGTGTGCGCCACGCCGCTGAAACCGGCCAGTGGCGTCGCCTGCTGCCGCGCTTCCAGCTCGGCCACCTTGCCCTTGGCGCGCAGCCGGCGCACGCCGGCATCGGTGAGCACGGCGATGCCGGCGGAATCGTAGCCGCGATATTCCAGCGCCTTGAGCCCGGCGATCAGGTTTTGCACCACGTCGCGCTGCGCGCTGATACCAACGATGCCACACATGAACGATTTCCTCTCCGCGAAAGATGCCAGTTTAACGCCGCGGTGCAAACGCCTGCGGGCAATTGTGGCGGCACGATGGCGCAACCAAGTTGAACGTGTGATTGTCCGGCGGACGGACAGCACGCGGCACGGACACTTCGGCTGATCGTGCAACGCGTTGATAATCATGGCACTCCTGATTGGCACGCGACATGCAATGCGAACCCATCATCGCTTGCAGAACCCAGCCCATGATTCGTGACACCACTTCCCAGGACCGCCAGCTTGCACCGCCCGCGCATGGCCGGCGCTGGGTATTGACTGCCGCAGCCGTTGCGCTCGCGGCGCTGGCGCTGATCACGACGCTTGCGTTCAGCCGGCGCCTGCTGCGCACGGTGCTGTCGTTGTTCCGCGCGCTCAGCGGCACGGTGGGCAGCTACCGCGACAACGATTTCAGTTTCGGCATCGTCTGGAACGGCAACGACGAACTCGGCGATCTGGTCGCCGCGCACAATGCGCTGGGTGCCGCCTTGCGCGAACAACGCCTCACCTTGGTACAGCGCGAGTTGCTGCTCGACACCATGGTGCAGAACACGCCGGTGGCGATGCTGCTGATCGCGCCGGGCGGCCATGTGGTGTTCGCCAATCTGGGCGCACGCCGGTTGCTCAATGAAGGCCGCAAGCTCGAAGGACACAGCCTCGATACGCTGCTGCGCAGCGCACCGGCGGCGCTGGCGGAGGCGGTGGCGCGCCCCGGCGACGGCCTGTTCGTGATTCGCCCGGAGCACGTCGATAACGCCGATGACGAGGAGGTGTATCACCTCGCGCGCAAGCGCTTCAGCCTCAACGGCCGCTCGCACGAACTATTGCTGCTGCGCCAGCTCACCAGCGAGCTGCGCCGGCAGGAGGTGCAGACCTGGAAAAAGGTGATTCGGGTGATCTCGCATGAACTCAACAATTCGCTGGCACCGATCGCCTCGTTGGCGCACTCCGGTGCCGAGTTGATCCGACGCGAACAGGTGCAACGCATCGAATCGATCTTCGCCACCATCGAGGAACGTGCGCGCCATCTGGAAGGCTTCATCAACGGCTATGCGCGTTTCGCCAAACTGCCCACGCCGCGGCTGGAGCCGTTGCAGTGGCCAGCATTCATCGAGCGCCTGCAGCTGCACGCCCAGTTCGCGCTGGATGGCGAGCTGCCGCAAGCGCCGCTGCGCGCCGATGCCGCGCAACTGGAGCAGGCGCTGCTGAATCTGATCAAGAACGCGCACGAGTCCGGTTCCGACCCGCAGCAGGTGCAACTGCGCGTGCGCGAGGTACCGCGCGGCACGCGGATCGAAGTGCTCGATCGCGGCAGCGGCATGAACGATGCGGTACTGGCCAACGCGCTGGTGCCGTTCTACTCGACCAAACGCAGCGGCACCGGCCTTGGCCTGGCGCTGGCGCGCGAGATCGCCGAAGCGCACGGCGGCAGCATCAGCCTGCGCAATCGCGCGGATGGTGGACTCAGCGTGGCGCTGGCTTTGCCTGCTGCATGATCCGCACAAGCGTCCAAAGCGCATCGAGTCCGCACAGGACGCAAAAGCCGCAAATAAAACGCTTGGGTAATTGATCCGCGCACAGGCCGTCCATCGCCTGCGGAAACTCTGACTTGATCAGAGTTTCCTTTGCCCTCGGCTAGCGCGGGACTGTGTTTCATTCGCACTGCGAACGGTTCAGCCCGATGCGCACCCCGGCAACACTGCCATGGGTTGCAGGCGGCAGCGGCGCGAATGCCGCAGTTCGCTCGCTGTGCATCACCTTGATCGTGGCTCGGCCACACGCAACGCTGTTGAAAAAAGTCGATTGACGTCGACCATGAGCGGCAAAATCCCAGGCGAAACGCCGCATTGCACCAGCGTCCAGCACATCAGCCGGGGCGCTTAGACGCGCGCGGCGCACTGGTCTGTGATCGCCATCCAAGCGCCAACCGCGACTGCCCAAATACGCGCTGCTGCCGGTAGCGAGGTAGTGCGCATCGACCCACAGGTAACCGTCATCACCGCCCGCCGACGCTCGTCGCAGCAACCAGGCTCCCGATGCGCCAAGCGCTTCGACAAGTGTATCGGTGCCAGCCTGCCAGCGCAGGTGCACGGCGCTGTTCTCGTCAATGCCAATACCGTTGCTGACAGCCGCGTCATGCAGCATGGCGAGCAAGCGCAATTCCCTGCCACGCTCGGAGAAATGGGTGTCAAAAATGATCGCCTCGGGCACCAATCCCAGGCCGCCGGCAGCATCGTAGGTCAATGCTGATTCCGGGATACCAACCCCGCAACGACCGGCACGGGTACAACCGGGCTCCGGCGCCCTGCCGGAAATCGCTTGATGCGCCAGCGCCCATCGGCTCTCGCCATTGCTCAGCATGGCGCGCGATGACTGCACCGCCGATCCGGCGCTGGTGCCAGCTATCACCAACGAACCCGCGGCGAACGACGTGGCGAGCGCACGATGAATGCCGTTGGGTTTGCCGTCGCGAGTGAAAAACACGGTGCGCAAACGGCTTTGGTCACCACCGGAAAAAAATACGCCATCGACCTGTGTCGGCCATTGCGCGAGGTTGGCACGCGCAAGGCACTGTTCCATCTGCTGCACCGCGAGGTCGGGATAGACGCGCTCACGCCCGGGCAATGCCATTTCGGCCCTTCGCACCGTTTCGAGTCGATCGCATGACTCGCCGTGTTCGATCACGCCGGCCAGGGCTGCGTCGAGCGGCCACCAGACCGGCTCCGCGCCAAGCTGGCGAAACACCTCAAGGTAAAAATCGACAACCGCAAACGGATCTGCTGATGCCGCGGTAACGACCGCGATACGCGGCCGAGCAGTGCCATTGCGCCGGGCCAATGCGACAAAGCGCTCCAGCATCTGGGCTGCGTTTGGGTTGCGCGAAGCATGCACATTGACTCCTTCACGGCGTCGCACACCAGCACCATCGATATCCGGGACTTGCAATGCAGCCAAAACCCCTTGTCGTTCGCGCTCCAGTAGTTTGTCCCACCACAGCGCGCCATGTGCTGCGGTTCCATCGTTGCAGGCGCTACCAGCAACTGGCAAACAAACATTCGTGATGGCAGCGATAGCATCGTCTTCGTCAAGTGTTGCTACCTGTTCGCTAGCCACTGCGCGCAGGATAGGGCCGGCCAACGCGGCAATAGCGGCTGGCGATGACGACCACAACGCCGGGTCGGTTGCCGTTGCAACCCCGGTTTCGTCAAAGTGAAAGCGTATTTGCGGCGTTTGTGCTGGCGAGAAACCGGCAAAGGTTTCAGCGCAATCGCGCACCGATGCCGCCGCGCAGATACGCATGCCGCCGCCGATCAGCAGCATGTCACGTGGCGCTTGCGCAGCCTGCGACGGTTTCGGCTGCCACGCGAGCGCGACCAACAAGACGATGAGAAATGAGCGGGTTTGCATCGCTTCACGCTACCGCATGGCGACAAATGGTTGCAAGCAGCAACTCTTACACAGCACTTGACAGCGCGGCAAGAGGTACGCTAGAAAGCGTCCATGCTCTCTCGCGCACTGCTACCGTTCGAGTACGATCCCGGCGAATATCGCTACGAGAGCTATTACCTTTCCGAGTGGTTTGACGAGTAGCGCACGCAGGCACTGCGCGCTGTTTACACGCTGTTCGTCGAAACTTGGTGTCACTGCGCCTCGCAACGGGGTAGGTGCCGCCACTGATGCCACTGGGGAAAATCATGAATCGTCACACGACTCTGTCGCGCGCCTGCGCTGCCGCGTTGGTCGCCCTTGCCTGCACTGCACATACCCAAGCCAACGCTGAAGACCGTTCGGACGACGCGGCAAAACCGCAAGATGCTGCCCGTCTGGATGACGTACTGGTAACTGGTTCCAACATCAGCGGTGTCGATATCCAGGACTCGCAGCCGATCAAGATATTCAGCCGCGAGGATATCGAGCGTTACGGAGCACGCACCGTAACCGACCTGCTGCGTGAGCTGAGCCAGCGCGGCGGCGGCACCGGAAATTTCACCGAAGCCAATTCAGGAAGCAAACAGGGCGATACCCCAGCCGGCTTTGCCGGCATATCGCTGCGCGGCCTTGGCACGGCATCTACGCTGACGCTGGTCAATGGTCGACGTATCGCAGCCGCTTCATTCGCTTCAGGCTCCGAAAACTTTGTCGATGTCAACGCCATCCCGATTGCCGCCATCGATCGTATCGAGGTGCTGACTACAGGCGCTTCGGCAATATATGGCGCTGATGCGGTGGCCGGCGTCGTCAACTTCATCCTGCGGCGGGATTTCGAAGGCGTGCGGGTGGATGTCAGCTATGCCGACAGCGAAGCGGACACCGACGAAGCGCGCTACAACGCCAATATCGTGGCCGGCAGCAACGGCAGCAACTGGCGCGGGATGGTTATCGTCGATTACTTCCAGCGCAACGCGCTGTTCGACCGTGATCGCGGTATCAGCGCGGTCGAGCCACGGCCCTCGCAGCAGGGCATATTTCCCAGCTTCAACGACCTGTTTGCGCAGGAGTTCGATCTGGTCGAGGCCGGCTGCCCCGATGCGCAGCGCTTTGATGGCCGCCCTGGCTTCCCGATCAGCCGTTTCGGTGCGTTCTGCGAGTTGAACCGTAATGCCTTCACTGCGACGGTGCCGGCGACCGAGCGCATTGGCGCATACAGCACATTTTCGTTCGAGTTTGACAACGGCATCGAGTGGTTCAACGAGTTCGCCTATCAGAACAACGATGCCACCGCCAACAGCGAACCGGCACCCTTCAGCAGTGAAGAAGTGCCATTCGACCACCCTGGCATGCCCGAGGAATTGCGCATCCGGCTGCTCGATGCGGGCGTTGATCCCGACTTTCCGATTTTCGCATGGGGTCGTTTCACCGACCCGCGCACGATCAGCAATGAAACCGAGTCCTATCGCTGGCTGAGCGGCTTGCGTGGCGCGATATCCGGCTGGGACTGGGAAACGGCCTCCAGCTACTCGCGCAGCGAGTCCTCGCAAGTCGGCGTCGCCGGCATCGTCAACGTCGCCAAGTTCCGCGCGGGCCTGCGCGGCGAGTTATGCGCTGATGGCCGTCTCACTTGCACGCCCGGTATCGATGGTCTGTATTTCGATCCGTTCAACGGCCAGGCGGCCAATGATCCCGCTGTCATCAGCCTGCTCAATGAACGGGTGCCGCGCAATGGCCTGTCCGAACTGTACTTCTGGGACGCCAAAATCAGCGGCACCTGGGGTGAACTGGCCTCGCGCCCGATCAGTTGGGCCTTCGGCACCGAGGTACGCCGCGAAGAAATCAGCGATTCGCCCTCGCCACTGGCTACCAACGACCCGGTCACCAACGAGGTGCCAGTGTTCGGATTTGGCTCCACTGCCGCCAGCGCCGAGCGCACCCAATACGCGGCGTTCGCTGAGGTGTTGGTCCCGTTGCACGCCAGCCTCGATCTGCGCTTGGCGGGCCGCCTCGATCATTACGACGACTTTGGCAGCGACTTCAATCCAGCGGTCAGCGTGCGCTGGCAACCCAGCGACTCGGTGCTGCTGCGCGGCGGCTGGAACTCATCATTTCGGGCCCCTTCGCTGGCGCAGTCTGGCGCCGGCCTGACCCTCGGCTCGGGATCATTGCCGTGCTCGCCCGGCAGTGAATTTTTCAACAATTTCTGCGATCAATTTGCCGACGATGATGCGTTTCTGACCGAGATTAACGGCAATCCCGATTTGCGTGCAGAAACCGCTGACACCTGGTTTGTCGGCGTGGCCTTCAACCTTGGCCGCAATACCTCGTTCACCGCCGATTATTGGCGCTTTGTGCAACGCAATCTGGTCGACATCGATGAACTTGAACTGTTCCGTCTGGCCTTGCAAGACCCCACACTGGTGGTGCCCGAAGGGAGCCTCGGTGCGGGTGAGGTTGGCATCGAAACACGTGATGGCAGCATCGGCAGCCCAATTGAAGAAGTGCATCTGGCACTGACCAACATTGGTAGGCAAAAGACCGATGGCATCGACTTTTCGTTGGAACATCGCATCGATAGCGAGCGCTTGGGTGACTTGCGCTTGTTTGCCGACGCGACGTGGACGAACTCGTTCAAACGTCAGGAATCGTGCGATGGCCCCGACAGCAGTGGCCGACGCGGCATTGGCGAATGCATTGATGGCGCACGGCTGGTTGAGCGTGTCGGCGAATTCCGTTTCCCGGATTGGGTTGGCAGCATCGGCGTCGATTGGTCACACGATGCCATCTCGACCCGATTCTGGGCCAACTATACCGACAGCTACTTCGACGATGACACCCGCGAAGACGTTCCAGCAGGGCGCAAGGTCGCATCATGGACGGTATTCAACCTCAGCCTGACCTGGGACATCAGCAAGGCGGGATTCGTCAACCTCACGACCCGCAACCTGTTCGACAAAGATCCCCCGTTATCGCTCGGCTCGGCAACCAACGTTGACCTGTTCAACCACAACACACTCGGCCGCTGGTTCACGCTTAGCTACACCCATCGGTTCTGAGCCCAATGCGTGATAGCCAGACCACGGCTGCCGCCGGGCAGCAATCCGGCGGCAATGCGCTGTTGATCGTACTGTCGCTCGCGCTCGTCCTCGGCGTTGCGGCGCAATGGCTGCCACAAGGTATGTTCTTGCCCGATCAACCCCTGTCGATGGCCAGTTACCGTGCCGTTGAGCATTCCGAGACGCTGTCTTTCTTCGCGGGTGACGGCGGCAAGGGTCTGATGAACGTGTTGTTCGAGGGGCTGGTCAGCGGTTCACGCAACAGCGCCGCGGTCGGTGTGGTTGCCTTCTTGCTGATCGTGGGCGGCACATTCGGCGTAATTCATGCCAGTGGCGCACTCGAACGCCTGATCGAGGCGCTGGTGACACACACCGAAGACCGGCCAACGCTGCTCATCATCACCTTGATCGGCATTTTTTCCACTGGCGGTGCGGTGCTCGGCATGGGCGAGGAAACCATCGCCTTCCTCGCGTTGCTGCTGCCGGTATTTCAGCGCATCGGCCTTACCCCAGTGGTTGCGGTGTTATGCACCTACGGCGCCAGCCAAGTGGGCTTTGCCACCTCATGGATGAACCCGTTCAGCGTTGCGATTGCGCAGACCATTGCCGGATTGCCACTTTATTCCGGCTCTGAATTACGCATGCTGGTGTGGCTTGCGGCAACGGTTTTCACGATGCTGTGGGTGGTTGCTCTGGCGCGGCGCACGCGGGCACCCGTTGTCAGCGTGCCGCTCGCCGTGCCCACTCGCCAGCATGCCATCGCTGTAACCGATATCGTGATTGTCTCGGCTGTCATCGGCTGCATCGCCTGGATCGTGGTTGGGGTCACTCGTTGGCATTTTTATATCGGTGAAATAGCCAGCCAGTTTTTTACCCTCGCTGTAGCGGTTGCCCTCGTCGCACGGTTATCGGGGCGCTTGAGCTTGCGTGCGTCGAGCGATGCATTCGCTACCGGGGCAGCGCAACTGGCTCCCACAGTGCTGGTTATCGCCGCAGCCAAAGGCATGCTGTGGTTATTTGGCGGCAGTGACGTGCACAGCCCATCGTCGCTCAACGCACTGCTCTATCATGCGGCCCACCTGTTGCAAGGTCTACCGCCGATGCTCGCCGCGCAAGGCATGTTGGCAACCCAATCGCTGTTCAACTTTTTTGTCACCTCCGGCTCGGCGCAAGCCGCAATCACCATGCCGCTGATGGCGGGCCTTGGTGATCTGCTTGGCGTATCGCGACAAATAGCAGTGCTCGCATTTCAGTTTGGCGATGGGTTCAGCAATCTGCTCGTCCCTACATCGTCGGCAATGATGGGCGCGCTTGGAGTAGCCGGGGTATCGTGGACCCATTGGCTGCGTTGCACCTGGAAGCTCACACTGCTCCTGTTGCTGATTGCAGCGCTCGGTATCGCGGTGGCTTCGGAGATTGGATATGCATGAATCGCCGCCCCTGATGTTGATCCGCGCTGCCACCGTTTTTTGCCCTGCACCGATCGGTGTTGCCGATATTCTGCTCGGGGGTGGACGAATTCTCGCCATCCAGCCGGACTTGCCTATCGCGACACTGGCGTTGCCGGTGAAAATCATCGACGGCCTTGGACTGTGGGCGTGTCCCGGATTGGTCGATGGTCTGGTGCATGTCAGCGGTGGCGGCGGCGAGGGCGGGTTCGCCTCGCGCACACCCGCACTCAACCCCGGCGATGCCATTGCTGCTGGCATCACGTCAATCATTGGCGCCCTGGGTACCGACGATATCACGCGCAGCCACGCCGACTTGCTGGCGGCGACACGCTCACTGCAAGCGTCTGGCATAACTGGCTATGCGCTGACCGGCTCCTATCACGTCCCCGTCACCACGCTGACCGGCAGCGTTCGCGCCGATCTGACGCTGATTCCAGACATCATTGGCGTCGGCGAGCTTGCGATTGCCGACCATCGTGGCTCTCAGCCCGAGGCACACGAGTTGGCGCGTATCGCCGCCGAGGCTCGGGTCGGCGGCATGTTGGCGGGGAAGGCCGGCACGGTGCTGATTCATGTCGGCGATGGTGACGAACACCTGCGCTTGCTGCATGCCGTGTGCGATGCGCACGAAGTGCCGATCCGGCAATGGCAGCCGACCCACATCAATCGTTCACAGGGCTTGCTGTCCGCAGCGCTTGCTTGGACGCGACGCGGTGGCAGCATCGACTTGACCACGAGTACCACGGCGGCGCTCACCGCCTCGGGCGATGTTGTCGCCGCTCAAGCGCTGCATTGGCTGTTTGCAAATGGTGTGCCGCTTGCGCAAATCAGCATGAGCTCGGATGGCCAAGCCAGCCTGCCGCATTTTGATGCGGAAGGTGAGTTGCTTGATCTTGAGGTAGCGCGGGTCGGCAGTCTGCTGGAGACCGTGCGCAGTGCGGTC
>PFJA01000048.1:0-4069 GCA_002782905.1 Lysobacterales bacterium CG_4_10_14_3_um_filter_64_11
CTGCGCGGCTATAACCCGGGCTACAACGGCGATGTGTTGGTGATGGTGTAGCCCGGGTTGAAGGCCGCAGGGCCGTAACCCGGGATTGCATCGAGACCGCTTCGTGGCCCGGCGATGCGCTTAGCTATCGAAGTTGTCGGCATCCAGCGCCATCAGACTTGCCGCGCCGGCGCGGATGCCGGCGGCGTGGTTCATGGTGCGCGGCAGGATGCGGGCGTAGTAGAACCGCGCGGTGTCGCGTTTGGCCGCCTTGAACGCGGCCGGATAATTACCGGCAGCGCTGGTTGCCACCGCGCGCGCCCACCAGTAGGCCAGTACCACGTAGCCGGTGTGGAACAGGTAATCAACCGCAGCGGCGCCGATCTCCTCGGGGTCGCGTGTGGCTTTGCTGCCGATTTCCAGGGTCAGCGTCGCCAACTCTTTGGCCTTTTCCGCCAGCGGGCCGATGAACTCGGCCAGCGCCGCGTTGCCAGCGTGCTCGGTACAGAACGCTTCGATCATTGCGCCAAACTGACGCAGCCCCGGGCCGTGGGTTTGCAGCACTTTGCGGCCGAGCAGATCCAGCGCCTGAATCTGCGTGGTGCCCTCGTAGATGGTGGTGATGCGGGCATCGCGGGCCAGTTGCTCCATGCCCCACTCGCGCACATAGCCGTGGCCGCCAAAACATTGCAGCGCATGGTAGCTGCACTCGACGCCCCACTCGGTGAGACAGGCCTTGACTACCGGGGTGAGGAAGCTCAGCAGGTCGTCCGCCTGCCGTTTCTCATCGGTATCCGTTGCCTGTTCCAGCACGTCCACCAGCGTGGCCGCGTGGTAGGCCAGCAGCCGGCCGCCCTCGGCGAACGCCTTGCAAGTGAGCAGCATGCGCCGTACATCCGGATGCACGATGATCGGGTCGGCCGGCTTGTCGGGGAACTTCGGGCCCGACGCGGCGCGCATCTGCAGACGGTCGCGGGCGTAGGCGAGCGCGCCCTGGTAGGCGCGATCGATCATGCCGAGGCCCTGGATGCCCACCGCCAGCCGTGCGCTGTTCATCATCGCAAACATCACCATCAGGCCCTTGTTGGCCGGCCCGATCAGGTAGCCCTCGGCGCCATCGAAGTTCATCACGCAGGTGGCCGAGCCGTGGATGCCCATCTTGTGTTCGATCGCACCGCAGCGCACCGCATTGGCTTCGCCGACGCTGCCATCGCGGCTCACCTTGCGCTTGGGCACGATGAAGGTGGAGATGCCCTTGGTGCCGGGCGGGGCATCGGGCAGACGCGCCAGCACCAGATGCACGATGTTGTCGGTGAAGTCGTGTTCGCCAGCAGTGATGAAGATCTTGGTGCCGGTGAGCGCGTAGCTGCCGTCGGCTTGCGGCTCGGCACGGGTCTTGAGCAGGCCCAGATCGGAGCCGCAGTGCGGTTCGGTCAGGCACATGGTGCCGGTCCAGCGGCCTTCGACGATGGCGCGCAGAAAGATTTGCTGTTGCCAGTCCTCGCCGTAGCGCTTCAAGGCCTCGGTGGCGCCATGCGAGAGCAGCGGATAGTTGCCCCAGGCGAGGTTGGCGGCGTCGATCATTTCCTTGAGCGCCGCCCCGAATGATTCGGGCAGGCCTTGCCCGCCCAGTGCTTCGGCGGCAGTCAGCCCGCTCCAGCCGCCGTCAACGAACTGGGCATAGGCCTCCTTGAAACCCTTGGGCGCGGTGACCGCGCCGCTGGCCTTGTCGTAGTGGCAACCTTCGGCATCGCCGCTTTGATTGACTGGCGCCAGCACCTGCTCGGTGAAACGCGCGCCCTCCGCTAGGACCGCATCGAGCACGTCGCGTTGCGCGTTCTCAAAACCGAGGCGGTCATACAGCGCCTGTGCGCCAAGCACATCGAACAGGGCAAATTGCATGTCACGTTGTGGGGCTTTGTAGTTGTTCATGGTCAAAAATCCATTGTGGGCAATCAACGAAACACGCCATCGAGCCCCGGTACCGGCGACAGCACGCTTTCGAATTCGGTTGGGTAGCGATCATCCGGATCGCTGGTGGTGATGTGGCCATCGAGCCGATAGCGCAGGCCGCGGTGATCGGTTTGCGCCAGTGCCGCTGCGGCAAGCGCCGCCGGCGCCGGTTGCAGGTCGAGGGAGAAAATCTCAACCGAGTTCGCCGACACCTGTCGCTGCGGGGTGATCGCGATGGTGGTGGCGGCAATGCCATCGATCTGCATCTTCAGATCGATAGCGTCGATGCGGGCGCTGACATTGCTGAAGTTCTCGATGCGCACGTTGAGCGACCAGCCACCATCCGCTAGCAGGGTAAGTTGCTGGATCGTGGCCTGTGGCGGGTAGATGCGCCGCACTTCACCGCCGCCGCCACAGGCAGTGAGCAGCAGGGCGGCGACGAACAACACGGGCAGACGCAAGTGATCGAACATGGCAGCATCAACCTGAGAGATGATCGGTTTGCAGAATACCAGTCCACCACAGACATCTCATGCGGGCCTACCGGTTGCCTGGCCAGGGCGCATCGCCTGGCAGCCTGTCGGGCGTGACCGAACGTAGCGAGGGAAAGCCGGTTTGAGGCAGATTTTTTGTGCTTTTGCGGCGAATGGCAGGGCCCTTTAACGAGAAAGAGTGGAAAATTTGACCCATCTCGGCTCTCCGCAGTAGATCAGCGTCAACTCCGGCAGGCTGCTAGATCGAGCCGCCGCTCGATAGGCTCGATGCGTTCGGCCAGATGGTTGACGCGAACGCCGCCTTCGGCCGCGCCTTCTTCGGCGTGCGCTACGTCACGGCGCAGTGCTGCCAGCGCAACCTCGAGTCGGCCGAGACGCGTTACCGCTTCATCCTGCTTGTGCTCAATGCGCGCAAGCCCGGCCTGACATTGCTGCAAATGCTCCAGCGGCAGGCTTTCGGCGTTGGCGGTCATCGCGCTATCTCCTTTCGCCCCGAAGAGCTTCACGCCGCTTTCTCAACCCGCGCCGTTGCGCTTGGCTTGCCAGCGGCAAGATCGATGGGGTCGAAATCATCCACCGTGATCGCGTCCAGGGTGATTGCACGCAGTTCCTCAAGCAGGCGACGCTCATCGACGCTGATCCAGCCTTCCTTGACCCCTTCGGCCAGTTGATCGGCGAACTCCAGCGCCTCGATGTCGCTGTTTTTCAGCGCCTTGAGGAACTTGCGCTCGACCGGCTCGGCCAGGATCGCTTTCGCCAGCGCGGCATTGATGCGGCCGGCGGGGTGGTGCGCGCCGGGCGTGAGGTAAGCGCCTTCACCGAGCCGATCGCGCACCGCCGATGGCGACAGCAGCAGCGCCGCAGCGCGGTGGCCGAGGCGATCCGAGGGCGCTTGCGCGCGCCGACCGAATGGAAACACCAGCAGCCACAGCAACCAGCCGACCGGGCGGATCGGGAAGTTGCGCAGTGCCGCCGACAGTGCCAATTCGATACGATGCACGCGATCGTGGAACGCCCAGGCGAGCAGCGGCTGTTCATCGACCGGGCGGCCTTCGTCCTCGTAGCGCTTGAGCATGGCGCTGGCGATGTACAGGCCGCTGAGCACATCGCCGAGGCGCGCCGAAAGGCTTTCCTTGAACTTGAGCTTGCCGCCCAGCAACAGCATCGAGGTGTCGGCCACCAACGCCAGATTGGCCGAGTAACGATTGAGCTTGCGGTAGAAGCGCGCGGTGTAGGCATCGCCCGGCGCGCTGCCGTAGCGGGCGAAGCTGAGCCCCAGCCAGACGCTGCGCACGGCGTTGGAAATGGCGAAACCGATATGGCTGAACAGGGCGTGGTCGAACGCGCGCAGGCCGGCGCCGCGATCCGGGTTCTGCGCCGCCTGCATTTCCTTGAGCACCCAGGGATGGCAGCGGATCGCGCCTTGCCCGAAGATCATCATGCTGCGGGTCAGGATGTTGGCACCTTCCACCGTGATCGCAATCGGCGAGCCCTGCCAGGCACGGCCCAGATAGTTGCGTGGGCCGAGAATCACGCCTTTGCCGCCGTGCACATCCATGGCATCGCGCACCACTTCACGGCTGATTTCGGTGGCGTGGTATTTGGCGATCGCCGATGGCACCGAAGGCTTCTCGCCGCGATCC
>PFJA01000048.1:4155-5642 GCA_002782905.1 Lysobacterales bacterium CG_4_10_14_3_um_filter_64_11
GCGGCCGATCGAAATGCCGAACTGCTTGCGGATACGGGCATAGGCGCCGGTCACCAGCGCACCGATCTTCATCGCGCCGGTGGCATTGGATGGCAGTGAAATGGCGCGCCCCACCGACAGCACCTCAACCAGCATGCGCCAGCCCTGGCCGGCCATGTCCGGGCCACCGATCAGCGCCGACAGCGGCACGAATACATCCTTGCCGCGCACCGGGCCATTCTGGAACGGCACATTGAGCGGGAAATGGCGGCGGCCGATTTCCAGCCCGGGGGTGTCGCGCGGCAGCAGCGCCAGGCTGATGCCGATGTCCTTGTTCTCGCCAAGCAGGCCGTCCGGGTCGTACAGGCGGAACGCCAGCCCCACCACGGTAGCCACCGGCGCCAGGGTGATGTAGCGCTTGTCGAAGCTCAGCCGGATGCCGACCACTTCAGCGCCATTCCACTTGCCGGTGCAAACGATGCCGTAATCCGGGATCGAGGTGGCATCCGAGCCGGCGTGCGGGCCGGTCAGCGCGAAACAGGGGATATCGCGGCCATCGGCCAGGCGCGGCAGGTAGTGGTTTTTCTGCTCCTCGGTGCCGTAGTGCAGCAGCAACTCGGCCGGGCCCAGCGAGTTGGGCACCGCCACCGTCGAGCTGACCGTGGTCGAGATCGACGCGAGTTTCTGCAGCACCCGCGAATGCGCCAGCGCCGAGAACCCGAGCCCGCCGTACTGCCTGGGAATGATCATGCCGAAGAACTTGTGCTTTTTCAGGAACTCCCACACGCTCGGCGGCAGGTCGGCGCGCTCGTGGGTGATTTCCCAGTCGTCGATCAGCGCGCAAACCTGCTCGCAGGGGCCGTCGAGGAAAGCCTGCTCGTCGCCGCTCAGTTGTGGCCTGGGTTGAGCCAGCAGCTCGTGCCACTTGGGCTTGCCAGAAAACAGCTCGCCTTCAAAACCGACGGTGCCGGCTTCCAGCGCGGTGCGTTCGGTGGCCGAAAGTGCCGGCAGCAGGCGGGTGTAGAACGCCAGCAGCGGTGCGGTGATCAGCCTGCGGCGCAGCGGCGCGATCAGCAGCGGCAGCGTGATCGCTGTCAGGCCGATCACCGCCAGCCACAGCGCCACCGGGTTGGCCCCGGCAAAGGCCGAGCCGGTCAGCAGCGCGGCGGAGAGTAGCGCCCAGAACAGCAGCGGCAGGCGATGATAGGCGGCCAACGCGCCAGCCAAGGCAATCGCAAGAAACGGAAGGACGATGCTCATCGATGTTCTCCGGTACTCAGCGCGGCGCGAGCCGCAGGGGAGGCAAGAAACGTGTGAATGGCGGCAGTGAATGCCGCATTGTCGTCGCCAGCCACCATGTGGCTGGCCTTGGCGATACGCTGGTGCTGGGCGTGCGGCACCAGTGCGAGAAACTCGGCCACGCTGTGTGCGGACACCAGATCGCTTTGGCCACCACTGATCAGCAGCAACGGCACGCTGATCTGGCGCGCTGCCTCGACCACGCGGCG
>PFJA01000198.1 GCA_002782905.1 Lysobacterales bacterium CG_4_10_14_3_um_filter_64_11
ACGCGACAATAGCTGCACCAGTTTGGCCGCTGCGCGAGCATGCAGGCCGAGCTGATTTTCGACGCGTACGCTGGCTTCACGCATCGTCGGCAATCACTGCCAGGCGGGCGCCGGTTGCTGCCGCCCTGGCCATCTGCTCGAGGTCGAGTTCCGGGTAATTCAAGGCGCGCAACAGCATCGGCAGGTTCAGGCCGGCGACGCGCCGTACCGGGCTGCCCAGAAATGCCGCGCGGCGGGCGATGTTGGCCGGCGTGGCGCCGTACAGATCGCTGAGGATGAGCACGCCATCGCCCTGATCGATGCGACGCAAGGCGCTGCTGGCTGCAACCAGCATCGCCTCGGGGTCGGCATCGAATGGCACCGCGAGCGCGGCAACCGGCAGCGGCAGGCTGCCGAGCATCCGCTCGGCAGCGGTTATCAGCGGCTGGCCCAGCCCTTCGTGGGTAATCAGCAAGATGGCGACGGACATATGGGCAAGTTAGCAGAATCGAAAGGTGCAATGGGCGGGGTGTGGCGATCACGGTGTGGCGATCAGTCGGCGCCGGCACCGGCTGCCGAGCGCCGCAATCGATCGTTGATCGCCTGCCACTCCGCGGTGTCGGGCGGCTGTTCCACCACGATCAACGCGCTGGCTCGTGCGTCGAGGCAGCGCAGGGTGTCATAGAGGCTGTGTGCGTAAGCTTGGGGGTCGGCCGGCAGGGCGATGCCGTGGCTGCCAGCGGGCACGCTGCCCAGTGCCAACACCTGCACGCTGTCGGCATCGGCAGCATGGATTGCATCGCGTGGCAGCAGGCGCAACGGCGTGCGTGGTGCGTAATGCGCAGCCAGTGTGCCGGAAGTGCGTGGGCTGTTGCCATCCACCCCGATCGCCACTGTGCCGATCACGGCTTCGATCTGGGCGCGGCTGATCGCACCGGGGCGCAGGATGCGCGGCGTTTGCGCGCTCAGATCGACGATGCTGCTCTCGATGCCGATGCGGCACGGCCCGCCATCGAGCAGCAACGGCAACTGCGCACCAAACTCCTCGCGCACGTGTTCGGCGCGGGTGGCGCTGATGCGGCCAAAGCGATTGGCTGAGGGTGCGGCCAAACCGCCAGCGAAGGCGCGCAGCACCTGCTGCGCCAGCGGGTGCGCCGGCGCACGCAGGCCGACGGTGTCCTGGTCGCCGGTGACGGCATCGGGCACGTCGGCTTGGCGGCGCAGGATCAGGGTCAGCGGGCCGGGCCAGAACGCGGCGGCCAGTTGCCGCGCGCTGTTCGGGATCTCGCGGGCAAATCGTGGCAATTGCTCGATACCGGCAATATGCACGATCAGTGGGTGATCCAGCGGCCGGCCCTTGAGCGCAAAGATGCGTGCCACCGCCGCCGGGTTCATGGCATCGGCGGCAAGCCCATACACCGTTTCGGTGGGCAGCCCGATCACCTCGCCAGCGCGCAGCGCGGCGACAGCGTTGGCGATCTCGGTGGTGTTGCTGGCGATCCGCACTGCGAATACGGCTCAGTCTTCGAGCGGAACCAGCAGCCACAGCAGCAAGTAGACCAGAATGCCGGGAAATGCGGCCGACAGGATCGAGACGATCACGTAGATCACGCGCAGGCCGTTGGGGCTGAAATCGAAGCGGCGGGCGAGGCCGCCGATAACGCCGGCAATCATGCGATCGTTGCGCGAGCGGCGAAGGGGGGTAGTGTTGCTCATGGCAGGTTCCTTATTGCGCAGAAAACTCGTGCACGGCATCAACCAGCACGCGCACATGCTCGGGGTCCATGTCCGGTGCCAGGCCGTGGCCGAGATTGAACACGTGGCCGGGGCCGGGGCCGTAACTGTCCAGGGTACGGCGTACTTCGCGGCGAATCGCGTCGGGCGAAGCGTACAGCGTGCTTGGGTCGAGGTTGCCCTGTATCGCCACCTTGCCAGCGCACCGTACGCGCGCTTCGGCCAGACTCACCGTCCAGTCCACGCCGATACCCTCGGCGCCACTGGCGGCGAGGTCTTCCAGATACGGGGCATTGCCTTTGCCGAACAGGATCAATGGCGTGCGCTCGCTGCCTTCGCCGCGTGCCAGCGTTTGCGCGATGCGGGTGAGGTAGCGCAGCGAAAACTCGCGGTACAGATGCGGTGCCAGGGTGCCACCCCAGGTATCGAACACCATCAGCGCCTGCGCGCCGGCAGCGCGTTGTGCGGCGAGGTAGGCGATTACCGCTTCGCTGACCACATCGAGCAAACGATGCAGTGCCGCCGGGTCGTCCAATGCCAACATCTTGACCCGCGCAAAGTTGTCGCTGCCACTACCTTCCACCATGTAACAGGCCAGTGTGAACGGGCTTCCGGAAAAGCCGATCAGCGGCACCTTGCCGCCCAGTTCGCGGCGGATCAGGCGCACCGCGTCCATCACGTAACGCAGCTCGGTGTCCATGTCTGGCACCGCCAGTTTGGCGATGTCGGCGTTACTGCGTACCGGGCGCGCGAAGCGCGGGCCTTCGCCGGTTTCAAAGCTCAGCCCCAGGCCCATGGCGTCGGGAATGGTGAGAATGTCGGAGAACACGATGGCGGCATCCAGGGCAAAGCGTTGCACCGGTTGCAGGGTCACTTCGCAGGCCAGTTCCGGGTTGGTCGCCAACCCCATGAAGCTGCCTGCCCGGGCACGGGTGGCGCGGTATTCGGGCAGAAAACGCCCGGCCTGACGCATCAGCCAAACCGGGGTGCGGTCTACCGGTTGCCGGGCGAGGGCGCGCAACAGGCGGTCATTTTGCAGGGGCATGGGTACGATCCAAGGGGATGTTAGTTGGGTTCATTCGCGCCTTGCGCGAACATGACGTGAAAACCGCGTTTGAGGTGAAGATCGCGTGCTTTCTCCAGCGCCGTGAGCGCGGCATCGTATTCCAGGAATTGCTCGCGCTTGAGTTGGCTGCGCCCCCCCACCTGGCCGCTTTCACGCAGCAAAGCCCAGCCGCCGAGCAGATCCTGCTGCAAGGCAAGCTGCACAAAACGCGGAGCCTCGCCGGCGGCGGGCCGTTGCTGAAGGTAAAGGCGCATCCGCGCATTGTAGCGGAGCGCAAACGATCAGGTGTCGCGAAGTACCGCCAGCAGGGCATGTTCCGCCACGTCGGGGGCGATGAATGCCTGGCCGATGCCATGCCAGAGCACCAGCCGGATGGAACCGGAAACGGCTTTCTTGTCGAGCCGCATGCGCGCCAACAAGCGCTCGGCGGCAAGGCCCGGCGGAATCGCAGTTGGCAGCCCAAAACGGGTCAGCAGCGCGGCCAGGCGCTCGCCATCGCCGGCCGCTGCAAGCCCCAGCGCCGCCGAGCAGCGCGCCGCCAGCACCATGCCCACCGCCACCGCCTCGCCGTGCAGCAAGCCGCCGTAGCCCTGTTCGGCTTCGATCGCATGGCCAAAGGTGTGGCCGAGGTTGAGCAAGGCGCGCTCGCCCTGCTCGGTTTCATCGCGGGCCACGATCGCCGCCTTGTGCGCACAACTGCGGGCGATGGCTTCGCTGATGGTGGTGTTATCGCACGCCAGCAGGGCATCGCAATGGGCATCGAGCCAGTCGAAAAATGCGGCATCGCCCAGTGCGCCGTACTTCACCACTTCGGCCAGGCCGGCACGCAGTTCGCGCACCGGCAAGGTGACCAGGGTGTTGGTATCGGCCAGCACACCGACCGGTTGGTGAAACGCACCGACCAGATTCTTGCCGCTGGCCAGATCGACCGCGGTCTTGCCGCCAACCGAGGAATCGACCATCGCCAGCAGCGTGGTCGGCATTTGCACGAAGGCGATGCCGCGCATCCAGCAGGCCGCGGCAAAGCCGGATAGATCGCCGATCACGCCGCCGCCGAGCGCGATCAGCGTGGCATCGCGGCTGGCGCCCAAGTGCGCAAGTGCTGCCAGCACCTCGCCGAAGCGGTGCAGGGTTTTTTCCTGCTCGCCAGCGGGTAACACCAGCGCGCGGTGGGTGTGGCGCGTCAATGCCGCTTGTACCCGCGCCAGATAATGCGGCGCGACGTTGGCATCGCTCACCACCAGCACATGCCGGCCGCGCAGCAGTGGCAGCCAGCGCGGCGCATCATCGAGCAGGCCCGCGCCGATATCAATCGGATAGCTGCGCGCGCCAAGCGCCACGCGCAGGGAATGCGTCGTGTTCATGCGCAGTCGCCCGGGCGCTCGATCAGGTGCTGCAAACGTGGCATGCTGGCGAGCCGTGCGATGACCCGTTTGCTGGTGGTTTCGGCATTCATGGCGTCGGTACTGAAGCGCAGGTCGGCAAGTGCCTGATAAATCGGTTCGCGTTGCTGCGCCAGTAGTCGCAAGCGCTCGGCCGGATCGCTGGTTGCCAGCAACGGGCGGTTGTGGTCGTTGGCGACGCGCTTGAATTGCTCAGCCAAACTGACCCGCAGATAGACCACCACTCCAGCCTGTTTGATGGCGTGCTGATTTTCGCTATCGAGCACTGCGCCGCCGCCAGTGGCGATGACCTGCCCGTGCAGCGCGCATACCTCGCCGATCACGGTTTTCTCGCGGGCGCGGAAGCCGCCTTCACCTTCGACATCGAAGATGATCGGTATGCTGGTGCCGGTGCGTTGTTCGATCAACGCATCGGTATCGACGAAGCGCAAACCGAAATGCGTGGCGACCCGCCGCGCTATGACGGTTTTGCCGGCACCCATCGGGCCGATGAAAAGGATGTTGGCTGCACGCTGCATGGGGTAAATGCTAACCGATTCCACTGCGCTGACCGAGGTAAAGCATGACAAAGACCAAACCGCAAACGGTAGTGATCGGTGCCGGCGATCTCGGCAGCCGCGTTGCGCAGTTGCGCGTGGCGAAGGGCGAGCAGGTGTTTGCCCTGCGGCGGCAGGTGCCGGCTGCGGCGGGCAGTACCGGCGTGATCTGGCTGGCCGCCGATCTGGCCAGCGGTGCCGGCCTTGATGCCTTGCCGGAAAACCCCGATGCGGTGGTGGTGGCGGTGGCACCCGATGCGCGCAGTGAAGCGGCCTACCAGGCCCTGTATGTTGCCGGCGTAGGCCGCGCGCTGGCGCGTTTCACCGCGATGCCGCGGGTGATCTTCGTATCGTCCACCGCCGTGTATGGCGAAGATGCCGGTGCGTGGGTTGATGAAACCACCGAGCCCGCACCACCGGCGTTCAACGGCCGCGTGTTGCTCGAAGCGGAGGCCAACGCCGCGCGCCACGCCAGCCACGCGACGGCGTTGCGGTTGACCGGCTTGTACGGGCCGGGCCGTGATTTTCTGCGCCACAGTGCACTGCGCGCCAGCGTTGGGCGCCGGCATTGGACCAATCGCATCCATGTGACCGACGCGGCGGCGGCGGTTTCGCTGCTGCTGGATGAGCCAGCACCGCCATCGCTGGTGCTCGGCAACGACGACACGCCCGCCCAGCAATGGCAGGTGATGAACTTTCTGCGTGGCCAGGCAGGGCTGCCTGCGTTGCCGGAACCCGACGGCCCGGTGACTGGTCGCCGTATCGCCAACGCTCGCCTGCGCGCGTTGGGTTGGCTGCCGCGCTACCCAAGTTATCGTGAGGGTTACGCGCT
>PFJA01000130.1 GCA_002782905.1 Lysobacterales bacterium CG_4_10_14_3_um_filter_64_11
TGGAACAGGTCCGGGCAGGGTGCTGAGAGGGCGGCGGCCCCGCCAGCGTGACTCCGGCGCCCGAATCAGTCGATACCGTTGCTTCCTTCCGGACCTGGCGGAGTTTTCGACCTATCGTCGCGGAGGCGCCAACGGGGCCACCATAAACGCAAACGCTTGCTGAAGTGGCGGAGAGGGAGGGATTCGAACCCTCGATACGGGGTTAAGCCGTATACACACTTTCCAGGCGTGCTCCTTAAACCACTCGGACACCTCTCCGCAAAAAACCAGTCCGATTTTGCACACTGCGGCGATCGGGCGGTGCGAACCGGGGTTCGCTACGGCGAGCGTGCAAGCAGCAAAACCAGCCGCGCAGTCTAACGCCGGCACGTGCGCACGGCAAGTTGTGGTTGACAGTTGTGGTTGACCGTTGCGGTGCCAACAAAAGTGCGGTTGCCGCGCGAGGCGTTACCTCAAGGCGTCGTTGGCCAACGCAGTGCGGCCGCGGCCAGCGGCCTTTGCTTGATACAGCGCCTTGTCGGCACGCGCCATGGTGGATCGCAAGTCGCTGTCCACATGGCTGATGACGGCCAGGCCGATCGACACCGACAGCTGTGGCGTTTGCCCATCGGTGGACAAAGTCTGGCATTCGCGGATGATGCGGTTGGCCACGTCGCGGGCGACGCTGGCACTGGCATCGGGCAGAAACAATGCAAACTCCTCGCCGCCGACGCGGCCAAACACATCGCCCGGGCGTTTACTCGATTGCACCAGATTGGCGAAGGCAACCAATGCGCTATCGCCCGCTTCGTGGCCGAGGCTGTCGTTGATCTGCTTGAAATGATCCAGATCCAGCATCAACAGGCAGGCCGGTTGCCGGGTGCGCGCAGCCATGCGCCACAGCGCCTGCGCTTCGAGCAGAAAGCTGCGCCGGTTGAGCACTCCGGTCAGTTCGTCGCGGTAGGCCAATTCCTGCAAGCGGGCACGCAACCGGTGCTCATTGCTTTGCGTAGCGAAATAGCGCAGCCGTGCGCTGTGCAGCTGCCAGGAAACGATGGCGCCGATGATGATCGCCAGCGCATAAGTTGCCATTGTCTGGATCAGGGTCTGGCTGGGCAACGGGGTGCGCAGCGCCAGCATGGTGAAGAAGTCGCTGCCGATGAGCAGGGCGGCGGACAGCAGTTGCAGGTTGAAACGGTTCTTGAAAAACACGAACAGCAACAGGATCAGCATCGGCGAGGTGCTGAGGAAGCCGAAATGCTCGCTGGGGCGATGGGCGATGGTGAAGAAATTGCTGAGTACCGCCAACAGCACCCAGCCCAGCATCAGTGCGTCGTACTGCTGGGCGCTGCGTACTCGTGTAAACAGCACCATCACGATGATCGATGCCGCCGCAAAACCGAAGCGCGCTTCGAGCAGCGTATCCACCTGATCGGGCGTCTGAAACATCAAATCGAAGACGCTGAACGCGGCCTTGAAAAACACGAATACCGCGATGGCGACGATTGCATCGCGGCGATCCTGGCTCAGGAAGCAGGCGCGGTAATCCGCCTGCATGGCGGGGTCGGCAAACGACAGGCCAGTGACGGTCAGATCCGGCTCGCTGTTGTGCGATTCTTGCATCGGCGCATCCAATCCCGCATTGCCGTGGCAACTCCGGCTACTGTGGCATGGTAGTGCATGTCTGCCCGCTGCGGGTTCCCATGCTGGTATCGCGCGCCGTATGCTGATGCGGCGCAAGCGCAGAACCAAGGAAAACAGTGATGAATACGATGCGACGGATACTGTTGGCAGCGCTGCTTGGCCTGTGTGCGGTGGGCGGCGCACGGGCGCAGGAGCCTGGCGACGCAACAACGGAACTGTATCGGGTGAGTACCCTGCGCGCGGCGCCGGGTGCATTGCTCGATGTGCTGGCGTTGTATACGGACGCGGCGGCGGCAGGACACTGGCAAGGGCTGGGCGAGGCCGAGCCGATGTTGATGCGGCATTCGCAGGGCGATCATTGGGATCTGTTGGTGCTGCAACCGATCGGCAGTTATTCCGGCTACTACGCGCACAAGCGGGTTGCGCAACGGGCGGTCGCCGGTGAGGCGGCGTTCGCGCAGGCGCTGCGCAAGCTGGTGGTGTTTCGTGAAGATTTGTTTGCCTATGGCCCGCCGGCGGCGCAGGTGCAGGCGGCCTACGCCGACAATGGTTTTTTTCATATTGAAATGTTCGCGGCACTGGCCGCTCAGCACGATGCGCTGTTGCAGCAGCGGCAGATGGAAAACGCCTATTTGCGCGCCATCAACAGCCGGCCGAACCTGATCTGGGTCGGCGACCAGGGTTCGGATGTCGATGTTTTCACAATCGGTTTTTATCCGTCGATGGTGGCGTTTGCAGCGCCAGCGCCGGTAACCGATGGGCAGGCCGAGGCGGCAGCCAAGGCCAGCGGCTTCAAGGGCCGGGCGTTCATCGGCACCTACCTGCGCGAATTGCTGCACAGCCATCACGACACGTTGGCGGTGAAGCCGTGAGGCCTTGCGGCGCCGCATGCGAGGCGTGCAAGCTCCCGTCGCGGGCAGTTACGGCCGCGTCAGCACCTGCAAGGTCTCGTAGAGATCCGCCGCTTCGGTGCGGATGGCGCGCGTTGCCGCAAGCGTGCCGGCCTGGATGATGAATGTGCGCAGGCCGTTGGCTGCCGGGTGATCCTGCCCCGCAGCGATCTGCGCATCGACACGACGCAACACCGCGCCAAGGCGCTGGTGCAGGACAACGCCAATGGCACCGGATGCGTGCAAGGCATCGATGTCGTCGTGCAACAAGGCGATGCGCTCACGCGCCGGTCGGCTCTCGACGAACACGGCGGTGGTCAGTGCCGGCACTGCAAAGCTGCCGCGCTCGCGTGTGAAATGTGCCTGCGCGAGCGCAGGATCGTCGCTGGCCATTTGCAGCGGGTGCAGGGTGAAGTTGGCGTTGCCGGCGTCGGCGAATGGGAACTCCACGCCATCGAGCCCGCCGTTGAACGCGGTGACGATACGGCGATGACGGCGGTCGATGGCGCCCTGGGCGTCGTCGAGCGACATCACGATCAGGCCGGGCACCTGCGCCGAGCCGGTGTTGTGAAAATGCAGATGCCGGCGGACCGCTTCGCCATCGCGCAGACGGAACAGCGGCGAGCTGTTGCGGATGCGCAGGAAGGTTGCGAATGCCGACCGGCTGCGCTCGCGCTCGGCCTTGCCCGGTGCCAGCGACGGGTCGGCCAGCAGCGGCCGCAGCAGCGGCCATGCGTCCTTGTTTTTTTCCTCGCTGGGCAGGCCGCGGCCCCAACCGCTGCTGGCCAGGCTCCAGTCGAGCGCGTTGAACCAGTCGCCAGCGTTGAAGCTGTCGCGATCCATGCCTTTGGAGCGCAAGATGTCCTGGCCGGCGTGGAAGAACGGAATGCCTTGCCCGAGTGCGATCAGGCTGCTGGCGACTGCCTGCATGCGTACACGCTCGGCCAGGGTGGCGCTGCGCGCGGCCTTGAGCTGGATCACGTCGAACAGGGTTTCGTTGTCGTGCGCGGCGGCGTAGCTGATGTCTTCCTGCGGGTCGGCCGTGTAGCCGGCGCGCTGGCCAAAATAATCGACTTGATCGGCGCGCACGCGGGCGCCGCTGGCATCGGTGAACTCAAAGTCGGCCAGGGTGCCGGCGAGGCCGATGCGCACCCAGTCGGACACCCGCAACAGGGTGGCTTTGGCGTCGCCCTGATCGCTATCGTTGGGGAACGTGTACAGGCCGGTGGCAAAGCCCTGCTCGCGCAGATCGCCGAACGGATTGCCGCCGCGCAGGCCATCGCGCAGGCGGTCGTTGAAGGTGCCGATGCCGGTGCCGGCCATGTTGCGTTGCACGGCGTTGATGCCACGCGCGTTGTCGGCCACTTCGCCGAAGTTCCAGCCTTCGCCGTAGAGATAGATCGACGACCCATCGACACCGTCGCGGCGTCGGGTCAGCGCGTCGAGCGCGTGGCGCAGCTTCAGCATATTGGCCTTCATGTGATGGCCCATCAGATCGAAGCGGAAACCATCGACCCGGTACTGCGTCGCCCAGGTCAGCACCGAGTCGATCAGCAGCTTTTCCATCATCCGGTGCTCGGATGCGGTATTCGGGCAGCACGAACTCATCTCGATCGCGCCATCGAGATTGAGCCGGTGGTAATAGCCGGGCACCACCTTGTCGAGCACCGAGCGCTCGTTCTGGCCGGCCGCTGTGGTGTGGTTGTACACCACATCCATCACTACGCGCAGACCGGCGCGATTGAGGCCCTGCACCATGGCGCGGAACTCGCGGATGCGCGCGCTGCCGTCCGGGTCGGTGGCGTAGCTGCCTTCCGGCACGCTGTAGTGGAACGGGTCGTAACCCCAGTTGAAGCCGTCGGAATCCTTCACCGCGGCAATCGCTGCCTGCTGCTGCTCGCCATCCGGCGCGTAGCTGGCGAGGTCGCCGGCCGGCTGCGCCTGCTCGGCGCGCTGCTCCGGCACGGTGGCAAAGTCGAAGCTCGGCAGCAGATGGATATGGCTGATGCCGGCGCGCGCCAGGCGCGCCAGATGGCGCATGCCGTCGCTGTTGCGATGGGTGAACGCGCGGAAGGTGCCGCGCTCGGCAGCCGGCACGCTGCCATCGCTGATCGAAAAGTCGCGCACATGCAACTCATACAGCGCCATGTCCTCGGGCGCGGTGAACGCCGGCTTGTGCAGGTGGTCCCATCCGCGCGGCTTGAGATCGTCGGCATCCAGATCGACGAACTGGCTGCGCACGCTGTTGGCGGCCAGGCTCAGCGAATACGGATCGCTGACGCGATTGACCTCGATCTTGCCGGTCGATGGCGCGAACACGGTGACTTCAAACAGGTAATAGCGCCGATCCCAGGCGCGTGGGCCGCTGATCTGCCAGACGCCGCTGGCGATGTCTTCCTGCAGGTCGCGGGTTTCCACCGGCGTGCTGGCCGGGTCGCTGTCGTCGAACAGCAGCAGCCGCACCGACTGCGCGCTCGGTGCCCACAGCCGCAGACTGATCGCATCGTCGCTGTAGAGCGCGCCGAGCGTGCCGTCGAAGGTAAAACGATCATCGAGTACGCCGGGAATCTGCACACCGGTGGCATCGAGCAGGTTGCCGTCGGCATCGAGTACCGATACCGCGAGCTGTGTTTTCAGCAAGGCGCTCAGCGTCGCTTGATCCAGTGCCGGCAGACGGAAGGCGGACACGCCTTGCAGGTGCGGATAGGCTGCGCGCAGTGCGGCCGGAAGGCCGGCATCGTCAGCCAGCAGCTCGATGGCTTCACCGCCTTCCACGCCATTGGCCATCAGGCGCAGGCCGGCATCGGCATCGGCATGCAGAAACACGCGCGCGCCAGCCGGCACGGCGGCCGGACTCCACGCCAGCACCTCGCCGCTCAACCAATGCGCCTGCGCCTTGCGCAAGTCGCCGGGCACATCGAACAGGCTCACCTGCAAGGCATGGCTTTGTCCGTCCCAGAAAAAGAACACCTCGG
>PFJA01000135.1:0-1543 GCA_002782905.1 Lysobacterales bacterium CG_4_10_14_3_um_filter_64_11
GGCTCCAACACCTGCGAACTGGTGTTCGAGGATTGCGAAATCCCGCACGAAAACGTGCTGGGCGAGGTCAACCAGGGCGTCAAAGTTTTGATGAGCGGCCTGAACACCGAACGGCTGGTGCTCAGCGGCGGCCCCTTGGGGCTGATGCAGGCAGCCCTCGATGCGACCGTGCCCTACGTGCGTGAGCGCAAACAATTCGATGTCGCAATCGGCAGCTTCGGCATCATGCAAGCCAAGCTGGCCGACATGTATACCGCGCTACAATCGAGCCGTGCCTTCTCGTACCAGGTGGCACGCGATTACGATGCCGGCCGACGCAGCCGCATCGATGCCGCCAGTTGCCTGCTGCACGCCTCGGAAGCCGCCGTGCACGTTGCTCTGGAGGCCATCCAGTCGCTCGGTGGCAACGGCTACATCAACGACTACCCGACCGGCCGTATCCTGCGCGACGCCAAGCTGTACGCCATCGGCGCCGGCACCAACGAAATCCGCCGCATGCTGATTGGGCGCGAGTTGTTCGAGGACCGCACCTGAGCGGACAGCAGCGGTTTGCTGCATTGCGCCATTGCGCGTGATAATCGCGGTTCAAGCACACCCTTCACTGGAGTTACGCCATGAACGATATCGTCATCGTCGGTGCCAAGCGCACCGCCATCGGATCCTTTCTCGGCCAGTTTACCGGCGTACCGACGACCACCCTTGGCGCTACCGCCATCAAGGCCGCGCTGGAACAATCCGGGGTAGCGGGCGACGCGGTTTCCGAAGTCATCATGGGGTGCGTGTTGCCGGCCGGTCTTGGCCAGGCACCGGCGCGGCAGGCGGCGATCGCCGCCGGGCTGCCGCTGGCGGCCGGTTGCACCACCATCAACAAGGTGTGCGGCTCGGGCATGAAGGCGATCATGCTGGCACACGATCTGATCAAGGCCGGCAGCGCAAGCGTGGTGGTTGCTGGCGGCATGGAGTCGATGACCAATGCCCCGCACCTGCTCAATGGCTCACGCACCGGCATCCGTTACGGCAATGCCGAGTTCATCGATCACATGGCGTGGGATGGCCTGACCAACCCGTACGACAAGCAGTCGATGGGCGTGTTCGGCGAGATGTGCGCCGACAAGTACCAGTTCACCCGTGAACAGCAGGACGCCTTTTCGGCGGAAAGCGTGCGTCGCGCCAAGGCCGCGCAGGACAACGGTGCGTTCGCTGCCGAGATCGCTCCGGTGACTGTGGTCGGGCGCAAAGGGGAGACCATCCACGCCAGCGACGAAGAGCCTGGGCGCTCGGATATCGGCAAAATCCCCACCCTGCGCGCAGCATTCAAGAAAGACGGCACCATCACTGCCGCCAGCTCCTCCAGCATCTCCGACGGCGCCGCCGCCACCGTGCTGATGAGTGCGGACACGGCGAGCAAGCTTGGCCTCACGCCGCTGGCGCGGATCGTGGCGCATGCCACCCATTCGCAGGCGCCGGAATGGTTCACCACCGCGCCGGTGGCGGCGATCGGCAACGTCTTGAGCAAAGCCGGCTGGAGCGTTGACCAGGTCGA
>PFJA01000135.1:1585-21176 GCA_002782905.1 Lysobacterales bacterium CG_4_10_14_3_um_filter_64_11
ACCGATGCGTGAGCTGGGCATTGCCCACGCCAAGCTGAACGTGAACGGTGGTGCCTGCGCATTGGGCCACCCGATTGGCGCTTCCGGAGCGCGGCTCGTCGTCACCCTGATTCATGCCTTGCGCCTGCGCGGGCTGCATCGCGGCGTCGCATCGTTGTGCATCGGTGGTGGTGAAGCCACCGCAATCGCCATCGAGTTGCTGTGATGCCGTGGATTGATGCTGCCTATTGACACTGGCGCGCTTCGGATCATGATGGTAAGCGCGCAAACGCGCACAGCCCAACCCTGACGAGAAGAGAGGATTTTGCATATGTTTATCAACAAGAGCTTGCTGGCCACTGCCTTGGCGTTCGCTCTGGCTGCATGCTCCGGCCCTGCGCCCGAGCCGCAAGCCACAGCCACTGACGCCGCGGCTGCCGCGGATGATGCCGCATCGACCGCCGGTAATGCCGCCGACGCCGCCAACGCGGCTGCTGACGCTGCCGTTACTGCTGGTGATGCGGCCGACGCCGCCAATGCCGCAGCCGGCGACGCTGCCGACGCCGCGAATGCGGCGGCTGATGCTGCCAATGCGGCTGCTGGCGATGCGGTCGATGCCGCCGGCGATGCGGTTGAAGCCGCGGGCGATGCGGTCGATCAGGCCGCCGAGGATGTCAAGGAATCCACCGGCGGCTGATTGCGTCGGCATTGCCGAGCGACACGCTGGATCGACAAGGCCCGCCTCGGCGGGCCTTGTTCGTTGCTGAGCTGAATCCAACAATTTTGTAGCCCGTTGAGGGCACCGGCCGAAACCCGGGGGCGCATCGCGCCCGAAACCCGGGGCGCATCGCGCCCGAAACCCGGGGCTACCACAACGCGCGCAAACAAGCGCCGCCGCACGCCAAAAATCCCAGTAGCCCGGGTTGAGGCGAAGCCGAAACCCGGGGCGCATCGCGCCCGAAACCCGGGGCGCATCGCGCCGCCGCAGGCGGTAACCTGCGGATGCGTGGCGGCGTGCTTTCCGCGCGATCACCGCCCAGGCTGAGGCCGCGGTATCCTTGACCATCCAACCGCCATTGCCTTGCCCATGTCCGTTCTGAAATCCGCTATCGACAACCGCAGCCCCGAGTTCATCGCCAACGCCGAGCACCTGCGCGGCTTGGTCAGCGAACTGCGCCAGCGCCTCGCCAAGGTCGCCCTGGGCGGCGGCGAGCAGGCACGCGACAAACACACCGCACGCGGCAAACTGTTGCCGCGCGATCGCATCACCGCCCTGCTCGACCCCGGCTCGCCGTTTCTGGAGCTGTGCCCGTTGGCTGCACACGGCATGTACGAAGGCGCGGCACCGGCAGCCGGGCTGATCGCCGGCATCGGCCGCGTGCACGGTGGCGAAGTGATGGTGCTGGCCAACGATGCCACCGTGAAGGGCGGCACCTACTTCCCGATGACCGTGAAAAAGCATCTGCGCGCGCAGGAAGTGGCGCGCGAAAATCACCTGCCCTGCGTCTATCTGGTCGATTCCGGCGGCGCGTTTTTGCCGTTGCAAGATGAGGTGTTTCCCGACAAGGAACACTTCGGGCGCATTTTCTACAATCAGGCGCGCATGAGCGCACAGAACATCCCGCAGATCGCGGTGGTGATGGGTTCGTGTACCGCCGGCGGCGCCTATGTGCCAGCGATGTGCGATGAAAGCATCATCGTGCGCGAACAGGGCACGATCTTTCTGGGCGGCCCGCCTTTGGTGAAAGCCGCCACCGGCGAAATCGTGGACGCCGAATCACTGGGTGGTGCCGACGTGCATACCCGGGTTTCCGGGGTGGCCGATCACTTTGCCGAAAACGACCGGCATGCGCTGGAAATCGCGCGCGAAACGCTGCACCATCTCAATCGTCGCAAATCCATCACGCTGGCGTTGCAGGCGGCACGCGAGCCGCTCTACCCGAGCGACGAGTTGTATGGCATCGTGCCGTGCGACAGCCGGCGGCCATTCGATATTCACGAGGTGATCGCGCGCCTGGTCGATGGCTCGGAACTGCACGAGTTCAAGGCGCGCTACGGCAAAACCCTGGTATGTGGTTTCGCCCATCTGCATGGCTACCCGGTCGGTATCATCGCCAACAACGGCATCCTGTTCGCCGAAAGTGCGCTCAAGGGCGCGCACTTCATCGAGCTGTGCAACCAGCGCCACATTCCGCTGGTATTTCTACAGAACATCACCGGCTTCATGGTTGGCAAAAAATACGAAAATGCCGGCATCGCCAAGGACGGCGCCAAGATGGTTACCGCCGTGGCCTGCTCGCATGTGCCGAAGTTCACCGTGGTCATTGGTGGCAGCTTTGGCGCCGGCAACTACGCCATGTGCGGCCGTTCTTACGGCGCGCGGTTTTTGTGGATGTGGCCCAATGCACGGATCAGTGTGATGGGCGGCGAACAGGCCGCGTCGGTACTGGCAACGGTCAAACGCGACGGCATCGAAGCCAAGGGTGCGAGTTGGAGCGTGGATGATGAGGAGCGCTTCAAGGAGCCGATTCGCGAGCAATATGAAACACAGGGCAACCCCTACTACGCCAGCGCGCGGTTGTGGGACGACGGCATCATCGACCCGGCCGATACCCGGCGGGTACTGGGTCTGGCACTGTCGGCCAGCCTGAACGCAGCGATCCAGAGCGAGCCGTTTGGCGTGTTCCGGATGTAAGCATTTCAGCGGCCCGAGGTCTTCTCGCAACCACCACAGGCGCTACCCACCGCGCACCTGGCAGCGACCGCCGGCGGCGGTGCCAGCTTGCGCCCGAGCCGGCGTTGCCAGGCCGGACGCGATGACGCCATCAGCCACAACGCCAGACGCACCCGCACCGCGCGCAGCACTGCCGGAAATTGCCGCCGAGTGACATAGCCGACGCTCCACAGCAACGCCAGAGCGAGCAACACATATTGCCATGCCATGGCGTGCATCTCAGCCTGCTCCCAGCCACAGCGCCAGGCGATAGGTGGCCCACGCGGCCAGATAGGCGAGCGCGAACAGATAACCAGCAGCGATACCCACCTGCCGCCATGAGTTGGTTTCGCGCCGGATCGTGGCCAGCGTCGAAACGCATTGCGGCGCATAGACGAACCAGACCAGCAGCGACAGCGCCGTTGCCAACGACCAGTCCTGCGCCAGCAGCGGCGACAGGGCCTGCGCCGCCTGATCGTCGGCCGCGACCGCGTAGACGGTCGCCAGCGATGACACCATCACTTCCCGTGCGGCCATGGTCGGAATCAGGGCAATGCAGATGCGCCAGTCAAAACCGATGGGCGCGAACAACAGCGTCATGGCGTGACCGATGCGACCGGCAAAACTGTAATCGATCGCGGCGCCGGTGGCACCTGCCGGCATCGCCGGATACGACAACAAAAACCACAGCAACACCGTCATCGCCAGGATGATGCCACCGACCCGGCGCAGGAAGATCAGCGCGCGTTCCCATAATCCCAACAGCAGGTCGCGCGGGTGCGGCAGGCGGTACGACGGCAGTTCCAGTAACAACGGGTGTTCACCGCGATCACGGCGCCAGCGCTTCATCACATAGGCCACCGCCAGCGCGCTGACGATGCCAAACACATACAGCGAAAACAACACCAGCCCTTGCAGGTTCAATACGCCCAGCACTTGCCGCCGCGGAATGAACGCACCGATCAACAGTGCATACACCGGCAGCCGCGCCGAACAGGTCATCAACGGCGCCACCAGAATGGTCGCCAGGCGATCACGCGGATCGGCAATCGAACGCGCCGCCATGATGCCGGGCACGGCACAGGCAAAGCTTGACAGCAATGGGATGAATGAACGCCCGGACAGCCCGGCTGACGCCATGGTGTGATCGAGCAAAAACGCGGCACGCGGCAAATAGCCGCTTTCCTCCAACAGCAAAATGAAGGTGAACAGGATCAGGATCTGCGGCAAAAACACCAACACCGCACCGATGCCGGCAATCACCCCATCCACCAGCAAACTGCGCAACGGGCCATCGGGCAACAGCCCGTAGGTCCAAACCCCGAGTGCGCTGATCGCCGTGTCGATGGCGTCCATCAGCGGCGCTGCCCAAATGTAAACCGCCTGAAACATCACGAACATCAGAGCCGCCAAAACCGCGATGCCCCAGACCGGATGCAGCAGTACACGATCAAGGCGCTCATTCAATGCCGGGACGTGGGCCGGCAGGTGAACCGCAGCGGCCAGCAAGCGCCGCACTTCGGCGTGCATCTCCGGCTTCGACAGCGCAACCGCGCTCGCTGGCGTTGGCTGCCAGGAAAACGCATCGAGCGCCTGCACCAGCACATCGGTGCCGCCGCGCCGCACGGCGATGGTTTCCAATACCGGCAGACCCAGGCCCGCCGACAGCACTGCGGTATCAATGTGGATGCCACGGCGGGCGGCCGCATCCATCATGTTCAAGGCCACCATCATCGGCCGCCCGAGCGCGCGCAACTCCAGCACAAAACGCAAGTGCAGGCGCAGATTGGTGGCATCGATCACACACACCATGATCTCGGGTGCACGCTCGTCGGGATGCATGCCACGACAGACGTCGCGGGTGATCACCTCTTCCAGGCTGACCGCATCCAGACTGTAGGCGCCGGGCAGATCCAGCACCCGATAATGCCGGCCGGCTGCGGACTGGAAATGGCCCTCCTTGCGCTCGACGGTGACGCCCGGATAGTTGGCGACCTTCTGGCGGCTGCCGGTGAGCCGATTGAACAAGGCGGTCTTGCCGCAATTGGGGTTGCCAACCAAGGCAATGTGCATCGCCGTGGTGCTCATCACGACACCGCACCCAGCGCTACCCGCACCCGGTTCGCCTCGGCAATGCGCAAGGCAAAGCGGGTGAAGCCAATCTGCACCGCCAGCGGTTCGCCAGCAAGCGGGCCACGCGCGATCACCCGCACCGGCTCGCCCTCGACGAAGCCCAGATCCTGCAACCGGCGCGCAATCGCATCGGCCTCGCCCACGCTTTCGACGCCAGCGATCACCGCCATGACTCCTTGTGCCAGTTGTGACAGCAGCATCGTCTTGACCTGCGAATGCGAATTGATCGTATTTTGACACACTTTCAGGCGAACCGCACACCCTCGGCAACACCAACGCTTGACCCGGTTCAGTCACCCCGAACGCGATTGTGCCCACTACAATGCAAGGCAATATTGACGCACGTCAGAAACGGAAGAAGAATCATGCGCAAGTGGTTGCGGTGGGGCGCGATACTGGGGCTGGTTGTTTTGTCGGGCGGCGTCGCAGTCGCCTGTTGGGCGCTGGCGGCCAGTCGGGCGGCACTCGATGGTGATCTCACCGTAAGCGGCTTGTCGGCACCGGCCAGCGTGCACCGCGACCGTCTGGGTGTGGTCACCATTGACGCCAGCAACGAGCGCGACGCCATGCGCGCGCTCGGCTTCGTCCATGCCCAGGAGCGTTTCTTCGAAATGGACCTGATGCGCCGCTCCGCTGCTGGCGAGTTGTCGGCGCTGTTTGGCCCGGTTGCGCTGGAGCGCGACAAGCAGGCGCGGATGCACCGCCTGCGCGCGCGGGTGGATGCCGATCTGGCGCATATGGCCGGTACCCAACTGGCCACCATCACCGCCTACGCTGAGGGCGTCGACGCCGGGCTCGCTGCCCTGCGCGCACGGCCATGGCCTTACCTGCTGTTGCGCACGCAACCCGAACCGTGGCGCATCAGCGACACCGCATTGGCCGGCTATGCGCTGTTCTTCGATCTGCACGATGAGAACAACCGCCGTGAACTGAGCCTGTGGCGCATCCGGCAAGTGGTGCCCGATGCGCTGTATCGCCTGATCGCGGTCAACGGCAGTGAATGGGACGCCCCGCTGCTGGGCGAGCCCTACGGCAATGCGCCGCTGCCGGGGCCGGAGGTGCTCGATCTGCGAACCCTGCCGACACCAGAAAATGACGACGACCTGCGCGTCATCAACGCGCATCCGCTGGCGGCGCAGACGCCACGCGAAGGCAGCAATTTCGCCGAACCGCTGCTGCCGGGCAGCAATAATTTCGCCGTGGCCGGCGCGCTGACGGCCGACGGCCGCGCTATCGTCGCCAACGACATGCACCTGGGCCTGCGCGCCCCCAACATCTGGTTCCGCGCCCGCCTGCGTTATCCCGACCGCCGTGCGCCAACAGGCCAGGTCGATGTCAGTGGCTTCACCCTGCCTGGTGTGCCGGCGGTGATTGTCGGCAGCAACAGCCATATCGCCTGGGGTTTCACCAACGCTTACGGCGACTGGCTGGACTGGTACCGCGTGCAGTACACCGACGCCAGCCACACCCGCTACGCGACACCAGACGGTGACCAGCCGGTGCGGGTGAGCCAGGAGCGAATCGTGGTGAAAGGCGCGCCCGACACCCTGCTCGCGGTGCGCGAAACCCGCTGGGGACCAATCATGGCGCACGATGGCGACGATGGCCTGGCTCTGCGCTGGACGGCGCATCAGGGGGGTTTGAACTTCGACCTTGGCGATTTTGCCCATGCCGCCGATCTGGACGCGGCGTTGGTCATCGCGCGCGGTGTCGGTATTCCCGCGCAGAACCTGCTGATTGCCGATGCCAGCGGCCGCATTGCCTGGCAATTGCTTGGTCGTATCCCGCACCGGGTGGGTGGCTGCGACCCCCGCGCACCGCTCGATCCGATGGCCGGTTGCGATTGGGAGGGCTTCGAGCCACAGCCGCCGCAACTCATCGATCCGCCGGCGCAGCGTCTGTGGAGCGCCAACGCGCGCGTGGCCGATGGCGAAGCATTGGCCATGATCGGCGACTCCGGCTACGCCCTGGGCGCGCGTGCCGCGCAGATCCGTGATGGCCTGTTCGCCCGCGAGCAGTTCACCGAGGCCGATCTGTTGGCAATCCAACGTGATGATCGCAGCGTGTTCCTGAGCCGCTGGCATCGGCTCATGCAAGCACAGGCGAACACTGCCGGCGATGACGCGCTTGACCAACTGGCGGCGCTGGCTGCGTCGTGGGATGAACACGCCAGCACCACAGCGCGCAGCTACCCACTGGTGCGTGCTTGGCGTCTGGCGGTGATCAAGCGCATCGAGTTGGGTTTGCTGGCGCCGGCGCGGGTTGCCCTCGGCGCGGACATCGCCATGCCGTATCTGGCGCAGATCGAAGGCGTTGCCTGGCCGCTGGTCGAAACCCAGCCTGCACATTTGCTGGCGCGCCGCTTTGCCAGTTGGCAGGCATTGTTCGGCGATGCCGCGCGTGAAGTCCTCGATTCCGCCGAGGTCGACGCATCCGGACAGGCACGGCCGTGGGGCGAGCGCAACCCGGCGGCGATCTGTCATCCCTTGGCCAATGCGTTGCCGAGCGTGTTGCGCGCCACGCTGTGCATGGCGTTTGACCCGCTACCGGGCGACAACAACATGCCACGCGTACAAGGCCCGGCGTTTGGCGCCAGCGAGCGCATGGTGGTGGCGCCGGGACACGAAGCACAAGGCGTGATCCACATGCCGGGCGGAACCAGCGGCAACCCACTGTCCCCGTTCTGGGCGGCGGGTCATGATGATTGGGTGCAAGGCAAGCACACGCCCTTCCTGCCGGGCGAAACCCGCCACACGCTGCGTCTGAGTCCAGGGCGAGACTGACCGCGCACGATCCGCAACCCCGGTTCGTTACCGCGGCCCGGATGCCGCCGATTCTGCTGCTTCCGGTTCGCGCCCGACGCCTTCCGCTTCCGGCGCTGGCGCAGCTTGCGGTGCTGGCTCCGCCTCCGGTGCTGGCTCCGCTTCGGGCGGTGCGCCCTTGGCCACCACCTGCACCACCGGCGACGCCCACGGCCCAGTGACGTGATAGACCGTGCGTGCCGCGCGCTTGATCGGCTTTTGCAACACCAGTTGCGCCAAGGCACCAACCGCCACGCCCACTGGCCCGGCCGCCAACGCACCGACCGCAGGGAACACGCTGCCGGCCTTGGGCCGCACGTCGATCAGCTGATCGTAATCCTGATCCACCAACCCGGCACGACCGCGCACGCGGATTTCCGCCGCTGCCGCCTGCACGATCAAATCGTCGGTCCGCGCCTGACCTGCGGCAATGTCAAAATGGCCTCGCAAGCTGTTGAAGCCAAGGCCGTCGCCGAAAATGTCGCTGAAATCGAGCAGCAATCGGCGCGGAATCTGGGTGATGCTGACCAGGCCCAGCATGCGCCCGGCACCGGGCTCGACATCCAGTATCCGGCCTTCCCCGACATCGACGTCGAGCGTGCCGTTGAACACCTTCATGTCGAAATCGGCCGGCGAACCGGGCCAACTGCCCGCCATCAGCACCTTGACCTTGCCACCGTCGATCATCCCCGAAAAACCCAGGCTATCGAGCATTTTGCCGATATCGTCGCCACGGAACTCGAGCGCAAAGCGCGACCGCGACGCCCCGCCCATCTGCGTCCAATCGCCGCTGGCGGTGAGATCCTGCCCCGGGTGGCGGGTTTGCAGTTGTTCGATGTGCATGCCTTCCGGGGTCGGATACGCCTTGATCAGCGCGTGGCCCAGCTTGGCCTCGCCAAAACGCAGGTCGTCGATCACGAAGTCCAGCGCCGGTACCGCAACGGCATCGGCATGGCTGCTGTTGTCACCGGCTGGCCGCTGCGAAGGCCAGTACAGGCGCGCAAAGCGGCCGCTGAGTGCCGGCAATGCACTGGGCACATCCAGCACGCCCTTGATCTGGTCGCCATCAAAGCGAAGTTGCACGCCGTCAGCAACGCGATCGAGCTGCACCCGGGTCTCGGAAAATGCGCGGTCCAGCAGGTCGAGCTGTCCCACCGAAAGATCGACACGACTCACCGGCGAGGCCTTGCCATCACCATCACCACGGTCGCTATCGCTCGCGAACCCGGCCCAACCGAGCACGTCGAGCACCGGCACCTCACCGATTACGCTCAATCCGGGCTGCTCGGAAAGTGCATCCTCGGCACGGCCAAACGCCAAGCTGCCATCGAGTTGATCGCCGGCACCGGCGTGTGCGCGCATGCGCATCAAGGCCCCCAGACTGAGTCGCAACTCGCCATCTGCCAGCGGCAGTGGCGTGCGCACATCCAACGGCAATGGCTGCTCTGGCGCCTTGCGCAACGGCGACGGCAGCAGCAATTCGGTGCCGATCAAATCGCTGAACACGTGCAGCTGCGTGCGGGCGGGCGCGTTGGCTTGCTCGCGGGTTCGATCGATCGCCACGATCCACTCCGAGCGCCCACGCAACCACGGCCGCAGCCAGTCCAGATCGCGGTAGTGATCGATCAGCATGTCGGCCGCCATCCGGCCACGCAACGACATTTCCAATCCGTTACTGCGCTCGGCGGTAAAGTCACCAACCGCGATGGTCAGGCTGGCCATGCCGTCGTCCACCGGCACCGACAGGCCATCGGCAAGCAGGCCACTGTCGGTAAACCGGATACGGCCATCGGCACGGGCAAAGGCAACATCCCAGCGCGCGTCCGCCAACGGTGCATTGATCAGGTCGATCACGCCGTCGATCTGCTGCGCGCCCGCTTCGTCCTTGAGTGGCTGCATCATGTTCATGTGCAGGCGCGCGCCGCCGCCGATGCTGAGCCCGGAGACCGCTTCGCCAAACTTCGCATTCAGCGCACTGCCACGCACCAGCGCCAACAGTTGCGCTCCGGTGGCGTTGGCGGCCAGATCGAGGTGCAGGCGTCCGTCGCGAAAATCGGCAACCTGGCCATTGATTTGGTCGATGTCGATGCCGAGCACGTTGGCCCTCGCCTGCACGGCAAAACCACCCGCCACAAACTGGACATCGCCGGTAAAGCCCTGCGCGTCAGGCCAATCGGGATGGTAGGCCAGGGTGACATCCTCAAGGCGTAGATTGGACGTGAATCGGCCCTGCCCGTCACGGTAAGGCCATCCCTTTACCGGCCCCGAAATGACAATGGTGCCACCCGCGATCCGGCCATCGACCAGGCCACGGTTGAGCCAGTCGACCGCTTTGGGCGACATGTCGTTGAGCAACCAGAAGCGCTTTGCGGCAACGATTGGTGCTTCGCCCAGAGTGACGGCGATATCCATACGCGGTGGCTGATCATTGGCAACCGCCACGCGCACATGGCCATCGAGGTGGATTTCTTCGGCGCCAAGGGCAAAATCCGGGCTGTCGATCTGCCAGCCGGTGTCATCGCGCCACGCCACCACCGCGCCAGCGAGACTGCCGTGGATCGGCGCGGCAAAGCCTTCCGGCCAGTCGACCTGCAACGCCGGCATGCGCGGATCGAAACGCAACGCATCGCCGGCGAGCGTCAGCTCTCCGCCCATCCCCTCGACACCAGGGCGGCCGGGCGCGGCCAGCCAGCCGACATCCGTCAATGTGGCGCTGGCGGCAATGTCGCCCTGTGCGTCTTGACGAAAGCTCAGCCGACTCACGCTACCGTGCGGCGCAGCGCTGTACAGCCAACGGCGCAGCCCGGTGGTGGGTACATCACTCAATGCCAGCAGCGTCGCAACCGTGCCGACAGCGGCTTCGGGCACGTCGATGCGGACCTGTGTCCCGCGCTCCACCCGCACGCCGTCCAGCGTCTGTGCGCGGTCGCCATCCTCGATGCGCAACTGCGGCACCTGCAACTGCCAGCGATTGCGGCTGCCCCGCCAATACAGGTCGGCACGCAAGCGATCCAGGCCCAGGCGTGGCTCGACATCGCCCGATTGCAGGGTGATTGGAGTCCGCCCACGCATGGCAAAATCACGCAGGTCGACCAACGCGCGCACCGCTTCGACTTGCTGCTCGCGCAAATCCGCCCAGATCGAAACGTCGCCGGTGGCACCGCGAAGCTCCACCCCAGCCACCGCCAGAAGCGGCGCCCAGGCCGCGAGATCGAGGCCGCTGCCGCCGAGAAACAAGCGCCCGTCGTGGCCATCACGCGCCACATCAAGGGTGGCCGATAGCGGCGAAGCCGGGTCGGCCCACGCCGTTGCACCGGCCCGCACCCGACTGCCACTGACCCGCAGCCGCGCCGCCACGCGCGGCACGTTGAAATCGATTGCCAGCGCGGCGGCGTCGATATGCAGGGCGGCATCGACCAACTGCAATTCGCCCAGCCCCTGCAACAGATCCAACGGATCGCTGTTCGGCTCGCTGCTGCCCACCAAACCGCGCACACCCCAGCGCCCTTGCGCATCACGCACCAAGGCCAGGGTGGCTCCGGACAGCCGCAGCTCAGTGAGTGGCAGGCCGGGAATCAGGCCCGAGTAAACCGACACCAACAACTGCGCCTGATCGATTGCAAGGCCGGTGGCCGGATCGCCGATGTGCAGTCCGTTGAGGGTAAACAGTGGCCCCCGCCGGGTCCATACCGCCGCCGCCGAGGCGACGCGCACCGGCTGCCCGGCCTGCTGGCTCAACCAGGTGGCAATCCGCTCGGGGTGCTGTGCAACCAGTGGCAACAACTGGCTTGCCGTGGCCATCAGTGTGGCCGCCAGCACCATTGCCACCACCGCGCTGTATGCCAACCAGCGGCGCGCATGGCGCAGCCGACGATGCCACCGCCCGGACATCACTGCACTCCGACGTGGCAACGCTCAAAGCAATACGACATCGTATTGCTCCTGCAGGTAATGCTCGTCCGCCTGAAAGCGGATGCTCTTGCCAAGAAACTCCTCCAGTTCGGCAACCGCGGCGGACTCCTCGTCAAGAATCTTGTTGACCACCACCGGCGCTGCCATCACCAACAAACGCGAGGCATCGAACTGACGCACAGCGCGGGTGATCTCGCGGAATATCTCGTAAGTGATGGTATCGGTGGTCTTGACCTTGCCACGGCCACTGCACACCGGGCACGGCTCGCACAACTGCCGCCCCAGGCTTTCGGTGGTGCGTTTGCGGGTCATTTCCACCAGACCCAGTATCGAGAAATCGTGGACGGTGGTTTTGGCATGATCGCGCAGCAAGGCTTTTTCCAGCGTGCGCAATACCTGCCGGCGGTGCTCGGCGTCGATCATGTCGATGAAATCGATGATGATGATGCCGCCGAGATTGCGCAGGCGCAGTTGCCGCGCCACCGCCTGTGCGGCCTCCAGATTGGTGCGATAGACCGTCTCTTCGAGGTTTCTTTGACCGAGAAATGAACCGGTATTGACATCCACCGTGGTCAATGCCTCGGTTTGATCGAGCACCAGCGAACCGCCGGACTTCAGCGGCACCTCGCGTTTGAGCGCACGCTCAATCTCGTCATCCACGCCGAACAAGTCAAAAATCGGCCGCTCGCCGGGATAATGCTCCAGGCGATCCGCCCAATCGGGCATGAACTGGCGGGTGAACTCCACTACTTTGGCGAACGTTTCGTGCGAATCCACCCGCACCTTGTCCACGCCTTGGCGCATCAGATCGCGCACCGCACGCAGTGGCAACGACAATTCTTCGTAGATGCAGTGGCCCACTTCAGTGGCACCCATGACCGCGCGAATCTGTTGCCACAAGCGCCCGAGGTACGCCATATCCTGCGCCAACACCTCCTCGCCCTGGCCGTCGGCATTGGTGCGCACGATGTAGCCCATCGGCGAATCGCCGGCATGCGCCGACACCACCGCCTTCAAGCGGTCACGTTCGACCTCGTCCTCGATCCGTGCCGAAATGCCCAGCACGTGGCTATACGGCAACAGCACCAGACAGCGCGATGGAATCGACAACTGCGTGGTCAGGCGTGCGCCTTTGCTGCCGATCGGGTCCTTGAGCACCTGCACGACGATTTCCTGACCCTCGTGCAACAACGCGCTGATCGATGGGATTGGCGCGGCAACCGGGTGCTCGCCGTCGTTCACGATGACCGTTTCCGGCGCCGCGCGAACGATATCCGAAGCGTGCAGGAAGGCACCGCGGGCCAGCCCAACCTCGACAAAAGCGGCCTGCATCCCGGGCATCACCCGTTGCACCCGCCCTTTGTAAATATTGCCCACATAGCCGCGCCGGGCGCTGCGCTCGATCTGAACTTCCTGCAGCATGCCGTTTTCAACCACCGCGACGCGGGTTTCGCGCGGGGTGACGTTGATCAGGATTTCTTCACTCACCGGTATCGTCCCGCAAATCGATAGATCGCCTGTTGCCGCGCTCAGCGCCGGCCGGCCAGCGTGCCCAGCAACTGCGCCGTTTCATGCAGGGGCAAGCCCATGACCGCGGAATAGCTGCCCGACAAATGGCTGATGAACGCTGCCGCACGTCCCTGAATGGCATAGCCACCCGCCTTGCCACGCCATTCACCGCGGTCGACATAATCTGCCACCTGCGCTGAACTCAGACTGGCGAAACGCACCGTCGACTCGCACACCGCCCGCGCCTCGCGTTCAGCGCTCAGCAACCACACCACCGAGATCACCTGGTGCGAGCGGCCGGCCAGCCGCTGCAACATGCGGGACGCGTCGGCGGCATCAGCCGGCTTGCCGAACACCTCGCCGTCGAGCACGACCTCGGTATCGGCACCAATCACCCGCGCAGCGGGCCGCCCAGCCACTTGCAGCAGGCCGGCGCCAGCCTTTTCGTGTGCCACGCGGCTGACATAATCCAGCGCCGGCTCAGCGGGCAAGCGCTGCTCGGGCACATCGACATGCAACACGTCGAATGACACGCCAATCTGGGACAACAACTCCCGGCGGCGGGGGGATTGCGAGGCAAGAAAAATCATCGCACCAGATTACCCTTTGCAGCGCTGCACAATGTTTCCGAAACCAACACAAGGCTGAACGCGCAGCGCGGTCAACCGCGATGATACGGGTGATTGGCCAGCACGCTGGCGGCGCGGTAAAGCTGCTCGGCAACCAGCAGGCGCACCAACATGTGCGGCAGGGTCAGCGGCCCAAGCGACCAGATCGCGTCGGCAGCGGCAAGTACCTCGGGCGCATGGCCATCCGGGCCACCAATCAGCAAGGCAAGATCACGCCCGTGTTGCCGCCAATGGGCCAGGCGCTGCGCCAGTTGGGTGGAGGTAAAAGCATGGCCACTGCCATCGAGGACAACCAGCAGTGCGCCTTTCGGCACTGCCGCACGCAAGCGCTGGCCCTCGTCGGCAATCGCACGTTGCGGATCGATCCCCTTGCCACGCCGCCCCGGTGGTAGTTCGAGCAAGTCCAGCGGCAACCAATGCGACAGCCGCTTGCGGTATTCGGCAAAGCCGACAGCCACCCATGCCGGTGCGTGTTCGCCCACGGCGATCAAATTGGCCCGCATTGCTCACCCCGGTCGCGCAGGATCGCGCCGCGATATCGCCACACGGGTCAGCCCCGCGCAGCGCGCTCGTCGGCCACGGCCTCGGCATCGTCGCTGGCGGGCGGCTGATCGCCCACCGTCCACAGCCGCTCAAGCGCATAGAACTCGCGCACCCGTGGCAGCATGACGTGCACGATCACATCACCCAGATCAACCAGTACCCACTCGGCTTCGCGCTCACCCTCAACACCGAGCGGCATGGCGCCGGCTTTTTTGGCGAACTGCACCACTTCATCGGCGATCGATTTGACGTGACGCGTGGACGTTCCCGAGGTAACCACCAGATAGTCGGCGATACTGGTTTTGCCGCGCACGTCGATTTCGACGGAATCCTTCGCCTTGATGTCCTCCAGCGCGTTGCGCACCAGTTGCAGTAGCACCTCGGGGGTCGGCGCCGGGGTGGGCATCTGGGTTTTGATGACGTGGGCTTGTGAAGTCAACGGGTCTCACCTGTCTGTAGATTGTGCCGCCGCAATCGCCCAGCGGGCGCAGCAGCGGAGTTTCAACGTGGCGCATAGTGTAGTGCAATGCGCCGTTCAACACCCATATAGATGATTTTCACGGATATAGCCGGCTACCGCAGCGGGCACCATGCTCTCCCACTCGCCCCGTTCCCGCAAACGCTGGCGCAGCAAACTCGATGACTGCGGATGGCTGCCGGCGTCGAGCACGAACACGCGCCCGGCCGGCAACCGGTGCAGGTCTTCGGCCTGCGTGCTCCAATGCCCTTCGAGCGCCTGCGCCAACGGTTCGGGCAGAGCAGCGAGCGCGTAACCGGGGCGCGCGACTACCACCAAATGCGCCAGTGCGATCAGCTCGCGCCACAGATGCCAGGACGGTAACTGCAAAAACGCGTCGGCACCGAGCACCATGCCCAGCGGCGCATGCTCACCCAACTGCTCGCGCAGCTCCAGCGCCGTCAACACGCTCCACGACGGTCCGCCGCGGCGCAGCTCGCGCTGATCCACGCTCAGGCCCGGCGCATCGGCAATCGCCAACGCCAACATCCGGGCGCGGTGCTCGGCACTGGCTGACGGCTGATCGCGGTGTGGCGGATTGGCCGCCGGGATCAGCCGCACCTCGGCACGCAGCGTCACTGCCGCCGCGCGCGCCAGCGCAACATGGGCGCGGTGCACCGGATCGAACGTACCGCCGTAAAACAGACTCAACATGGCACTAGTCGTCGCGTCGCACGCGGCTCGGCGATTGCCGCCAACAGGCGATCCAGCACTTGCCAGGGGTCACCGTCGGCGCGGCCTTTGGCGATGCGATCGATCTGCGCGCACAAGCCGACAAAACGCTCCCAATGCACCGCACTGTGACGCTGCAAGGCACGACGATACAGCGCCTGCCGCGAGTCCCAGACGCGATCCGCACGCATCGCAGAACCGACATCGGCGCCCGCCGCCGCGACGGCGGCGTAGCCGGCGATACGGCGCACTTCCGCGGCCACCCAGCCCATCAACGCCAATACCGAATCGCCTTCGGCACACAGGCTGGCACTCATTCGCAGTGCCCGCGCGGCATCGCCTGCCAGCGCCGATTCCAGCAACCCGAACACGTTGTAACGCGCCGAGTCGGCCACCGCCTGCGCCATCGCCGGCGCATCCAGGCGCGCGCCGGGGGCAAGCAAGGCCAGCTTGTCGACCTCCTGCGCCGCGGCAAGCAGATTGCCTTCGACCCGTTCCACCAGCACATCGATCGCCTCGCGGTTGGCACTCAGACCACGCGCCGACAGCCGCCGCCCAAGCCATGCCGGCAATTCGCTGGCACGCAGTTGCGGACACAGCACCACCGCACCGGCCTTCGCAATGCACTCGCTCCAGCGGCCGCCATGCTTGTTGCTCCAGTCGCCGGCGCAGATCAGCACCAGGGTGTCGGCGGCAAGGTCATCACACAGGCGTTCCAGCGCCTGCGCGCCATCGCGTCCCGGTTTGCCGGTGGCCAGACGCAGGTCGAACAGACGCCGTGGCGCGAACAGGCTCGGTGCGCTGAGCTCGTAACGCAACGTGTTCCAGTCAAACCGATCATCAACGTCGTAGACCACGCGTTCGGCAAAGCCGTCGGCGCGGGCGCGGGCACGAATGGCATCGGCGGCTTCCTGCACGCGCAGCGTTTCGGCGCCGGCAACCAGATAAATCGCGTGCAGCGGTTTTGCTTGCAGCTCTGCCACCAATTGCTCGGGGGTCAGCGCCATCGGCTAGCGGTCCGCATCCAGGCGCAGGCTCAAGCGCCGCATCAGCGCTGCCGGCATCGCCCGTGCCAGTTCATCGCGCACCACTTCCTCTTCGCCGGGGGTACCCAAAGCCTGCGCGGTATCGAAGGTGAAATCGCGGCCCAGTTCCACCGTCTGTCGCGGCACCCGCACGCTGCCATCGGCCGCAATCACATCAAAATCGACCGAGTAGGTGATGATGAACTCCTGCACCCGTGCTGCCGCATCCACGGTCAGCGGGCCCTGATGCCAACGCTCCGCAGCGATACGGATGATGGTAGCCGGCGCACCATCGGCCGCCGGCATGGCACCGGCACGGCTGAGGTTGACAGCCAGGCGCTCGGCCAAACGGCTGAACGAGTCACTGCCCACGACGCGCACCGCGCCAAGGTCGGCAGGCACCACAAACTCGCGTCGAGGTGCGAAGCCACAGGCGCTCAGGCCGACCAGCAGCAATACCACAGCCAGCTTGGCAAACGTTCGTGCGATCGGCGCGAGGGGATGTTGGGTGACGGGAGTGCGGTGGCTTGTCATTGCGCTAGCCTACGACAATGTTGACGATTTTGCCCGGTACCACGATCACCTTGCGCACGCTGACGTTTTCCAGATAGCGCGCAACCGATTCCTCGGCCATCGCCTGCCGCTCGATCTGCTCACGCGGGGCGTCCACAGCAACGGCGATCTGGCCGCGCAGCTTGCCGTTGACCTGCACCGCCAGGGTGACCGAGTCGCGCTGCAGTGCGGCCGGATCATGCGCTGGCCAGGGCAGATCATCGATTAGCGTTTCAGCGTGGCCCAGCGCCTGGTGCAAGGCATGCGCCATGTGCGGGGTGATCGGGTTGAGCATGCGGATTATCGCTTGCCACGCTTCCTGCGCCACCGCCCTGCCTTGCTCACTGCTGTCGTCAAAGCGCGCCAACGCATTCATCAGCTCCATGATTGCCGCGATCGCGGTATTGAAGGTGTAGCGCCGGGCGATGTCATCGCTGACCTTGGCGATGGTCTGGTGCACCTGCCGGCGCATCGCCTTTTGTGCGGCGTTGAGCGTCGCTGAATCGAGCGGCGCCACCACGCCGGCCGCCACGTGCCGATGTACCAAGGCCCACAACCGGCGCAGAAAACGCGCCATGCCTTCGACACCGGCCTCGTTCCATTCCAGGCTTTGTTCGGGCGGCGCCGCGAACATCGAGAACAGGCGCACGGTATCGGCGCCGAACTTGGCAACCATGCTTTGCGGATCGACGCCGTTGTTCTTCGACTTCGCCATCTTTTCGCTGCCGCCGATTGCCACTGGCTGCCCATCGGCACGCAGGATCGCGCCGACGGCGCGACCACGCTCGTCACGAGCGATGTCGATGTCGGCCGGATTGAACCACTCGCGGCTGCCGTCATCGCCCTGCCGGTAAAAGGTGTCGGCAACCACCATGCCCTGGCACAGCAGCCGTTTCACCGGCTCGTCGCTATGCACGAATCCGGTATCGCGCAACAGCTTGTGGAAGAAACGGAAATACAGCAGATGCAGAATCGCGTGTTCGATGCCGCCGATGTACTGGTCCACCGGCAGCCAGTAATTGGCCCGTTCATCGATGATGTCGGCAGCGCCCGGGCTGGTGTAGCGCGCGTAGTACCAACTCGATTCCATGAACGTGTCGAAGGTGTCAGTTTCGCGCTCGGCTGCGCCACCACAGGTCGGGCAGGTGGTCTTGCGCCATTCCGGATCAGCCTTGATCGGCGAGCCAGTACCCATGAACGCCACGTCCTCTGGCAACACCACCGGCAACTGCTCCTCGGGCACCGGCACATCGCCGCAGACCGGGCAGCGAATCATCGGAATCGGGCAACCCCAGTAGCGCTGGCGACTGACACCCCAATCGCGCAAACGGAAGTTGACGCGGCGCTCGCCGCGCTCACCGAGCAGTTCGGCGACCTTGTCGAACGCGGCGCGATAATCCAGACCGTCGAGCGCGCCGGAGTGCAGCACGCGCATCTGCGGGTGATCTTTGTCGGCGTACCAGTCTTGCCACAGCGACGCATCATAACCAGCATCGATCGCAATCACCTGCTTGATCGGCAGCGCGTATTTTTGCGCGAACTCGAAATCGCGCTGATCATGCCCCGGCACCGCCATCACCGCACCGGTGCCGTAACTCATCAGCACAAAATTGGCGACCCAGATCGGCACCCGTTCGCCGCTGATCGGATGCAGCGCGTACAGGTCGGTGGCGACGCCCTTCTTGTCCTGGGTTTCCAGTTCCAGCGCCGACACGCCACCACGCTGACACTCGGCGACAAACGCTGCCACCTCGGGATTTTGCGCCGCAGCGCGTTGCGCCAACGGGTGTTCGGCGGCCACCGCCATGTAACTTACGCCCATCAACGTATCCGGGCGGGTGGTGAATACCCGCAGCGGCTCGCCACCGCCCTCGACCGCGAACGCAATTTCCATTCCCTCGGAACGACCGATCCAGTTGCGCTGCATGGTCTTGACCGATTCCGGCCAGTCGTCGAGCTGATCCAGGCCATCAAGCAATTCCTGCGCGTAGTCGGTGATCTTCAGGAACCACTGCGGAATCTCGCGCTTTTCCACCAACGCGCCCGAGCGCCAGCCACGGCCCTCGATCACCTGCTCATTGGCGAGCACGGTCTGATCGATCGGATCCCAGTTGACCTGCGACTGCTTGCGATAAACCAACCCCTTGTTGAACAGACGCACAAACATGCGCTGCTCGTGTTGGTAGTACGATGGCCGGCAAGTCGCGAATTCGCGTGACCAGTCAATGGCATAGCCGAGCGACTGCAATTGCTCGCGCATGTGCTCGATGTTGGCGTAAGTCCACTTCGCCGGCGCGGTGCGGTGCTTGATCGCTGCATTCTCCGCCGGCAGACCAAACGCATCCCAACCCATCGGCTGCAACACGTTCTTGCCCTGCATGCGCTGAAAGCGGCTGATCACATCGCCGATGGTGTAGTTGCGCACATGCCCCATGTGCAGCGCACCGGAAGGGTACGGCAGCATCGAAAGACAGTAGAACTTTTCGCGCGAAGGGTCTTCCTTGACCGCGAATGCGCGCTGCGACGACCAGAATGCCTGGGCGGCGGCCTCGATGGCCTGGGGTTGATAGGTATCTTGCATGGACTCGGCAGGGTTTCGGAATGCG
>PFJA01000042.1:0-8182 GCA_002782905.1 Lysobacterales bacterium CG_4_10_14_3_um_filter_64_11
TCGGCAAGGACGCCCAGTTTTCGGTGCTGCATCGCGGCGCAATGGTTGGCCAGGCTTTGGCGCATGGCCGTATCGATTTTCGCGAGCGTGACTACCCATGGAATGTGCGCAGCGGCGACGCAATCGGCCATCTGCGCGACGCCGAACCTGGCGAGGACGGCTATACCGTGCGGGGCGAGCGCATTGCGGCGGCTCCGGTGCAAGCGATCGCGCTGGCGCTGGATGGCGTGCAGCGCGATGCACATGGCAAGTTGGCGGCCGATCACGATGGTGCGTTGCTGGTTGATGGCTGTCATCTGTCGGTTGCCGAGTTGCTGGTGATCGCCGGCGATGTTGGCGCACAGACCGGCAATGTCGACAGCCGCATCCCGGTGCATGTCAAAGGCCATGTGCTTGCCGGTTATCAGGTCAGAAGCAAAAAAGACGTGATCGTGGAGCACAACGTCGAGGACGCCATCGTGCGCGCCGGTGGCGGTGTGGTAGTCAAGGAAGGCATCCGCGGCCACACCAGCGAGGTGTTCTCGCCACACGATGTGCAGGTCGGTTTTATCGAGAGTGCCCGGGTGTTCGCCAACGGTGATATTCGGGTACGCAACTCGGTCATCAACGGCACGCTGTCGGCCAACGGCTCGATCAGCGTGGGCGGCAAAAACGCTGCGCGCGGCAGCCTGATGGGTGGTGTGGCCCACGCCAATCATCGCATCGAGGTGGTCACCCTCGGCGCCAGCAGCTATGCCCGCACCGAGGTGGCAGTGGGCATGTCCAGCGAGGCGCGGGAAACGCTGGACGAATTGAATGCGGAGTTGGCTGAACGCGAAACCGAGTTGTCATCGCTGCGGCAACTGGAGCAGCGGCTCAGTGCGCGACCGCCGGCAGACGTGGCCGAGGTCAGCAGCAAGCTTCAGGCGACCCGCGCCAGCAGCGAGGCGCGGTTGGCCGAACTGCACGCGGCGCGCGCGCAGTTGTTGGCTTCGCTCGGCGATGTCGACGCGGCACGTGTGGTTGTGTACCGGCAATGCCACCCCGGTGTGATCGTGCAGATCCACGAACAACGGCACGAAGTCATCAGCGAACTGGGGCCGGGGCAATTCGTGTTGCGCGAGGGCGCAGTGGTTTATCTGCCCCGCTGAATCGCGATAAACCACCGCGTGGCTACGAGATTACCCTCGGGCCAGCAGGCCGCAAAACTGGCACACTATGCGCCACCATGAGCCGCCTACTGATCGTCGTCGAAAAAACCTCGGATTGGGGTTCGTACTACCCCTCCGACAATGTGGTCTCCGCGGTGGATTACCTGAAGGAACCGTTGCGCGTTCAGGAATCCGAGCGCGAGCGCACCCAGGTCATCAACCTGTGTCGCAGCTACAAATACCTGGGCCTTGGCTATTACGTTTCGCTGCTGGCCGAGGCGCGCGGACACAAGGTTATCCCGTCGGTGCGCACCATCAATGACCTGCGCCGCCGCTCGCTGTATGGCGTGGACATCGAGGATCTCAATCAAAAGCTGACCAAATTCTTGCCTGACGGCTCACGCGACGCCACCGATTTCGGCCTGTTGCTGTATTTCGGCCAGACCAACTACACCGCTCTGGGCGATCTGGCGCGGCAGGTATTCGAAGCGTTTCCGTGCCCGATCCTGCGCATCGAGTTCGAGCGCGAGCGCGTGTGGCGGATTGCGTCGATCAAGCCATCCGGCCTGCACACCCTTTCCGATGGCCAGGAAGATGCGTTCGCCGAGGCGCTGGCCGGCTTCAGCCGAAAGCTTTGGCGCAAACCGCGCGCGCGGCGCAGCTATCGCTACGACATGGCGATGCTGCACGACGCCAACGACCCGATGCCGCCATCGGACAAGAAAGCGCTGAAACTGTTCATCGAAGCGGGCAAGGAGCTGGGTATTGATCTCGACCCGATCGGCAAGAACGATTTTGCCCGATTGGCGGAATACGATGGCCTGTTCATCCGCGAGACTACGGCGCTGGATAATCACACCTACCGCTTTTCGCACCGCGCCGAGCGTGAAGGGATGGTGGTGATCGACGATCCGGTGTCGATTCTGCGTTGTACCAACAAGATTTATCTGCACGACCTGCTCAAGTCGCGCAATCTGTCTATCCCGCGCACCGAGATCGTATTCCGCGACGACCACAAGCAGCTTGCTGCGCTGCCCGACCTGATCGGTTTTCCGATCGTGTTGAAGATTCCCGATGGCAGCTTTTCGCGCGGCATCAGCAAGGTGGAAACGCTCGAACAGCTCAAAACCGCCGCCGAGCAATTGTTCCAGCACACCGCGTTGCTGCTGGCGCAGGAATACATGTACACCGAGTTCGACTGGCGAATCGGCGTGCTCGCCGGCCAGCCGTTGTATGCCTGTCAATACTTCATGTCGCGTGGTCATTGGCAGATCTACAACCACGCCGCGGCCAAGGGTGGCGACCGGGTGGGCAAGTTCAAGACACTGCCGGTGCGCGATGCGCCATCGGACGTGGTCAAGCTGGCGTTGCGCGCCACCCATGCCATCGGTGATGGCCTGTATGGCGTGGACATCAAGGCAAGCAAGGATCGCGTCGTGGTCATCGAGGTCAACGACAACCCGTCGATTGATTCCGGCGTTGAGGATGGCTATCTCGGCGAGGACTTGTATCGTCGCATCATGGATGAGTTTTTGCGGCGGCTGGAGCGCAAGCGGCTGGGTATTCGCGATTGAGCGGCAGGCATAGTCAGCCATGAAACCCGTCAAGCGCGAAGTCTCTCGTCCCAACAATAGCAAGAGCGGATAGTCCGCAAAAAACGTGAAGGGCGCAAAGAAGGCAACTCAAGATACGTGCTGCCCTTTGCGAACTTGGCGTCCTTCGCGGACCATTTGGCTTCGCTCTGTCGAGTCCGGTCATCGGCAAGACACGCAAAAAAAGCGGAATCAACCGGGTGTGTCGGCTTTCTTGCTGCGCTTTGGCTGCAACAAGGTGCCCGTGCATTGTGGTGAACCACAGCGACAGGCCCACAGCTTTTTCAGCCTGGCGGTATGCGGCTCGTGCAGCACGATGCCGTAGTTGTAGGTCAGCTCTTCGCCCGGCGCGATAGCGCGGATGGCCTCGATCTGAATCTTGTCCTTGTGGCGTTTGCCATTTTTGTTCTGGTGCACCACCGCCTCGCAATTGGGCGTGCAGCTGTGGTTGATGAAACGCGCGACATTACCGTCGACATTGGCGTCGATGACGTAGTCCTCGTTCAACGTGAATAAGAAGGTATGGCCATCCTCGGGCTGCTCACCGTACAGCGCATCGACCTCGTCATGGCTGCGCAGCTTGCCCTTGTAGCGCACCACACGCTCACCGGCGGCGATGGCGTCGGTGGCAAACACGCCGTCGCCGTGAATCGCGGATTTTTTTGCAACAATTTTCCTGGCCATCAATCAGTGCCTGCAAGCGGGGGGTAGGCGTGGCCGCCAGCAACACGGCAGCATACCGCCAGATCGGCATTATCGCCGGCCTTGTCGAACGCCGCTATCCTGCCACAATAGCGCGCATGACTATCTGGCCCACGCATCTGTTTGCACTGTTCGCCTTGCTGCTGTTGGCGGCGGCCTCGCCGGCCCTCGCTGGCGGCTTGGATGGCGTACCGCCACTGCCAGCGGCAGTATCCAACAACGCCGCGGCCGGCCTGCGCTACCACGGTGAAACTCGGCTGTACTCCTTCCTCGGCCTTGGCACCGGCAAGCAATGGCACGACATCACCCGCGCCGCGTATGGCTGGCACGAAGGCAGCAACCACTGGGTTGAACTGCCACCAGTGCCGGTGCCGCAAGGCCGTCTGGCCAGCATCGCGGCAGTTGCCGGCGGCACTATTTACCTGTTCGGCGGTTACACCGTGGCCGCAGACGGCCATGAAGTATCGACACCCGAGGTGCTGCGTTTTGCGCCGAGCACGGAAACCTGGAGCACGGCGCTGGCCATGCCAGTGCCAGTCGATGACAGTGCGGCGGTGGTGCTTGAAGATCGCTATATCTATCTGATCAGTGGTTGGCACATGGATCGCAACGTCGCACTGGTGCAGGTCTACGACAGCCGCGATGATCGTTGGGCGCAGGCTACCGCGTTCCCCGGCGAACCGGTGTTCGGCCACGCTGCCGCCCTGCTTGGACGCACATTGCTGGTTTGTGACGGGGTGGTGCTGACGGTGCGTGATCGCAAACGCGACTTCGCTGCCAGCGATGCCTGTTGGCGCGGCGATATCAATGCCGGTGATCCGTTGCGCATTGCCTGGCGACGGATCGCCTCGCATCCGGGCGCGCCGCGCTATCGCATGGGAGCCGCTGGCGACGCCGAGCACGCGCTGGCGCTGTTCGCTGGCGGCAGCGAAAACCCCTACAACTACGACGGCATGGGCTACGACGGCCAGCCCAGCCTGCCTTCGCCACGCGTGCAAGGCTATCGCCCTGATCGCGATCGTTGGTATGAACTGCCGCCGCTGCCGCTGCCCAGCATGGATCATCGTGGCATGCCAATGGTTGACGGCAAGTTCTATCTGATTGGTGGCATGCGTGATGACCAACACGTGGCGGCCGATGTGATCGTGTACCGCGTGGGCGAGGTGCCGCAATGAGTGCAATCGACAGTTGGTACGAGGAGCGTCAGTCGGCATGGTTGTATCGGCGGTTGGCACAAAGCGAGCGCAAATCCGGGGTGGCAAAGCTGTTTGCCGAGCTTGCCGCGGCCGCCGAACAGCAGGCACTGCATTGGGAAGGCTTGCTGAGCGCCGATGGCCATGCGCTGCCGGTGTTTCGTCCGGGTTGGCGGGCACGGTTGGCGGCGCGGCTAGCGGCAGTGTTCGGCGGCAACCGGATCAAGCCGCTGCTTGCCGCCTTGAAAGTGCGCGGCCTGTCGATTTATTCCATGCCCACCGCCAGCGGCCATGCCGTGCCGCAATCGCTGGCCGACGTCGGTCGTGGCCACCGCGCCGTCGGCGGTGGCAATCTGCGAGCCGCCATTTTCGGCATCAACGATGGCCTGGTCTCAAACGCCAGCCTGGTGCTGGGCATGGTCGGTGCCAGTGCCGATACCGGCATCGTGTTGACCACCGGCGTCGCCGGCTTGCTGGCCGGCGCGTTGTCGATGGCGTCGGGCGAATACGTCTCGGTGCGCTCACAGCGCGAGTTGTTCGAACACCAGATCGCGCTCGAACGCGAAGAATTGGCCGAATATCCGGAAGCGGAGGCCGAAGAGCTGGCATTGATCTATGCGGCGCGTGGGCTGTCGCTCGAAGAAGCGCGCGCGTTGGCCACGCGCATGGTCAGCGATCCGGCGGTGGCGCTGGATGTGCTGAGCCGCGAGGAGTTGGGCCTGAACCCGGATGATCTGGGCTCGCCGATCGGCGCTGCCGGCTTCTCGTTTGTGGCGTTCACCCTCGGCGCGCTGATTCCACTGCTGCCGTTTTTTTTCGGCACGGTGCTGCCCGGTGCGGCGCTGGCCGGCTCGCTGCTGGCAGCCGCCGGCTTGTTTGCCACCGGTGCCGCGATGAGCCTGTTCACTGGCCGCAACGCGGCATGGGGTGGTCTGCGCATGCTTGCCATTGGCGGCGGCGCCGGCGCCCTGACGTTCACCATTGGCCGTCTGGTCGGTGCCGGAATCGGTTGACCGATCGTGCGCGATTCGCCATCGCCCGACGACCCGTCACGTGGCTTGCTCCTGTTTCGGGCCAGCCGCCTGGAAGCATTGCTCGATCCGTTGCAAACCCTGCTCGATGTCACCTGGCCCGACAACATCCTGTCGCCGCAAACCGTGATCGCCGCGCATGCGGGCATGCGGCAGTGGCTCAATGACGAGCTCGCGCAGCGGGCGGGTGCTACCGGCATCAGTGCCAATCTCGATATCGTGTTGTCGAGCACCTGGATCGACCGATTGGCGCAAACCCACCTGCGCCACAAGGCCGTGTCACTGCCGCGCTACCAGCGCCAGCACTTGCGTTGGGCAGTGCATGCGGCGCTGGGCACTATCGCGCAGGTGCCGGGGCTTTCCGACCCGCGCCTGGTTGCCTATCTGGGCGAGCAATCCGCTGTCGATGTCGGCACGAATGCCAATCTGGCGCGTCGTCGCTTTCAACTCGCCGACCGTCTCGCCCGTCTGTATACGCAGTATCTGGTGTATCGGCCGGACTGGTTGCGCGCGTGGGAGCAGGGCCAGGATGCGGCCGCTGTGCCGGTGACCGGCGATGCGACGTTGCAGGCAACCGAGCGGCAACTGCTGGCACCGCTATGGCGACGGCTTGCCGCGGTTTTGGGGCCGCACCGTGGCGTCGCGGTAACCGAGCTGAGCCACGTGTTGGGCAATGCGTCGAGTTCGCTGCCGGCCGTCCACCTGTTCGGCATCAGCCATCTGCCGCCAGCCGAGTTGGCATTGCTGCGCAGCTATGCGCGGCGCGGCCTGGTGGCGCTTTATGCGCCCGACCCATGCCGCGAATACTGGGGTGGTATCAGCAATTCGCGCACGCAACTGCGCCAGTATCAGGCCGACGAAGCGCACCGTATCGAAGCTGCTGGCGAGCGTGATTACTGGGTTGAACAGGGGCATCCGCTGCTCGCGCGCTGGGGCCGCATGGGGCAACACTTTTTCTGCGCGCTGGCCGATGGCGAAGTGCGCGAGGACGTTCGGCATCGTGGCGATGAACCGGCCCGGCCCGGCAATCGCTTGCACCGGGTGCAGCACAGCATCCGCCAGTTGCAGCCGGGGTTGCTGGCGGTGAACCTCAGCGATGCCACCGTCGCGGCGCAGGAATTGGCCGATGCCTCGCTGCGCATCCATGCCTGCCACACCCGGTTGCGCGAACTGGAAGTGCTGCGCGACGCGCTGCTCGATGCGATGACGCCGCGCCCGGATTGCGCGCCGATTGCGGCGGCGGAAATGGTGGTGATGGCACCCGATATTGCCGCCTACCTGCCGTTGATCGCGGCCGTGTTCGGCCCGCCCGGCGACAGTCGCGCGCTGCTGCCCTATCACCTTGCCGATGTCGCGGTGGCGCGCAACCATCCACTGTTCACGACGTTTCTGCGTCTGCTCGAATTGCCCTCGGCGCGGATCAGCACCCCGGAGGTGATGGATTTGTTGGCGATCGCGGAGGTCGGGCAGCGCTTCGCGATTGATGCCGATGATCGCGACCGGCTGCACGAATGGTTGGCTCGCAGTCGCGTCGCCTGGGGCCTGGATGGTGCCTCGCGGGCGCGCTTTGACGTGCCGGCGATCACCGAGCACACCTTTGCCTGGGCGATGGACCGCCTGATCGCCGGCTATGTGATGGCCGACGCTTCGCACGCGGATCGTGATGGCCGTGTGCAACTGGCCGACGGCTGCGAGCTGGCGCCATTGAACGGCGTGCATGGCCCGTCTGCCGAAGCGTTGGGCGCCCTGGATCGGGTGCTGCAAGAGATTCAGGCCTGGTGCGATCTGGGCAACGCGACCCGCCGTGCCACGCAGTGGGCGCACGAACTGGATGTGCGGATGCACGCCATGTTGCGCATCGATACCAGCGACAGCGCCGCACGCGATGCATGGCAGGTGCTGACGGCTACCGTGCATGGTCTGATCGGTGAACCGCAGATCGTTGACGAAGACCCCGAACTGCATTTCAGCGTGGTGCGCGCGCTGCTTGCCGAGCGCCTGCAAGCGGTGCCGGAACAGCAACGTTTCCTGCTCGGTGGCATCACGTTTTGCGGCATGGTTCCGCAGCGTGCAATCCCGTTCAAGCTGATTGCGGTGCTCGGCCTGAACGACGGCGAGTTTCCGCGCGCAACCAGCGATGGCGGCCTGGACCTGATGGCGCGGCTGCGCCGCGTCGGCGACCGCGACGTGCGCAGCGATGATCGCTACCTTTTTCTCGAAACCCTGATGTCGGCGCGCGAACGCCTGCACCTGAGCTATCTCGGCGAAGACGTCAAGGACGGCACGACGCTGAACCCGGCCGCACCGCTGGCCGAGCTGATCGCCGAACTCGATCGCCATGCCACGCTTGCGCGCGATGATTCGACGCGCCCGTGGCAGGTACATCACCCGCTGCAACCGTTCGACGCACGCTATTTCGATGGCACTGACGCGCGCCTGTTTTCCTACTGCTCGGCCTTTGCACAGATGCACGGTGCCGGCCAAGGCGCCGCGCTGACGCCGTTTGTCGATGCGCGCGAAAGTGCCCCTGTGCT
>PFJA01000042.1:8228-21156 GCA_002782905.1 Lysobacterales bacterium CG_4_10_14_3_um_filter_64_11
GACCCGGCGCGCTTTGTGTTGGCGCGGAAGCTTTCGTTGCGGCTGGATGCCCTGGCCGATTCGGGACTGCGCGAGGAGGAACCGCTCAGTGAGTCGGTTGAGCGGATCGACAACGTCACCCGCCGCCTGTTTTTCGATGAGGCACTGGCGCAATGGCCGCAGGGCGACTGGCAACCCGAGCGCGCGCCGGCCTGGTTGCGCCTGACCGGCCTGTTGCCGCCCGGCCGCGCTGGCGAGCAAGCCTGGGCTCGCGAACGCGATGCGGTAAACGCGCTGCTGCATGCGCTGCGTCAGGCTCCGGGCTTTGCCGGCGACAGCGCGCCAACCGCCTCGCATCAGGACATTGATGTGCTCATCACGCACGATCCACCGCAGCACTACCGCGTAGTCGGCCGTGTCGAGCCGGTGTTCGCGCTTGGCGATCAAAACACCGGCGGCATGCAGTTGCTGCGCGCTTACCCGCCATCGGACAAGGGCCTCAGGTGCGAGGCCGATCTGGATTTTCGCGAGCGGGTGCCGGTCTTTCTCGAATGGGCGCTGCTGCGCCTGGCCACGGCGCGCGGCGATTTGCCGTTGCCGGCGCTACGCGTGCTGCTGCTGGTCAAGGACGTGGATCCGCCGTGGCAACGCGGCATCCAGCGCTGGGACGATGCGCTGTTGGTTGCCGATGAAAACCGGCGCGCTGTGATGCTCGCTGAGCTGCAAGCCCGTGTCGCGCGCCTGCTGCGCTGGTGGCACGAGGCGCAATATCGCGTGCTGTGGTACTTCCCGAAAACGAGCTGGAAGGCTGCGCAATGGCTCGCGGACGCGCCCACTCCGGAATTGCGGGCGGCACAGGTGCGCGAAGCGGCTGCCATCGCCACCGCCTGGTTCGACCCCTGGCGCGGCACCGGCGAGCGCGAGTACAGCCCGGGCTACAACCGGCTGTTTGCCGGCGAGCGTCGTTTCACGGCTGGCGAGCCGGAACTGGATCTATTGCTGCAATTTGCCGGCGAACTCGATCGCTGCATCAGCTTGCCCGATCCGCGCGAGGTATCCGCATGAGCACGCCGATCGCCACCATTGACTGGCGCAACCTGCCGCTGGGCGCGGGCGGCCGCAGCTTGATCGAGGCGAGCGCCGGTACCGGCAAGACCTGGACGGTCTCGGTGCTGTATCTGCGCCTGATACTGGAGTTTGCGCTGTCGCCGCGCCAGATCGTGGTGACCACGTTCACCAACGCCGCGGCTCAGGAACTGCGTGAACGCCTGCGCGCTCGATTGCTGTGGGCGGAGCGTCAAGCCCAGAGCGATGCGACGGGCGACGCGGACACAGCGGCACTGGATGCACACTGGCTGCATGCGCGCTGGCGTGTCAGCGCCGCGCCGCGCGCGCAGGATCTGGCGCGCATCCGGCTTGCCATCGCCGAGCTGGATGTGGCGCCGATCGGCACCTTGCACGGGCTGTGTCGCAATATCGTTGCCGATCATCCGTTCGCGTGTGGCAGCGCGTTTCAAAGTGGCGATCTGATCGCCAGCGACACGCTGGTGGCCGAATTGGCCGCCGATTTGCTGCGGCACCTGCAACAGGGCGATGCTGATAGCGTGTTGGTGCAACTGCAACAACGCTATCAGCCCGAGATCACGCGCTACACGCTCACCCGCCATTTGCGTTTGTGCCTGATGCCCGACGCGATCGTGCCGTGCCTCGATATGGCACAAATCGAGCTGGCCTTGCCGAAAGTCTGGGCGCAGCGTTTGCGCGCGCTGGTCGCACGCGATGCGCTGTTCACCAAAAGCTGTGCGCTGCGCAAACACTGGACGGCACTGGCGGATGTCATCGCTGATCCGACCCAACCCTTGCCGAGCCGCAACCTCGACAACGCACTGAAAAATGCGGCCAAACTCAACGGCGTTTGTGCCAAGGGAAAATCCGATCCGGACATTGCGGCTGCTGTTGCGTTTTCGCAGCGCTGTGTCGCGATCCTGGAGCCACTACGCCACCGCCCCGCACAGGCCTTCTGGCAAGCCGCGGCGCACTGGGCGAGAACCGAAGCGCGCAAGCGCCTGCAAAATCGCAATCAACACACCTTCGATGATCTGCTGCTGAGTGTGCATGACGCCCTGCAACGCGATCGGCAATCGCGCAGCGGACCGGGGCTGGCCGATGCGCTGTATCGCACCTGGCCGGTGGCGCTGGTCGACGAGTTTCAGGATACCGACGGCATCCAGTACGGCATCCTGGAACAGATCTATCGTGCCGCGGATGGTGCAGAGCGCGGCCGGTTGGTGATGATCGGCGATCCCAAGCAGGCGATTTACCGGTTTCGCGGTGGCGACATCCATGCCTATCTGCGCGCGGCGCGCACGGTGCCACCCGGTTCGCGCATGAGTCTGGATGTAAACCATCGCTCCTCGACCCGTCTGGTTGCCGCCTGCAATGCGTTTTACGCGATCGCCGGCGCCACCTTGGGCGACGACGACGCATCGCCCGACACACTGAAAATCCGTTATCGGCCGGTGCAGGCAAGTGGCCGCCAGGACACCACGCCGTATTGCCTCAACGGCGAGCCGGTTGCACGCCCGCTGTGTGTGCATTATCTGGCCGCGGCCCCGGAAGGCAGCGCGCAACGCAACACGCTGGCGCTGCGGGTGTGCGCGAACCAGATTGCGCAGATGCTGCAATCGGGCACTCACCGCATTGGCAATCGGCCGTTGCAACCCTCAGACATTGCCGTGCTGTTACCCAGTAATGGCCAGGTGGAAGCCCTGCGCGCGTTGCTGCAAGAACGTGCCGTGCCGTGCATTGCCAGCAATCGCAGCAGTGTGTTCGCTGGCGACACCGCGCGCGACTTGCACGTGGTGCTGTACGGCATTGTCCATTGCCACGACACTTCGGCGCTGCGCGCCGCTGCGGCCACCCGCTTGTGGGGTAGCGGCCTGGCCGAGCTGCGGCAGTGGGGCGACGACTCGGCGTCGTGGCAAGTGATTGCGCGGCAGTTCCATGACTGGCTGGCGCTGTGGCAGCGGCAGGGTGTGCATGTCGTGATCGCGGAACTGATTGCACTAGTGGCGACCCGTTTTTTGCAAACCGCGCGCGGCGAACGGGTACTGACGGATTTGCGTCATCTGGCGGAACTGCTGCAAGCGCAATCCGAACTGACCCGCGGCAGCGAGGCGCTGCTGGCGTGGCTGGGGGAGCAGCGTGCAGGTGGCGACGGCGATGAAGATGCCGCCGATGCGCAGCAGTTGCGGATCGAGTCGGATCAAAAACGGGTGCGCCTGATGACCCTGCACGCCAGCAAGGGCCTGGAGTTCTCCATCGTATTCTTGCCGCTGATGTGGGCGCACGGTGAACTTCGCGAATCCGGCCTGTATCTGCTCAGCGACCTCGCGGGCGGCCCGCGCCGGATCGACAGTTCGGATGCGGGCAAGGCACAACATCGCCAGGAGTTGTTCGATGAGCGTTTTCGCCTGCTGTACGTGGCCCTTACTCGCGCCATCCATGGCTGCCATCTGTTTGCGTTGTCACCGGCGCGCTCGGCCCGCGCCAATGGGCAGAGTTCGGCTACCGGCACCGCGCGCAGTGCGCTCGATGTGATGTTGGCGCGCATGCAACCGGCGCTGGACTCAGCGGAACGAAACAATGTCAGCGATACGATTGCATGGTGCGACGGCTGGCAGCCGCTGTCCTTGCACGTGCTGAGTAAATCCGACGACGGCGCGCTTGCGCGGCAACCGGCGCGCGCGCTGCCACCGGCATCATTGTTGCCCATGGCGGCGAAACACAGCTTCACCACCTTGAGCCACGGCGGCCGCCAGCGTGCCGATGCGCTGGAGGCTCCGGGTGCGGCCGCAGATGAAGCCGATGCGGCTGCCGCGGCGCCGTTGTCGTTGCTGGCGCCTGCGCCGGAGCAACCGCTGCCACCACACCCGGAATTGAACGGGCTGGCGTCGATCCGCGGCAAGGCGATCGGCAATGCCATCCACAGCATTTTCGAGCACCGGGCGATCGGCCAGCCGCTGAGCGCGCAAAAGCCGTTGCTGCGGCACTGGCTCGACTTTCACGCGGTGCCTTTCGCTGAGCTTCCGGCGGCAATGCTGATCGATCACCTGGCGCGCCGCTTGCAAGCGGCGCTGGCGGCGCCGCTCGGTGCCGAACACGCGCCGCATCTATGCCTTGATGCGCTTGCGGCACATGCCATGCGCGCGGAGATGGCGTTTTACTTCCCGTTGCCGGGAGTTTCCATGCGCGCGCTCGCGCAGGCCTGCGCGGCGCACGACGAGCCCGGCTTGGTTCCGGCCGATGCGCGTACCCTGATCGGCCTGATGAACGGCAAGATCGACCTGATCTTCCAGCATCAGCAGCGTTTTTACCTGCTCGATTACAAAGGCAATTGGCTCGGTGCGGATCTGGCCGCTTATCAGGGCGCGGCGCTGCACGCGGCGATGGACGCCGCGCATTACCGCTTTCAGGCGCTGCTGTACACCGTCGCCCTGGATCGGTATTTGCGCCAACGTCTGGGTGCAGCGTACCGGCGCAGCCAGCATCTGGGCGAGTGTTTTTATCTGTTCGTGCGCGCCGCCGGCCTGGCCGATGGCGCCGGCATCTGGCGGCACCGCTTCGGCGATGCGCTGCTCGATGCGGTCAACGCGGTATTGGCCGGTAGCGCTGCCGATGTGGAACTGGCATGAGCGACAATCCATCGGGTTTTCAATTTCGACGCAACGCGGCCGACCACCTCGCGGCGCCGGGCTGGCGTCCGCTCGATCGCACCGTGGCGCGCTGGGTGATCTGCCACGGCGGCTCGCCGTTGCTGGCGGAAGTGGCTGGCTGGGCGAGCTTTACCAATGGCCAGGGTGATAGCGCGTTGCCGTTGTGCGGCGAGGACGCGGGGCGCCACGGCATGCGCTTATTCAACGCGGATGAACTTTCTGCGCTGAGCGCCGAGCCGATGCTTGCCAACGTGCAAGCCAACGGCGTGCTCGACCGCAATGCGCCGTTCGTGCGCGATCGGGACTATTTTTACCTGCGCCGCAACTATCGCAATGAAGTGGCGATTGGTGAGCACATTCGCGCGCGGCGGCAACGCCGGCAGGCAGCGGCATCCGTTGGCGTGGACGATCTCGACGTGCTGTTCCAAGGTGATCGCAGCGCGGCCAGCCGGGCGCAGCGCGAGGCGGTGCAACAGGTGACCGGGCGCGGCCTGTTCGTACTCGGCGGTGGCCCCGGCACCGGCAAAACCAGCACCGTGCTGCGGATGTTGCTGGTGCTGGCGCACGCGCACGCGGGGCAACATGGTGGTGCGGCGCCGGTCATCCATCTGTGCGCACCCACCGGCAAGGCCGCGCAGCGTCTGGCCCAGGCACTGCACGCCGGGGCCGACGCCCTGCGCACGCACCCGCTCCATCCGCTTCCGGCCGTGTGGTTGCCGCACCTCGATTCCGCACTGGCTGCGCACACCGGCACCGTGCATCGCCTGCTCGGCAGCCGTGGCGGAGGCGATGATTTCGCGTGGCACGCCGACAACCCGCTCAGCGCCGACATCGTGGTGCTCGATGAGGCATCGATGATCGACCTCGCGCTGCTGCGTGCGTTGCTCGATGCCTTGCCCGCGCACGCGGTGCTGGTGCTGGTCGGCGACGCCGATCAACTAAGTTCGGTCGGTACCGGTTCGGTGTTGCTCGACATTGCCAGCGCCATCGCCCGGCACGGCGGCGACGGGCTGGTGCGTTTGCAACACTCGTTCCGTGCGCAGCAGGCCTTGTTGCCGATCAACGAGGCGGCACGCGTCGGTGACAGCGCCGCACTTTTCAGGGCGCTGGATCAAGCCGGAGACGCAGCACGCTGGCAGCCGGTCGCCAGCGCGGTCGAGCTGCGCCAGCAACTCGCGCCGTGGGTGCAGACGTTGCGTGCCACCTTGAGCGATGCCGGCGCGTTCGCGCCAGTCGCCAGCGATGATCCCGCCGCCGCGCTGCAGGTGCTCACCGCGTTGCGCCGGCAACAGGTGTTGTGCGCCTTGCGCGAGGGCGACTTCGGTGCCAATACAGTGAACGACGCCATCGACGAGAGCTTGCGGAAATCGGTTCCGGAATACGCCGACGCGATCTGGTATCCCGGCCGCGCGGTGATGATCAGCCACAACGACAGCGCTAGCGGGCTGTTCAATGGTGATGTTGGCATCTGTCTGCGCGACGCAAACGGCGCGTTGCAGGTCTGGTTCGAGCATGCCGCCGCTGCGCCGACGGAGCCAAGCGATCCGGGCGCGCGGTTGCTGCGCTTCAGCCCGGGCAACCTGCCCGCACATCGCGGTGCGTTTGCGATCACGATCCACAAGAGCCAGGGCTCCGAGTACGAACAGGTTGCCGTGTTGCTGGCGGCGGATACCGACAACCCGATTCTTTCGCGGCAACTGCTGTACACCGGCATTTCCCGCGCCAAGGCGCGGGTCCAGTTGTGGTGTAGCGCGCCGGTGCTCGCGGCAGCACTGCGCCGCGACGCGGGCCGGCGTGGGGCGCTGGCGCGTCGTATCGGTTGATGCACAGTGTTGGTCCGCAAAAGACGCAAAGGTAGAAAGCCATTTACCCCAGACCGGATCGCGCTTGCTTTGGCGTCATCGGCGGAGCCGTCCTGCGCGAGCCGTACGCCCCCACGCCGTTGGCTCAGGCGACGCGCGGATTGCACCAGCATGGTGCGCACCGGAAAAAATCGCACCAAAACGGTGCCATCGAATGCAACCGATTTTTGTGTTCCGCGTAAAATCATAGGGTTATGCTTAGTTCCGCACTGGCACGCCTATTGCTGCATAGCACCAGTGATACGTCGGCAAACACCGCCGCCGTGCCCACTTCACTGCCCAATCAGGAATCCCCATGTCGCTTGAAAACATCGAAAAACGGGTCAAGGACCATAACGTCGAGTTCGTCGATCTGCGCTTTACCGACGTGCGCGGGGTGCAGCATCACGTCACGTTCCCAGCCAGCATCGTCGAGCCGGCGTTGTTCGAAGACGGCAAGATGTTCGATGGCAGCTCGATCTCCGGCTGGAAGGGCATCAACGAGTCGGACATGGTGCTGATGCCCGACCCAGCCACTGCCTTCCTCGACCCGTTCACCGCCGACCCCACCCTGGTCATGGTCTGCGACATCCTCGACCCGGCCACCATGCAGGCCTACTCGCGCGATCCGCGCGGGGTGGCGCGTCGCGCTGAGGCCTACCTGAAATCTTCCGGTATCGCCGAGCAGGCGTTTTTCGGGCCCGAGCCCGAGTTCTTCGTGTTCGACTCGGTACGCTGGAGCACCGAGATGGGCCATACCTTTTTCGAGGTTGATTCCGAGGAAGCGCACTGGAACTCGAAGAAAAAGTACGAAGGCGGCAATTCCGGCTATCGCCCCGGCCTCAAGGGCGGCTACTTCCCGGTGGCGCCCACCGACAGCCTGCACGATTTGCGCGCCGAGATGTGCAAAACGCTGACCAGCCTCGGTATCGAAGTGGAAGTGCATCACCACGAAGTCGCCAACGCCGGCCAGTGCGAAATCGGCACCAAGTTCAACTCGCTGGTGCACAAGGCCGATGAACTGCAAACCATGAAGTACGTGGTCAAGAACGTGGCCTATCGCAACGGCAAGACCGCCACCTTCATGCCCAAGCCGCTGGTTGGCGACAACGGCAGCGGCATGCACGTGCACCAGAGCCTGGCCAAGGGCGGGGTGAACCTGTTCACCGGTGACGAGTATGGCGGCCTCAGCCAGTTGGCGCTGTGGTACATCGGCGGCGTGTTCAAGCATGCGCGTGCGATCAATGCCTTCACCAACTCCGGCACCAACAGCTACAAGCGCCTGGTGCCCGGTTTTGAAGCACCGGTGATGCTGGCCTACTCGGCGCGCAACCGCTCGGCAAGCTGTCGCATCCCGTACGTCACCAACCCCAAGGCGCGGCGCATCGAAATGCGCTTCCCCGACCCGATCCAGTCGGGCTACCTCACCTTCACCGCACTGATGATGGCCGGGCTTGACGGCATCAAGAACCAGATCGACCCCGGCGCGGCGATGGACAAAGACCTGTACGACCTGCCGCCGGAAGAAGCACGCGGCATTCCCACCGTTTGCCATTCGCTGGATCAGGCGCTCGAAGCGCTCGACGCCGACCGTGATTTCCTCAAGGCCGGCGGGGTGATGAACGACGACTTCATCGACGGCTATATCGCGCTGAAGATGCAGGAAGTGACCCGCTTCCGCGCCGCCACCCATCCGCTGGAATATCAGATGTACTACGGCATCTGATCGCACCGGCGCGGTTGCCGGGGGGCGCCGTGCCGGTTGCTTCGTCCGCCCATGCCACGCGTCGGCTGGACGCCGACGCCATGGCTGAGGAGCGCCTGAGTTCTCCCGTTTGGCGGGTTGCACCGTTTCCACATCGCGAGGTTTGGACAACGCTTCTCTTGTCTTGCGCAGCGGCGTAACCGGCGGCGAGGCGTTGTTGCGTGTTGCAGATTAACCTTCCTGATTAGCAAGGAACGTCAGCCACCCGAATCGAGCGGAGCGGCAGGGGTGCCGAACCGACGGCGGCAACCAGAAGGCGCTGGTTGAGCGTGCGCAGGTCGAAGCGGCGATTGAACCGGTAGCAGAAAGCGGCAAGATATCGTGCCGCGTACTTGCGAAAGTTGAAGGCATGGTAGCAACCGGCCAAACTGGTTTTGAGATTGCCGATCACGGTGTTGATCCACTTGAACTCGGGGACATCCCTCGGCTTGCGTCCAGCCATGACGGTTGGGTGACGCCGAACGCGGGACAGACAAACGCGGGACACCCACAATCTCGCCAATACAATCCACTCTGCACCGCACACTGTCACTCACGTCGGCCTGATTTTGCGAAGTGGCGCGACGTGTCGGGTGAATGGCGGTTTCATTGAGCTGCGGTGATGCCGGCTCAACGGCTTGCGTTTGTGGGATAGATGCGCGATCGATTGCCGTGCGTGTGTTGGCGTGCGGCTCAGCAGTTTGCGTGCAGGCCATCCATGACTTGCGGAAACTCTGATTGAAGCCGGGTTTCCCTTGCGCGCGAAAGCTCTGCCGATGCTGTTGCGGGTCCTATCCCCATGCGTCCTGGATGACGCGCGCTCAGGGCATCACTCACGGCCTCGTGTGGGCGTGCGTCACCCATTTCGGGATTCGTATCAATCGTCAGCATTCCCGTAGATTTCGCTATCGGGCTTGAACGCCAGCCAGGCAAACGCGAAATGCACGCCGCCGGGCAGTGCTTGCAGGCGCTGCCCGGCGAGCGGGCCCGTAACGGCGTGGCCGAGCAGGTTCCAGTGGCTGCCGGTCTGCTGGTCACGGAAGCCGTCGCCATCGATCGTGAAGTCCAGTTCCTGATCGCCGCTGCGGGCAATAAATACCGTCGCGGCAGGCAGGCGTTTGCTGCGGGCGATGCGTTCGCCATCGAGCGCCGAGCGCACGCCTTTCTTCCGCGCGAACACCACCACCGGGGTGTCGCCGATGCGGTCGTGAATCAGGCGGTGTTTGCCGATCACGGTGAGCGGGTACACGCGTTCGAACGCGCCAACTTGTGCCGCCAGCACCCGCTCCATCGGCCGCAGGCGGCGGTCGTCGTGCGCGGGTAGCAGTGGGTTCTGGCGCATGCCGTCATAGCCGACATACGGGTTTTCGCCATAGCGGCGGCGATGGCCGGTGCGGCGCGTGAGCACCTCGCCTTTCGCCCAGCTCGTGCGAAAATCGCCAAAGCCAATGATCTGCGCCGGCACTTGGGTGAGTTGCGCGCCGGTCATCTTGCCGACCACCGCCGCGCCGGTGAACTGTTGCCACCAGCTTTCGCTGAGCCGGTCGTACATCACCAGATCGCTCATGCGCAACCAGCCGGTGGTGCCGAAATCCAGCGTTTCGCCGTTGACGCGCCGGTCGAATACCAGTGCGGCATTGCACAGCGGGCAGAAGGTCACCACGATCGGCACGCCAGCCAGGGTGTCGTTGACAATTTCGTGCCAGACCAGGATTTCCAGCGGGTAGGCGCGCGCGGTATCAGCCAGTTGCACGACGATTACCGGCGCATCGCTGGCCAGCCAGTCCACCGTGTCGGCGGACGCGAAACGCGGCTTGTCGATCGGCGGGATGCCGTCTTTCGGCGGCCCGCCGGGCTCGAACTCGTGCAGTGGTACCGCGAACCGGGTGAAATCGGTATGCGGCCAGAGCTCCTCGGGGGTGCCGGCGAAACTCGAACGCGGCAGCAGCGATTGCAACAACAGCCAACCGAGCGCGCTCAGCAGGGCGATGCGGGCGCAAGCAAAGCGCCAGTCGCGATCATGCAGCATTCGCCGGCCCAAGCTGCGCCAACGCGGTTGGTTCGAGTTCATGGTGCTCCCGCTTGTGCAATCTCGCTCTTTCACCGATCGTTGCGAGCGCCGACAATGGGTGCCATCCCGTGTTGCCGGTGTCCGTTAACGACCCCATGACCGCAGCGAAGTTCATCGTCATTGCGCTATTTGTCGCCAGTGTGCTCTACGTGCACCTGCGCGGCCGGGTGCGGCTACCGTTGCACCGCCAGTTGTTCAACCATTCGGCCTTGCTGGCACCGATCAACGCGCTGCTGTATCTGTTCTCGGCGGTGCCGGCACGGCCGTATCTGGATCGCCGTGCATTTGCGCAGCTCGATGTGTTCAAGGAGCACTGGCAGGTGATCCGCGATGAGGCGTTGCGCCTGTCCGATCACGGCCATATCCAGGCGGCGCTGAAGCACAATGACGCCAGCTTCAGTTCGTTTTTCAAGGAAGGCTGGAAGCGTTTTTATCTGAAGTGGTACGACGAGCCGCTGCCCTCGGCGCAGGCGCTGTGCCCGCAGAGCGTCGCGCTGGTGCGGCAGGTGCCTGGCGTCAAGGCGGCGATGTTCACCCTGCTGCCGGCCGGTGCGCACCTGAATCCGCACCGCGATCCGTTTGCCGGCTCGTTGCGATACCACCTCGGGCTGGTCACACCGGGCAACGATGACTGCCGAATTTTCGTCGATGGCCAGATGTATTCGTGGCGCGACGGCGAGGACGTGTTGTTCGACGAGACCTTTGTGCACTGGGCCGAGAATCGCAGCGCGCACGATCGCATCATTTTCTTTTGCGATGTCGAGCGCCCTTTGCGGCCGCGTTGGCTGGGCCATCTCAACCGCGCAGTCAGTAGCGTGCTCGGCCGCGCCACCGCCACCCAGAATCTGGCCAGCGATCGGGTCGGCGTGGTCAACCGCCTGTATGGCGCGGTGCAGTGGCTCAAGCAAGGTGCGCGCGCACTCAAGCATTTCAATCGCACCTTGTACAAAGTGCTCAAGCTCGGGCTGATCGCCGGATTGTTGTATTGGCTGGTGGTGGCCTGACGGTTGCGATGGGTTTTGCACGCTGCGTGACAGCGTTCGCTTTGCACACTACGCCCTCGACCGCTTCGTGGTTACCTCACATCCAGACACGGCGTCCCGGGTTTCGGCTTCGCCTCAACCCGGGCTACCCGGGGTTGAGCCGAGGGGTTCGTTGGGCCATCAGGCGTTATTGTCGCTATTTCTTTGGCAGCGGCAGGCCGCGTGCGGGCTTGACGGTACGCAACACGAAACTGGTATTGACATCGGCCACCCCGGCATCGCCGAGCAGGCGATCAAGCAACAGCCGCGAGAAGTGGTCCAGATCCTCGACCACGATGTGCAGCAGATAGTCCATCTCGCCGGTCAGCGCGTGGCAGGCCACCACCTCATCCCAGGATTGCACCGCCTGCCCGAATCGGGCGATGGCTGCGGCATCGTGACTCGCCAGTTGCACGCGCACAAAGGCCTGCAGGCCAAGCCCAACGCGCGCCGGGTCGACCCATGCGCCGTAGCCGCCAATCACCCCACTGTGCTCCAGCCGCTGCATGCGGCGCAGGCAGGCGCTGGGCGACAGGTTCACCCGTTCGGCCAGCTCGGCATTGGTAACGCGGCCGTCGCGCTGCAACTGCGCCAGGATCGCGAGGTCGGTACGGTCGAGGGTGGTTGGATTGGTGTTCATCACAATATTCTGTGTTACATCTTGCGTCAAACGCAATAAAAATGTGATTTCATCGCGTTTTACAACCTTTTTGCAACCTCATTGCGCGCTCTTGGCACTATGCTCATGCCCCGTCCAACACGAGGTTCCACCATGTTGAACCGACCGCAGCGCGTTGAACGGCAAGCCACGGACCGTGGCTACGTCCCGATTTACACCACCGCCGTGGTCGAACAGCCATGGGCGGACTACAGCGACACCGATCACGCGGTGTGGTCGCAGTTGTTTGATCGTCAGCACGAGGTTCTGCAGGGCCGGGCCTGTGACGAGTTCATGGCAGCGCAACAGGCCATGGGTATGTCAGCGCAGCAGATTCCGCGTTTTTCCGACATCAATCGGGTGCTCGCCGAAACGACGGGGTGGCAACTGATCGGGGTCGAGGGTTTGCTACCCGAGTTGACTTTTTTCGAGCATCTGGCCGAGCGTCGCTTCCCGGTGACGTGGTGGATTCGCCGCCCCGAGCAACTCGACTACATTGCTGAGCCGGACCTGTTCCACGATCTGTTCGGCCATGTACCGCTGCTGATGAATCCAGTGTTCGCCGACTACATGGCGGCATACGGCCGTGGCGGCGTCAAGGCACACGGCCTCGGCGCCGAAGCACTGCTCAACCTCACCCGCCTGTACTGGTACACGGTGGAGTTCGGGCTGATTCGTACCGGCAATGGCCTGCGCATCTACGGCGCTGGTATTCTCAGTTCCAAAGGCGAGAGCATCCATTGTCTGGACAGCCGCAGCCCCAACCGTATCGCGTTCGATTTGCGCCGGATCATGCGTACCCGCTATCGCATCGACAGCTTCCAGAAGAGCTACTTCGTGATCGACGATTTTGCCCAGCTATTCGATGCCACGCGTCCGGATTTCGCCCCGATTTATC
>PFJA01000078.1:0-18803 GCA_002782905.1 Lysobacterales bacterium CG_4_10_14_3_um_filter_64_11
CGCCGTCCAGACGCTGCGAATTGCCCAGTAGCGAGTACAGACGAACACTCATCGCTGCGGCACCCTCACCGAAATATCGCAGCTTCGCCAGGAATTTCCTGAACCGCGCCCTTGCCGACGCCACGCCAGCGGCCATCGCTGCCCGCCTGTACGCTGCCGTCGCCCTGATCCCACTCCACGATCTGCATGTTGCCCCAGGTGCGTGGCTCAACGCTGACGTTATGTCCTTTCGCTTGCAACCCCTGAATTTCGACGTCACTCAGCGCGCCCGCTTCGGCCGAAATAACATCCGGCAAATACTGGTGGTGGTAGCGCGGCAGGTCGGTGGCCGCCTGCGCGCTGGAGCCATCCATCAATTCGAGCAGTCCCAACAGCACCATGGTGATGATGCGGCTACCACCGGGCGTGCCGATTGCCGTGACTTTGCCGTGGCCAATCAGGAAGCTGGGCGTCATCGACGACAGCGGCCGTTTGCCCGGCTCGATGGCATTGGCATCGTCGCCGACCAATCCAAACGCATTGGGCACACCGGGCTTGACCGAGAAATCATCCATTTCGTTGTTCAGTAAAAAGCCGGTACCGGCAACAGCAAACGCGTTGCCGTAGGGCAGGTTCACCGTCTGCGTGGTCGCTACCAGATTGCCTTCACCATCGATGATCGAGTAGTGCGTGGTTTCGACCCGTTCGCTGCCCTCACCCACGCCCGGCAACAGCACGCTCGGCGTGGCGTGGGTTGGGCTGATGCCCGCACGCAAGCCGGCCGCATAGTCGGCGCTGGTCAGCAACGTCACCGGCACCTTGAAGAAATCCGGGTCGCCCAGATAAATCGAGCGATCCCGATAAGCGCGACGCATCGCCTCGGCAATCAGATGGATGCGCTCGACCCGGGTCATCGCCGGGTAGTCGTACCCGGACAGCACATTGAATATTTCGGCCAATGCGACGCCGCCGGAAGACGGCGGCGGCACGGTAATCAGTTCATGGCCACGGTGCGTGATCCGGATCGGTTCGCGCTCCACGACGCGATAGTTGGCCAGGTCCGCTTCGCTCCAGATGCCACCCGCCTTGCGCACCCCGCTCACCAACCTGCGCGCCAAGGCTCCCCGATAAAACCCATCGGCACCGTGTTGCGCAAGCAATTGCAGGGTCCGCGCGTAGTCCGGGTTGCGCATGCGAGTGCCGGCCTTGGGCGCCTCGCCGCCCGGCAGAAACAGTTTGGCCGCTGCTGGCGAGCGCGCCAGCACCTCCTTGCGGAAACCGAGCATGGCAGCGTTCTTGCTGCTGAATATCCAGCCATCGTTGGCCAGCCGAATGGCCGGAGCCAATGATTGCGCCAGCGGTAGCCGTCCGTATTTTGTCGCCAGATGCACCAGCCCGGCAGGCAACCCCGGGATGGCCGCTGCAAGCGGCCCATTGACCGCCAGATCGCGGTTGGGGTTGCCTTGCGCGTCCAGATACATGTCGCGGCTTGCCGCCGCCGGCGCCTTTTCACGGGCATCGATGAACACCTCGCGATCATCGTGCGCGATGTGCAGCAACATGAACGCGCCACCGCCAAGCCCGGAGCTTTCCGGCTCAACCAGGCCCAGAGTGGCACTGACCGCAATCGCCGCATCGAACGCATTGCCACCCGCAGCCAGCACTTCCAGGCCGGCGTCGGTGGCCTGCGCGTTGGCGCTGGCGACCGCAACCTGGCGGGGCATCACGACCGACGCGATATCCCCTTCGGCGGCCGAAACGCCAAAGCTCAGCCAGATCAGGCCGAGCAACAGCCACTTTGCGTATCGCGTCATTGCGCTTCTCCAGTCAGTTGCCGGTACTTGTATTGCAGTTGCGCCGGCGTTTCCACGCACTCGGGATCCAGGTCGATGCATTCAACCGGGCACACCACCACACATTGCGGTTCGTCGAAATGACCCACGCATTGCGTGCAGCGCGTTGGCTCGATTTCGTAGATGACTTCGCCCTGGGTTATTGCGCCATTCGGGCAAGCCGGTTCACAGACGTCACAATTGATGCACAACTCATTGATTTTCAGTGCCACTGCACACCATGCCTGTCAGATTTTACCGACCGGCGCGGAGCAAGGCGGTACCTTCGCTTCGCTCGGACGCCGCAGGATGGGTAGAGCGCGGCGAAACCCATCATCACCCATGCCGTTGCAACTCGCCCGATGGGTTTCGCTGCGCTCTACCCATCCTGCGGCGTGTGCGGCAGCCGGCCCAGATTATTTCAGCTCGTGCAATACAAAGACTGCCCCGGTGGGTTCCACCGCAGCGCGAACGCGCTCACCCTGCTCAGCACTGCCGATAAACAGAATGCGCACATCCTTCATGCTGTCAGCCGGCGCGCCGTCGAAAGCAGCTTCGATCAATTCCGCCATTTTTTCCGGGTCCGGCGAACCAAATGCCAGCATGTTGCCCGGCAACACCGTGCGCTGTACCACGTTCTGCACGTTCTCCAACTGGCGATCATATTCGCCGGCATCGATGCCCGTCTCTGACGCCGGCAGGAAGTACATGAACGGCGATTCGGTAACACCAGCGAGATTGCGCTTGACCACGTCGGTCATGTACATGCGCCAGGCCATGGAGTCGTTGTTGCTGGGCGCCACCAGCGGTGCCAGCACCTGCACTACCGGTGCTTGCTCTTTTTTGCAGGCGGTCAAGGACAGCAATCCCAGCGCCAGCATGAAATAACGGATTTTAGTTGTCATGGTTATCACCTCAGGGCTCAGGAACAAAATCAACGGCATCAACTGCGCTGCCACTTCCTTTTCAGCGCGGACTGGACCTCCGGGTGCACGAAACCCGAGACATCCCCTCCCAGGCGGGCAATCTCACGCACCAACGAAGACGAAATGAAGCTGAACTGCTCGGCCGGAGTCAGAAACATGGTCTCCACCTCCGGGATCAGATGACGATTCATGCTGGCGAGCTGGAACTCATACTCGAAATCCGATACCGCGCGCAAGCCGCGCAGCAGCACCCCGCCACCGACATCGCGTACAAACTGGGCAAGCAGACAATCGAAACCGCGCACTTCAACATTGGCAAACCCGGCAACGGCAGACTGCGCCATGGCAATACGTTCAGCCAAGGTGAAACTCGGGCTTTTGCTGGAACTGTCGGCAACACCGATGATGATGCGATCGAACAGCAATGACGCACGGCTCACCAGATCGACATGGCCATTGGTGATCGGGTCGAATGTCCCCGGATAAACCGCAATGCGCACATTGGCCTCACTCATTTTTCGGATCCACCTGCCCTTCCCCTGAGCCAAGTGTAGCAGGGCTGGCAACACCCGCGGCATACAAGACGTGACGCATGTCGCGGGTATGGCCTTCGCGCAGCGCAAGCCACCGTGCCGGCACCGGATACGGTGTCGCGAGCGGTGATTCGACGTGGATCCGGGCGTCATTCGCCAGCATCGGCAGCAGTGCAGGCAGCACCTGTGGCCACAGATTGTGCGCGAATGGCGGGTCGATGAAGACAATATCGAATGGCGGCTGCGGCATTTGCAGCCAGTGCAGCGCATCGGCCTGAACCACGTCCACCTGCTCGGCGCGCAGCCGGGTTTTTGCCGCATTCAACCGCTGCACCAACGATGCATCGCGTTCCACCAGCAGCACGTGGCCGGCACCGCGCGAGGCCGCCTCGAACCCCAGCGCGCCGCTGCCCGCAAACAGATCAAGGCAACGCGCGCCGGGCAGCCGCGGTTGCAACCAGTTGAACAAGGTTTCCCGCACCCGCTCCGGCGTCGGCCGCAACCCAGGCAGGTCGACGACATCGAGGCGCGAATTGCGCCAACTGCCAGCGATGATGCGCACCTTGCCTGGCGCCTGCGGGTTCATCGGGTGGTTACTGCACACGGTGCTAACATGATCGCATCCTTGCCCCTGCCTGTGCCATGTTCGGCTTTATCAAAAAATCCAAAACCATCCCGCCTGGCGAGGACCCGTCGTTGCCGGCAGCCGATCCCGCCAGCAGCGCGGCAGCGAGCTGGCGTGAGCGACTGCGTGGCAGCGGCATGGCCCGCGGCCTGTCGGCGCTGTTTGCCCGCAACCCGCGCCTCGATGACGCATTGCTGGATGATATCGAAACCGCCTTGTTGCTGGCGGACGTCGGCGTGGCGGCGACGCAACACCTGATCGCCACGCTCGCCGACGGCTTGCAGCGGCGTGCCTACGCCGATCTCGCCGCCGTGCGGCTGGCACTGCGCCAGCATCTGATCGCGATGCTGGTACCGGTGGCGAAACCACTGCTCATCGAAAGCCGCCAGCGGCCATTCGTGATCCTGATGGTCGGCATCAATGGCGCCGGCAAAACCACCACCATCGGCAAGCTGGCGCATCGTTTTCAGCACCAGGGCCAGCGGGTGATGCTGGCAGCGGGTGATACGTTTCGTGCGGCGGCGGTCGAGCAACTCAAGGTGTGGGGGGCACGCAACGACATACCGGTTACCGCGCAAACCCACGGCGCCGACCCGGCCGCAGTCATTTTCGATGCCCTGCAGGCGGCCAAGGCACGCGATATCGACGTGTTGATTGCCGACACCGCCGGCCGCCTGCACACGCAAGCCGGCCTGATGGCCGAATTGGGCAAGGTCCGGCGCGTCCTCGGCAAGCTCGATGACAGCGCCCCACACGAGGTGTTGATGGTGATCGACGGCACCACCGGCCAGAACGCGATCAGTCAACTGCGGCAGTTTCAACAGGCGATCGGGGTGACCGGCCTGGTCATCAGCAAACTCGATGGCAGCGCCAAGGGTGGTGTGGTGTTTGCGTTGGCGCGCGAGTTCGGCTTGCCGGTGCGATTCATCGGCTTGGGCGAGCGCCTGGAAGATCTGCGCCCCTTCGATGCGCAGGCGTTTGTCGACGGATTGTTGCCTGAGACGCTTGCCGATCCTGGCGACCTTGGCGCGGACTGAATGCGCGCTCGCAGCTGGTTGATCGCGCTGGCACTGATTGCCGCGCTCATCCTTGCCGCAATTTGGCTGCTCGGCCGCCTGCTGCAACCCGAGCGGCTGACGCCGATCTTGCTTGCCGCGATCGGTGAGGCCAGTGGACTGGCGCTCAGCGTCAGCGAACCGGCCGATTATGGCTTGCGCCCGCAACCCCGCCTGCGTCTGCGCGGGGTGCGCGCAACCACGCCGGGCAGCAACGAGGTGCTGCTGGAAATCGGTATGCTCGACGTGGAGCTGCCATGGCAAACACTGTTTGGCGGGGAACCGGTGGTCAGCGCAGTCGCGATCGACGATGCACGCGTGCATGTTGCTGCGCTGCACACGTGGTTGCAGCAACGCCAGGCGAGCGCGCCGAGCACGTGGCCGACGCTGCAAAACGGCCTGCAAATCAGCAACAGCGTGGTCATTGGCGATCGCTGGCGAGTGCAGATCGATGCACTTGCCCTGTCGCGCTTTGCACTGGCGAAGGCAACAACATTGACGCTGACGGGGCATGTGCTGCGCGATACCCGCAACGGCGCAAGCGACTGGCCAGTGCGGCTGAACATCGACACCGTGATCAGCCGAGGCGATGCGGCCACGGTGTTCAAGCCATTGGCGCTCGCGCTGGATGCCCCCTCGCCCTTGCCCACCCTGCACGCGCACGGCGAACTGACCATCGCCACGATGATGCAATTCTCGCTGACCGGCGAACTGGCGCGGTGGCCGGCACAATGGCCGGCGCTGCCGGGCACCGACCCGGCTCTGGCGATGGCGTTTGTGGTTGCTGGCCGCGGCCCGGAACCACTGGCGATGGCATTGAGCGCAAGCCTTGAACAGGCAGCGACCCAGATGCGGATCAACCTCGTCCCGGCACAGTTGCAAGCGTGGCTGGAAAGCGACCCGGCATCGCCATTGCCGCCACTCAGCGGCGAACTGCACGGCGAGCGCATGGTGATCGACGGCAACGAACTGGAGGGCGTCGAGATTCGTATCCAAGCCGACGCAGAACCATGACCACGTTTGCCGCGCAATTATTGGCCTGGTTCGATCACGCCGGTCGTCACGACCTGCCCTGGCAACATCCACGCAGCCCATACCGGGTATGGCTGGCTGAAGTGATGTTGCAGCAGACCCAGGTGCGCACGGTAATTCCGTATTTCCAGCGGTTCACCACGGCGTTGCCGACCCTGCCAGCACTGGCGCGGGCACCGCTTGATGAGGTGCTGGCACTGTGGTCGGGGCTGGGTTACTACAGCCGAGCGCGCAACCTGCATCGCGCCGCCAGCCTCTGCATGCAGCGCCATGGCGGTGAATTGCCGCACGATTTTACGCAACTGATTGACCTGCCCGGCATCGGCCGCAGTACCGCCGGCGCGATTCTGGCGCAAGCGCACGGTTTGCCGTTCGCGATTCTCGATGGCAATGTGCGCCGGGTATTGTGCCGCGTGCATGGTGTCGATGGCTGGCCCGGTGCAAGCGCAACGCAACAGCAACTGTGGTCGCTGGCACAATCGCACCTGCCCACGGCCCGGCTGGCCGACTACACCCAGGCACAAATGGATCTCGGCGCCAGCGTCTGCACCCGCAGCAACCCGCGCTGCGGCGACTGCCCGCTGCGCACGCGCTGCGCAGCTCATCGCCAACAACGCACGGCGGAACTACCGACACGGCGCAGCAAGCCGGCCTTGCCGCAGCGCGAAGCCTGCATGTTGCTGGTGCTCGATGAACAGCGTCGATTGCTGCTGCTGCGCCGACCGCCAACCGGGATATGGGGCTCGCTGTGGTCGTTGCCGCAGCTTGCCAGCCGCGCCGAGGGCGAGCAGTGGTTGGCAGGCATCGCGCAATCGTGCACGCCGCCACAGCCACTCGGCGAACCCTTGCTGCACACCTTCAGCCATTTCCGCCTGCTTATTGCCCCATTGCACTGCGTGATGATGCAGGCAAAGCCCATTGCAGGCGATAATCCGGATCTGCAATGGCGAAGCTTGGATTCGCTCTGCCAGATCGGCCTGCCCGCACCGGTGCGCCGCTTGATTTCGCGCTTGGCGGCATGACCCATTTCTCAAGGTACTGCGCGCAATTTGCGCGTAGATGTTTGCTCGCCGAGATCGCCAAGCGCATCATGCCAAGGGGTGGTCAAGACCTGCCTGGTGCGGCTTTTTTGTCACACACGCAGGATAGCCTCGCCAAGACGCCAAGAACGCCAAGGGGCGATCGATTCCTTGCCGTTGTTGGCGTCGTGGCGGCAGCTGAACTGCTTTGTACCCATACTCGCTTACAAGCCACTTTGCAGGAAGCCAATGATGAGTCGCACCGTGTTTTGTGAAAAGCAGCAATGTGAAACCGAAGGACTGGACTTCGTGCCATGGCCCGGCGCGATCGGCAAACGGGTGTTCGAGCATATCGGCAAGGCCGCTTGGGCACAGTGGCTGCAACACCAGACCATGCTGATCAATGAAAACCGGCTGTCGCCACTCGATCCGAAGCACCGCGCCTTTCTCGAAAGCGAAATGCAAAAATATCTGTTTGACGGTGGCACCGAAGCGCCTGCGGGCTATACGCCGCCGGAAGCGTGAGCGCCAACGGCCGGTTATCGCTGTGTCGCAAACACACACTGCATCCGAAGGGATTTGCATGACCGACAACACACTGGGTTACGCGCTCGTCACCGGCGCATCGGCCGGCATCGGTGCGGCTATCGCCCGCGAGTACGCCCATCGCGGCAAGCCGTTGATCCTCACCGCACGTCGCGAGGATCGCCTGCATGCGCTGGCGCGCAGCCTTGGCGAGATCGTGCCGTGCACGGTCATCGCCGCCGACCTCGCCGATCCGACGGCGCCGAAGACGCTGTTCGAGATCTGCCGCGAGCGTGGTTTGCATGTGGACACCCTGGTCAACAACGCCGGCTACGGCGTTCCCGGCGCCTACCTGTCGTCGCCGTGGGATACCCACGCCGCGTTCGTGCAGGTGATGATCACCGCGATATCGGAATTGAGCTGGCGGTTTTTGCCCGCGATGCGTGCTGCCGGCCATGGCCGCATCCTCAATGTCGCTTCGCTGGCGGGCCTGGTGCCAGGTTCGGCCGGCCATACCCTGTACGCGGCCGCAAAAAGCTATGTAATCAAGTTCAGCGAATCGCTGGCACTGGAACAGCGCGAGCATGGCATCCATGTCACCGCGCTGTGCCCGGGCTTCACCTACTCCGAGTTTCACGATATCACCGGTACCCGCGCCCAGGTTTCGCGTATGCCGCGCTGGATGTGGCTGAGCGCCGATCAGGTCGCTTTCGAGGGAATCGAGGCACTGGAACGCGGTGAGGTGATGATCGTTACCGGGCGGGTCAACCGCCTGCTGCGACAAGTCGCCAAGCACTTGCCGGATCGAATGGCGCGAAACCTGGTGGCATCGCGTTCGCAGGATTTCCGCGACGCACAATGACGTGAGCATCCCCGTCGAGCAGCGCTGGCGCTTTGCCGCGTTCTATTTCAGCTATTACGCGGCGCTGGGCGCCTACACGCCGTACATCGGCCGCTGGGTGGACAGCGCGGGCTTCAGCGGCTATGTGGTCGGCGCGATGCTGGCGCTGTGGTACGGCAGTCGCGTGATTTCACCCCCGCTGTGGGCGTGGGCCATCACCCGCAGCGCGCGTCCCGGTTACGTGCTGGTGGCGGGTTGTGTGATTGCGTTATTGGCGTTCGCCGGTTTTACCGTCACCCATACGGTAGCAAGCCTGATCGTGGTAATGGCGATCTTCGGGCTGTTCTTCAACGCGGTGATGCCGCAATTCGAGGCGATGACGCTGACCGCGCTGGGCAGCAACGCCAACGATTACGGCCGCATCCGTTTGTGGGGATCGATCGGCTTTTTATTGGTCGCCGGCAGCTACGGCGCGTTGCTGGATCGGCTCGGCGACGCCAGCTTCATCTGGCTAAGCCTGCCGCTGCTGGCAGCAACGGTGTGGGCGGCCAGCCTGCATCGCCACGACCCGGCGCCCGAAAGCATTCCCGAAGCGGCGGATGCCGGGCATCTGTGGCGCCGTCCCGGAGTGCGGCGTTTTTTGATTGTCGCCTTGCTGATGCAGATGGGCTTTGGCCCGTTCTATGTGTTCTATACCCTGAACCTGCAGGCGCATGGCCACAGTGGTCTGGCGGTGGGCAGCCTGTGGGCGATTGGCGTACTGGCAGAAATTGCGTTGTTCTGGGTCGCCCCGCAATTGATTGCCCGTTTCGGCGCGCCCCGTTTGTTGAGCCTGGCGCTGGCGGTCACCATCAGCCGCTGGCTGGTTACCGCCCTGTTTGCCGACTCGTTCGCGCTGATGGCATTGGCGCAGAGCAGCCACGCGCTGGGATTCGCCATGTTCCACGCCTGCAATATGCGGCTGATGAGCGAGTATTTCCCGGGCCGGCGCGCCGCTTCCGGGCAAAGCCTGCTGTATGGCTTCAGTTCCGGCATTGGCGGCGTGCTCGGCGCGGTGTTGGCGGCGCTGGCCTGGAATAACGGCGGCGGCACAGCGGCATTCGCGTTGGCGGCGTTGATCACTCTGAGCGCTTGGATCATCTATGCACGACGAAAGCAGCCGGCGATGGCAACCTGAGCCGCACGATTCGCGTGGTCAGCCATGGTCATCTGTGGGTGTGCCTCGGTACAGCCATTGTCCGCGCTTCACGAGTAAACTGAATGCCGTTTGCCCATGTCTGCAGGTCTGCGTTGCAATGATCTTGCCCTCCCGCCAAATCGCGTTATCGCTGTCGCTGCTGCTGTTGGTTGCCTGCGCGCAACAGCCGGTGGCCACGGCACCGCCAGCAGAACCGGTTTTCAGCGCGCCACCGGCCGCGGACGTGCGCAAACCCCAGCGCGAACCGGTGTTGCCGATCGAGCAGATCGTGCAACTGCTGGAATCCGGCGATTACCGCAACGCCAGCAAGCACCTGAAACGGTTCCTGGCAGCCCACCCCAGCGATAGCGCCGCAAAAAACCTGTTGCAGCAAACCCGTCTGGATCCGCTCAGCTATCTTGGTGCCGAGCACACCACGCACGTGGTCGAACAAGGCGAAACCCTGAGCAGCATTGCACGCCGTTACCTCGGCAGCGCGATGCGGTTTGTCATTCTCGCGCGCTACAACGCACTGGCAAACCCAAAGCAACTGGAAGTCGGTCAAACACTGAAAATTCCGTTGCATCCACCGGTAATCGACCGGCCGCTCGCGGCAACCGCCTCGCCGTCGGCCGCGGCGACAGCCAGCGGCTGGCCGCCGCCTGCCGGAACCGGGGCGACGGTGCTGGCCCGACTCTACGGCGAGCGCATCGAAATGCTGCTTGCTGCCGAGCGCTACCTCGAGGCGGTTGATACCGCCGCTGAAGCCGGCGAACGGCAGCCGGCAACCGGTGCCTGGAGTGGCTGGCTCAAACCCCTGGATCAGCGCGCCAACGCCTTGTTGTGGCAACAACGAGCGATCGCGCAGATGCAGACTTCTGATGTGGCCGCACACGAGTCCGCCTATGCCGGATTTGCCAAGGCACTGGCCTTGTCGCCAGAACTGGAGCCGGCAAAAACCTATCGCGAGGCCATGCGCAGCGTGCTGGTGCTCGATTATCACGAGGCAGCCATCGTGCGTTATCGCAATCAGCAACTCGATGCCGCATTAGAGCTATGGGACAAGGCACTCGCGCTTGACCCACAGTTCGGGCCAGCACAGGGTTATCGCTTGCGCGCACTGGAACTCAAACGCCGGGTGCAGAATCTGGATGCCGCAGCCGCGCAGCAAACCGTTACCGACAATCCTTAGCGCGATTGGCGGCACGTCGCGAACGCCCGTCATTCGCACGGCAGTTTGCCGCCACCAGGCCCGGCCGTGGCGCTGGCATCAGAACCAGGGTTCAGTTGCGATCGGTCGTTGGCGGCACGCTCAACGACGGTATCTCATGGGTGTTGGTCAATGCGTCAAGCGTGCTCGAAGGCTGCACATCACGCGCCGCGCTGTATTCACCGGTAATGCTGCCGGGATTGATGTGCAGACTCAGCATGCGCGCCTCCAGCGAATCTGCCATCGCGTTGTAGGCCGAGAACACGCGTTCAAACTCGTCATCGCGATGTTGCCGTATGCGCGAATCGAAGTGGCCCTGGGTGATCTTCCATAGTGCGCGACGCAGCAGTTCGATCGGCACCATCAGGCGCCGTGACAGCGTATAGGCACCCGCGAAAACCACCAGCAGCGTCACCACCATCAGCACCATCATCGCGGTCACCGTGGTGCGATTGGCTGCCGACAAGCCTGCGGTGGACATGCCAAGGCGCAACGCCCCAATGTCATGCCCCTGATAGCGGATGGGTGTCGCGAACAGCATGATTGCACCCGCGCTTGCGGTGTTGGCGGAAAACACCTGCTGGTGATCGCGCGATTGCATTAGCGCGCGGTGGTCATCCACCGGCGCAGCGGTTTGCGCAAGATGCTCGTCGCTAGTGGCGACAACCCGACCATTGGCGTCGCTGATTTGAACAAAGGCAATGTCGCGATTGCGCGCCATGGCTGCCACCATCGCCCGCAAGGCAACATCATCTTCCAGCAACAAATCTTCTGCCGCCTGGTCGGCAATCAGGCGCGACAGGGTGAACCCATAATCAAAGGCCAGTCCGCTACTCGCCTTGTTCTGCCGGTTGTGTACCGCGCCCAGACCGATCGCCATGGTCACCGCCACCAGCAGACTCATCACCACGGTCCAGCGCACCCGGATCGGCACGATGCGCCGACCTTCCCATGCCTGCTCCTGGGTGGCCAGCACATCGTCGATCGGACGCAGGTCCTCGATCAATTCGGCACCGGTTTGATAGCGGTCACGCGGGTCTTTTTGCAGTAGCGTGCGTACCACTTGCAACAGCGCCTCGGGCGCATCCGGATACTGCGGTATCAATGGCGGCAACGGCTCGTTGAGTATCTGCCGAAACAGATCGCTGACATCGTGTGCCTGATAAGGGGTGCGCCCGGCGAGCAGCCAATACAGCATCACGCCCAGCGCGTACAGGTCGCTGCGCCCGTCGACCTCCATGCCACGCAGGGTTTCCGGTGACATGTAATGCGGGGTGCCCGCGATATGGCCATGCTCGTCCGGCTTCCAGTTGGCGTCCGAACGACGCTTGGCGATGCCGAAATCCATGATCTTGACGTTACCGGTGTCGCTGGTGCAGATAATGTTTTCCAGCTTGATGTCTTGATGGACAATCCCTTGCCGATGCGCGTAATCGAGCGCATCGGCAATCTGCATCGCCATCTTGAGGATCATGCGCAGTGGCAAGCTGCGCTGTTCACGCACAAATTCGTCGAGCGACGGCCCGTCGACGCGTTCCATCGCGATGAACGGCATGCCGGACGTCTCACCGACGTCGAACACAGTGACGATGCCGGGATGGGTCAAGGTGCCGACCGCGCGCGCCTCGGCCACGAAACGTTGTCGGTAGGCCTTGTTTTCAGCATATTCCGGGCGCAGCGTCTTGATCGCCACGACCCGCTTGATGTGCGGGTCGTAGGCACGGTAAACGATCGACATCGCGCCGCGGCCAAGCTCACCCTGAATGCGATAGCGGCCAAGCGTGTCTAGCATGGCATGTGCCGGCTCAACCGCCGCGCAAAGCAACCCAGGCGACCGCCGCCAAGGCCAACGCGGCAATGCCCCCGGCAATCAGCAGCATCTGCTTGCGCGAATGTGCTGCAACCGAGCCTGATCCACCGTGGACACCCATCTGGAAGATGAACTCGACGGTTCCAAAACGCAGCCGATCGCCATGCACCAGGGTTGCCTCATGTACCTTTTGATCGTTGACGAAGGTGCCGTTGGTGGAAAGCATGTTCATCACCCGCGAAACCCCGTTGGAACTGATGATCCAGGCATGCAGTGCCGACACGCTGGGCTCGCTGAGCACCACATCGTTGTTCTCACGCCGACCGACCAGGGTACGGCCGGGCCGCAGCACGATTCGCAAGTCCTTCACCGAAGCCGATACGCCAAGCAGGTGCGAGCGGCTGCCAACGGCACCCGCTTGCGCGTCGTCGGCATCCTGGGTGGCCGGTACATCGGCTACACGAAAAATCATGGTCCCTTGCGGCCCTGCCTTGTCGGCTGGCTTTTGTGCGCCGGTGTTGGTCATTGTTGCCCCTGGCAATCGAATTTTGGGATGTCGTGAACAAGTCCATCCTGGGCTTTTCAGACTCGCCGAGTGCGGCCCATGCCCGGACTCGTCTCCGCCGGATCAATCACGTGCACGATCGGTCTGCGGGCAGGCCATCCTTGGCCTGCGGAAACTCTGATTTGTTCAGAGTTTCCTTTGCTGTCGCCACTGAGTATGCCCGCTGGCCCGATGGCAAACAATGGCAACACATCAAAACCCGCCTATCGCGCACGCAGCCAGCCATGCACGGTCTCGGGCACCTCACGTTGTGCCCGTCCGGAAACGTAAATACCGATGTGACCACCGCGGAAGGATAGCTCGGTGTAGTCGTCGCTACCCACCAGGCCACGCAATGCCCGCGACGCGCTGGGCGGGACCAGATGATCCTGCTCGGCGAAGATATTGAGCACCGGCATCGCGACATTGGCAAGCCGGACTTCGCGACCGCCGATCTCCACGCCACCATTGACGAAGCCATTAGCCTGATAGAACCATTTGATGAACTCGCGAAACGCCTCGCCGGCCTGATCCGGAGAATCGAATATCCAGCGCTCCATGCGCAGAAAGTTTTCCAGCTCAGTGACATCATCGAGAATGTCGATCAGACCCACATACTTTTGCTGCAGCAAGCGAAACGGCTTCAACGTCAGGTAGCAATTGTTCATCAGATCAGCCGGCACATTGCCCAGTGCATCGACAAACAGATCGACATCGATCCCACGGGTCCAATGCGACAGCATGTTGTCCGGGGTATGGAAGTCGACCGGTGTGACCATGGTGATCAGATTGCGTATTTTTTCGCCATTGAGTGCCGCGTAGCACAGCGAAAACGCACCGCCCTGGCAAACACCGAGAAGATTGATCGCGTCGATGCCGTGGCTGGCACGCAGGTGTTCCACCGCAGCATCGAGAAAACCCAGGATGTAATCCTCCAACGTCCAATAACGATCGCTCAGGTCAGGGTAGCCCCAATCGAGAATGTAGACATCCTCGCCGCGCGCCAGCAGCCCCTTCACCAGTGAACGGTCGTGCTGCAAATCCACCATGTACGGCCGGTTGACCAGCGCATAGCAAATCAGGATCGGCACCTTGGCGGTTGCCGCACGCTCGCCCTGATAACGATACAGAGTGACCTTGCCATCGCTCCACACCGGGTGCTTGGCGGTGGCGCCATATTGGGTATCGCCCAGTTGCCGCAGCGTGCTCAGTCCGGCGCTGAGCTTGCGTTGCACTGTTTGCGCTTCGAATGCCAGTGCTTCAGGCGAAATTCGGATCGGACCGGACATGTTCAGGCTCCCGTGCGGCGGCGCGAGGCCGATTTGCCGACACCTGCGGTGGGTACCTTGGCGGTTGCTTTTTTGCTGCGTGGCGACGATGCCTTGGCGACCACCTTCGCCTTGCGCTTCGGTGCCGCCGCCTTGGATCGCCGTGCGGCTTTTGCCGGCGCTTTTCTTGCCGCCACGGTGCGCGCGGCGGCGGCGGCGGCGGATGGCGTCGGCGCGAGGCCGGAAGCCGCCTTGGCGGTCAGCTCAGTGCGCAACGCACGCATACTTCGCTCCAGCGCATGTACCTTGCGGTGTGCAGCGGTCACTTCACTGCGTGTCGGCATGCCGAGCTCACGGCATAGCCGTTCAAGTTCGTTCTGATTGGCTACGCGCAGCCGCATCTGCGCATTGACCATTTCGCCATACGCTGCGCCAAACTCGGTACTCAACGCAATCTGCGCATAAGCCTCTTCGGCGGCATCGATCCACAGATCGTAAATCGCGCGCAGCGACCCGAGCTGACGCCCCGGTGCCTCATGTTCGCTCAGCTTGGCCTCGAAACGCGCGAATGCCTGCTCCATCACCTTGCCCAACAAGGCCTGATAGTGCGATTGTGCCTGCTGATTGGCAATCTGCGCTTTGGCCAATGCTTGCCAACGCTCTTGCTGCTCGCGACCGGGCCCGAACGCCGGTGCATCCAGCGTTGCCGTGATCTGCTGGCGGAAAACATCCAGCAGCGGCGTCGCGAACTGGCGGACATCAACCTGGCCGATGCCGTGCGGGAATTGGCCGGCGAACACATTGCCGACGCCTGACGCCAGTGCGTCGCGCCAGCGCTTGGCGATTTCGGCCGCCGAATAACCGCCATCGCTCAGCCCCGGCCCGAGTGCCGCCATGAACTGCGTGAATGCCTGCGCCGGTTCCGCCATCCTGCCCATCGCATCCTCCACTCCGGGCACCGCCTTGGCCAGCGATTGCCACGCCGTCATCGCCTGACTCCAGTTGTCGCTGAGCTCGCCCAGCCAGTGCAACCCATCCTGCGTTTGTGTCATTCGCGATCCCCGTTTCGGATTTGGCGGTGGTTGATCGGCGGCGACGCCGATATGCGCACGTGGATGGAATCCTATCATCGCACGCACCGTGATTCGCCGCCGCGCAACCCCGGATTTCGGCCAACACCTGCGCCGCGCATTACGGTGGTCACGGTGAAATGGGTGTCGGGTCCCGGGTTTCGGCTTCGCCTCAACCCGGGCTACTTTTACATCAACGGATCGCAGCGCAGCATGACAAACCGTGAACCAGCCGTTAAGGTCGGCACTCCCATACGCCAGCGAAGGGAGAGGTCCTGGCGTTTGCAGCGCGGCATCGGCATGCGGGATGGTCATGCCCTGCCCACAATTCGGAGAATCCACGTGCGTAGATTTTTGCTAGGGCTCATCCTGGCTGGCTGTGCGCTGGTTGCACAGGCCGCCAGTTCAACAACCGGGGTCGCGTTCGTCCACGGCACCAGTAAGCAAACCGATGCGCTGAACGACTACTGGAAAACGCAGTTCGTCAATTCGGTGCGTCAAGGGCTGGTCAATCAGTCCAACTACGTAGTAGTCAATTGCGATTTCAGTCAATTCATGTGGGACAGCCGCGCAGCCGGCTGTCTGGCCGAGCAGCTCACTACCTTCATCAACCAGCGCGGCATCACCGATCTGGTGGTGATCACCCATTCCAACGGCGGCAACGTGATGCGCTGGATATTGTCGAATCCGACCTGGGATTCGCGTTATCCGAACATCATCAGCAAGACGCGCTGGGTCAATGCGCTGGCACCGTCCTCCGCCGGCACCCCGCTCGCCGACGCCGTGATCAACGGTAACGTCTTTGAGAGCGCGTTGGGCTGGCTGCTCGGTTACAAATCCGATGCGGTGCGCCAGCAGCAGGTCAGCTGGATGGCTTACTACAACGCCAACTGGCTGCTCGGCACCGCTGGCCGGCCGGCAACCCCAAAGCGTTTTTATTCCGTGGTCGGCACGGACGTGGAAACCGCAGTGTGGGATTCGGACAGCTACTGTGGCGGCTACGCTGAAAATGTCGGGCTTGAGGTCTCCCAGTTCTGGCTCGACAGTTGTTCAGACGGTTTCCTCAACTGCTCCAGCCAGTCCGCTGCCGGAACGCTCTGGTTCACCGACAAGTCGCGCATGGCCGGCGGCGAGCCGCTGAGCCACAACCAGAGCCGTCGCGCCTGTTTTGGCCTCGACACCATCCTGCGCAACGACCTGTGAGGAGCGCGATCATGAGTATCCAACACGTTTCCACCTTGCTGCTGGCGATGGCCGCGGCCGGATCCACCTTTGCACAAGGCAGCTATCGCCTGCCATCAGCCACCGCCGATGACCTGGTTGCAAGCCAATTGGTTGCGGCCCCCGATCCGGGCATCACTGGCGAACGTGCGCCGCTGCAATTCGCCTGGAAATTGAATGCCGGCGCCGAACTGAGCACGGCGGCGCCCTTCGTCGATGACAGCCAGCAATTCTGGGCCAATGTCAGTGGCAAACAGATGCAACGCGGCTATCTGATCGATACCACGGCAGCGGGTGCGGTGATACGGATCAGCCCGCAGCAGGGTGACGATGTCAGCGTAATTTCGCTTGGCGATCTGGAGTTGTCGGTGGCAGGCCAATATGCGCCGGCCAGCCGTGCGGTGGAACGCGCCACCACCGGCGAGCAATTGCGACAAGCGGGAGCCGACTTCAATGACGGCACCATCGCCTTTCGGATTCGGCCCGAATTGGGTGCCGGCCGAGTGGCGCTGCGTGCCGCCAATGCGCGAGGCAACTATCTGATTCACGTGTACGAGCCCGGCAGCCGTTATCGGCTTCGCCTTGCCGCCGAGCGTGACAATGCCCTGGCCGGCGGTCAGATCACGGTCGCTGCGCGAATGTATGACGGCGACACAACCATGCAGGCCAGCAAACTCGGCGGTCTGATAACCGCGCCGGATGGCACCTCGCTGGATCTGCGGTTCGTCACCGCGGCCGATGGCAGCGTCAGTGCAACGGCGGATTTGCCGGCCGCTGCCTCGGCACAGCCTGGCTTGTGGGAAGTGCACACGTTTGCCGCAACCAAGACCGGCAAGGTTCGCGTGCTGCGCGACGCCAAAACCGCCATCGCGGTCGCGGCACCGACGGCACGCTTTGCCGGTGATGTGCGCCTGAGCGATGCACACGGTGTGCGCGTTTCGCTGGCGGTGGAGGTGGCTGCCGCAGGCCGCTATCAGGCCAGTGGCGTGCTTTATGGCAGCGATGCCGGCGGCCGTTTGCAACCGATGGCAGCGGCGCAGAGTGCGGCGTGGATCGACACCGGAAGCGGCGAGATCACCCTGCAATTTGGCCCGGACGTGCTCGACGCCAGCCTGAAGGCACCGTACGCGGTGCGTGACCTGCGCCTGTTCGACCAGACCCGCATGGCACAATTGGAGCGGCGCACTGCCGGGATCGAAGCGCTCGGCGGCGATCAGCCAATCCAGCCTGCGCAATACTGATCGTTTGCCGGCAGTCCGCAGCGGCCGCCGCCGTTTCGGCGGTGGCCGCTGATGATCGAGATTAAGCAATAGCAAAGCTGGCCGCCTTAGCATGGAAGACCCCGCCGCGGAGTCATGCCATGCGTATAGCAACCCTCATCGCCTCGATTGCCTTTGCCCTCGCCAGCACCAATGCGTTGGCGCAATGGCAGTCATTGCCGCTGCAAGCTCCGGCACCTGCCGACAACCCCACCACCAGCGAGAAGGTGGCACTTGGCAAAATGCTGTTTTTCGATCCGCGCATATCCTCGACCGGAACGATCTCCTGTGCGTCGTGCCACAACGTGATGGAAGGGGGCGATGACCACCGTCCGACATCGATGGGCGTACATGGCCTGAAAGGCGGACGCAATGCGCCGACGGTGTGGAATGCGGCGTTTTTATCGACCCAGTTCTGGGATGGCCGCGCCGCCAGTCTGGAAGATCAGGCCAAGGGGCCGATCGCAAATCCCGTTGAAATGGGCATGCCTAACCTCGACGATGCTGTCGGTCGGATCGCGGCGATGCCCGACTACAAGCCTCTGTTCATGCGCGCGTTCGGCTCCGAAACCATCGATGCCGATGCCATCGCCAAGGCGATCGCGGCCTACGAACGCACCTTGATCACCCCAGGCAGCGCCTATGATCGCTATGCCGAAGGTGATACCAATGCGCTCAATGAACAACAAAAGCGTGGCCTCGATACCTTTGCTGCAACCGGCTGCACTGCCTGCCACAGCGGTGCCAATTTCAGCGGCCCGCTGCTGCCGGTCGGTACCGGCTTCTTCATGCGCTTCCCGACCTTCCGCGACAGCGCCTACGTCGCTCAGTATCAACTCGACGCCGACAGCGGCCGCGAACAGGCAACCGGCAACGC
>PFJA01000078.1:18809-20835 GCA_002782905.1 Lysobacterales bacterium CG_4_10_14_3_um_filter_64_11
TCGCAATGGGGTTGCCCTCGCGCACGAGCGGTGCGTCGGCGACGAGCCAGGGGCGGCCGTGCAGCTCGACGATCCGGCTTCCGGGCGCGAGATCGTGCGGCGGCGCGCTGTCGAAAACGGCTGCCGGCGCGGCGGCGATCGCCCGCCCGTTCATGGCCCACAGGCTGACGGCATCGAAATCGAAGGCGAAGCCGATGCGATCCACGGCTGCCTGGGGGTGCTCGCGCTCGCCTGCCAGGAACAGGTGATAGAAGGTGCTGTGGTTGAGGTCGGCATCGTTCGCCAGCAGCGTGGCGAGACTCACCAGGCGCTCGCCTTCGGCATCGACGAAACGGCGGACCTCGGCGGCGCTCCGTGCGATCTGCGTTTGCCTCAGACGCGCGAATTGGTCGCTGACGAAATAGTCGAGGGCGAAAAACAGCGCGGCCGCGCCGAGCAGCATCGCGAGCAAGAGCGCAACGAGGAGGCGCGCGAGCAGGGATCGATGAGAGAGGGCGCGCAATGGACTCGATATCATCGCAGCGCGAGTGTATCCCAGCGGGCCGGAGCGCTCGCATGGATGCATCGGTCCGGCTGCGAATCATGGCGTTTCGCCACAACGTTCGGCGGGGGTATGGGCGATCTGCCCGAACGAGCGAATCGACGTACTGCAAAAACAAGGTCTTGCACGAAGGCGCGATCCGGCACGATCGCTGCTTTCTTCGGCCTGCCGGCATCCGCCGGATGATCAGACCAGAGGAGGAACCATGAAGTTACCCATCGCCGTCGCGGTAGTGATGATCGCCGGAGCGGCTGGCGCCGGCCCGCTGCCCGCCGACGTGCTCGTCGACGAAGGCGCCAAGAACAAGACCATCTGGCCCTATCCCCAGCAGGACAGCGGAAAGTTGATCTACAAGGATCATCGACGCGATCTTTCCAAGTGGCCGACGCTAAGCTACGGAGACGATCGGGCGACGCCCAGGCCGCAGCGCGCTCGACTGACCGGCACGCTGAATGGCGATCCCGCGCGCGGGAAGGCGGTCGCCATGAACAAGGGACGCGGCAACTGCTGGGCCTGCCATGCGCTGCCCGGTGATCCTCAGGCGGGCACGGCCGGGCCTTCGCTGCTCGCCTTCAAGGCGCGCAACTACACCGACGCCCGTGTCTACGAGCAGGTTTTCGACGCGCGCGTCGTCAACCCGGTCAGCGCGATGCCGCCTTTCGGCACCTTCGGCCTCCTGAGCGAACAGGAACTGCGCGATGTCGTCGCCTTTCTGCAATCCATCGAATAGGAGCGATCCCATGCGTCTTGCTTTGCTGATTTCCCTGGCGGCGGTCACGGCCGGCGCCGGCACTGCCCTCGCGCAGCAACGAAATGCCCAACCCTACCGCGAACATGTTCCGTATATCGACTGGAAGCCTGATGTCACCGGCGACATCCAACACACCGGCACGTATCAGTACTGGAAGGACCGCAAGGCACTGAATCCCGACTGGGTAGCCTCCAAGGAACATCAGTGGCAACTGAACTGGAAGTTCATGGATCCGAGCTACGACGACACTCTGCACGGGGGCCATATCGCCCGTGATCGCGGCGCGGCGCTGTACAAGAAGCTCGATGCCGGCGGTGCCTTCGCCGCCTGCCTGGGCGCCCGTAACGGCGATCTGAAAGGCCTGCGCGCCAATCACTATCCGCAATACAGCACGGCACTCGGACGGGTGGTCGGCCTGGAGGAAATGATCGAGCATTGCGCCGCCAGACAGAACGTCACGCTGGAAAACGGGAGCTACGACAACTCGGCGATTTCCGTCTATGTCACCGAGTTCAGCAACGGCATGCCGATCAACATCGACGTCAGCAAGGGACCGCTGAAAGACGCTTTCGAGCGAGGCCGCGAACGCTTCCACCTTCGCAACGGGGCGACGCATTTCGCCTGCGCGACTTGCCACGTCACACTGGTCGGCCGGAGCCTGCGCGGACAGGTGTTGACCACGCCCTACGGCGATGCCGCTCATTGGCCGACCTATCGCACCAAGGACGAGTTGC
>PFJA01000017.1 GCA_002782905.1 Lysobacterales bacterium CG_4_10_14_3_um_filter_64_11
GTAGCACCAGCCAGCAGGATAGTGCCGATCCAGACCCGCCCGATACCGGTCGCGTCGGCGATGCGGTCGGCGGCATGGGCCAGAAACGACGCGGATGCAATCAGCATCAGACCCAGTACGGTGAACACGGCGAGTGCCTGAATCATGGCAGTGCTGCTTCACGCGCGGCGTGCATGCGCAGACGGTGATTCAGCCATTCGGCAATCAGCCATGCAGCCAGCACCGCCGTCGCCACGATCGCCAAGGCGCGCAGGTCGAGAGGGTGCAGCGCCAGCATTTCGCGTAGCGCGGGCAGCATCAGGGTTGCTGCCTGCACCAACAGCGACAGCGCGACGATAGCGTTCAACAGCATGTTGCTGGCGGGTGCCTGCGCGATGCGCCGCGCCGGGTAGGCAAACACCAGTTGTGCGCTGGCCTCAAAGAGAAATACGGCGGTGCGCGCCACACTCGCGCCATAGCCCAGCATCGGCAGCCAGATCAACAGGCTCAAGCCCGCTGCTGCCTTGATCAGCCCGGTGGAAAAGACAAACCGCAGCGATGCGGTATCGAGCAGTGGACTGCTCGGCGATCGCGGTGGGCGCTGCATCAAACTCGCGTTGCGATCCAGCGCCAGCGCCAGCGCCGGTGGGCCATCGGCGATGAAGTTGATCCACAGCAACTGGATTGCGGTCAGAGGCAGCAGCAACATGCCCGAGTCTTCACGCAGGTTTTGCGCGTACGCCAGAATTGCGCCGCCGACGACCAGAATAACCAACGCGACATTGGTCGAAAACAGGAAACGGATGAACTTCTGTATGTTCTCGTAAATCCCGCGACCTTCCTCGATCGCCCCAACGATGGTTGCGAAATTATCGTCGAGAAGTACCAGATCGGCGACTTCGCGGCTGACATCGCTGCCACGTTGACCCATGGCGATGCCGACATCGGCGCGTTTCAATGCCGGTGCATCATTGACCCCATCGCCGGTCATCGCCACGATCTCGCCATTGGCCTGCAAGGCTTCAATCAGGCGCAGCTTGTGCTCGGCACTGACGCGCGCAAACACGGTTGTATCGCGAGCTATATTGCGCAGCTGCGCCGAATCGAGCGCGTCGATCTCGGCCCCGGTCACGACGTGCTCGTGTTCCATGCCGATCTGGCGGGCCACCGCGCGGGCGGTGCCGGGGTGATCGCCGGTAATCATGATGACCCGCACCCCGGCTTTCCTGACGGTACGCATGGCGTCGGCCACTTCGGCGCGCGCCGGGTCCCACAGCAGAATCAAGCCGAGCAGTTGCAAGTCCGACTCGGCCTCGCCCACGCCCTGCGCCAGTGCCAACACGCGATAGCCATCGTTGGCTGCCGCCTCGGCGCGCGCCAGCCAATGGTCGCGAGCTGCCGGATCCAGATTACAGCGCCCGAGCAACACCTCTGGCGCGCCCTTGAGCAGGCTCTGCAATTCGTGGCCATTGTCGATGGTGACCCGCATGAACTTCCAAGAGCTATCGAAGACGCGCTGCGAAACGCGCGGATGACTGGCACGCAGTGCGTGAATGTCGATGCCCTGCTCACGCGCGAACGCCAGCAGGCCAATTTCCAGCGGGTCGCCAGCCGCGGCATCAGGTTCGGCATCATTGGCCAGCGCCATCGCCTGCAATGCTTCATGACGACGCTCGCTGAGCAATTCGTGCACACGCATGCGGTTTTCGGTCAGCGTGCCGGTTTTATCGGTGGCGATGACGGTGACCGAGCCCAACGCTTCGACCGCGCTCAGTCGCCTGACCACGGCCTTGCGTCTGGCCATGCGCTGCACGCCCAGTGCCAGCGTCAAGGTCACCACGGCCGGCATGCCTTCAGGCACGGCTGCGACCGCCAACGCAACCGCGAACAGCACCATTTCCTCGAAGCGGCCCAGCCCCTCGGCAGCGACCCCGACGACGATCAGCGTCACCGCCAAGGCGCCAACCCAACGCGCGATCTGCATGCCGAATACGTCAAGGCGTTTTTCCAGCGGCGTTTTTTCGCTTTCGATGCCGCTCAGCATGCCGGCCAGACGGCCCATGGCACTGTTTGCACCGGTAGCGCTCACTTCCAGCATGCCTTTGCCACGCACCACCAGGGTGCCGCTCAAGGCACGCTCGTCGATCGCCTTGTCGATGGGCACCGACTCGCCGGTCAGCACGGCTTCATCGATCAGCATGCCCTGCGCCTCAAGCAAGCGACCGTCCGCCGGTATCCGTTCGCCAGCAGTGACCCGCAGCAGGTCGCCTGGCACGATGTCTGCGCTGGCGATGTGTTGCAGGCGGCCATCGCGCAGCACCCATGCCTGCGGTGCGGCCATGGCCTTGAGTTGCGCCAGCGCCTGCTCTGAGCGGAACTCCTGAAACGACCCCAAGCCGGCATTGAGCACCAGAATCGACAGGATCGCGATGGCTTCCGCTGGTGTCCCGTGCATGCCTTCATAGGCCCAGGTGCCCAGATCGAACAGCAGCGCAAACAGCAGCAGCCCGATCAGCGGGCTGCGCAACTGCTTGAGCACGCGGCGCCAGATTGGCGTGGTTCGCGCTTCCGGCAAAGCGTTGGCGCCGAACTGCCGCAGCCGCCGTTGCGCCTCATCGGCACTCAGCCCCGAGTGAGGCGAAGGCACAGCACGAGCACGATGTGCCGACATGTCTTGCTCCTAATAGCTTGAGCGCAGCATCTTCACCGGCCTTGTGGACACTGCGATGGCGCCGGATGGCGCGGGCATCGGCATTGTCGCGCAGGCACCAGACACAGCGCTTGATGGTAAGCAATAGCGACGGCTTCGCGGTTTGTTGCGATGCAGGATGAAATGTGAACTGCGTCACACTTATACTCTCTTGGCCAGTCGGATGTCCGGTGCCAGGGGGTGGCTTTCAGGTGGTCGCCCTTGACTCGGCGACTCGTCCCAGTGTCGTCAACCACAAGTGAGAAGGTAATCATGAAGTATCTGACAAGACCGTTCGGGTTCGTTGTTGCGCTGGCAATTGCGTTTGCCAGCATGGTTTCGGCTGTGCAGGCGGCAAAACCCTCGCCAACTGCCAAGGAACTCAAGGCGATGGCCAATCAGACGCGCGAAAACCACCGCTTCTTCAAGCAACCCGAGACGATGGTGCAAGCCGCAGCGACCGAGGTTCGGATGCCTGATGGCACCGTTGCGATGGCAGTGCCCACCGAGTTGTGGAACAACCTTTCGGTCGAGCACGATGCCAGCGGCAAACTGCACGTGCTCGAATCGGATGGCACCCATGTTCCGGTGGTTGCGGAGACGGAGCTTGACCATGAATAAGCTCGCACTCACTACCGCACTTTCCCTGGCGCTTGCGGCAACGTTCGCACAAGCCGCAGAAATCGTGCCGGTCAATTTCGATGACCCGGGCGAGGGCTACAACGACCCGACTCCGGCGCTGCCGGTTGGCGGCAACCCCGGGACCACGATCGGTGAGCAACGCCTGATCGTCGCCCAGTTTGCTGCCGACCTATGGGGCTCGGTATTGCAAAGCGACGTGCCGGTATTCGTCGGCGCCCAGTTCAACCCACTCGGCGCCAATGTGCTCGGCTCGGCGGGAGCCACGTTTGTATTTCGCAATTTTCCGGGTGCTGGCGTTGCCAACACCTGGTACAGCTCGGCACTGGCGGACGCGCTGGCCGGCGAGGATCTGCAGCCAGGTTTCATCGACATCAACTCGCAGTTCAGTTCGGATTTCACGTTTTACCTTGGCCTCGATGGCAATACGCCGGCCGGCCAGGTCAATTTTCTCGATGTGGTGATGCACGAGTTCGGTCACGGCCTGGGCTTTCAGAACTTCGAGAACGAGGCCGCTGGCACCTTCCTGTCCGGCATTCCGGATATCTACTCCACGTTCACTTTCGACAACTCGACCGGCAAGCGCTGGACGCAAATGACGGTGGCCGAACGGCAGGCTTCGGCGCTGAACTTTGGCAAGGTGATTTTTGACGGCCCCAGCGCAGTCGCTGGAGCCGCTCTGACGTTGGGGCCGCGTACCGCGTTCCGGGTCGTCGCGCCGCTGGCGATTGCGGGTGATCTTGAGTTCGGTACCGCCTCTTTCGGCCCGGCGGCGACCCCCTCGAATTTCGCCGGCATGGTGGTGCTGGCATCGCCTGCCAACGGCTGCAACACGCTCGACAACCCCGCTGCAATCGCCGGCAATATCGCGATCATCGATCGCGGCACCTGTGCGTTCGCACTCAAGGCCGCAAACGCGCAAGCCGCCGGGGCGAGTGCGGTGATCATCGCCAACAACACCACGGCCAATCCGCCGCCCGGGCTGGGCGGCAGCGATCCAACGATCGCCATACCCACCGTCTCGGTTACCCAGGCTGATGGCGCTCTGCTCAAGGGCGCATTGCCCGGGGTGCAAGTGGGTCTGGTCGTCGATCCGAGCAAGTTGCAGGGTGCCGACGACGCCGGTCGGCCACGGCTGTTCATGCCCAACCCGGTACAGCCAGGATCCTCAGGTTCGCATTACGACAGTGCGATGCTGCCCAATGCACTGATGGAACCGGCGATCAACGCGACACTGTTCTCGGCATTCAATATCGATATCACGCCGAATCTACTGCACGACACCGGCTGGTCGCTCAACAACGGCAACGCGAAGATCGGCGATTGCGACACCACGATTGACGTGGTTGATGCCGCTGGCATCATCGTTGGCGCCAATGTGCAGGCCACCAGCAACCTGTGTCTGAGCAAGGCGAGCAATCGCGGTTCGTACCAAAGCTGCATGGACAACTACAAGGACGGCTTGTTGGCTGCTGGTCTGATTACCGGCAAGCAAGGCGGCAAGATGATGTCCTGCGCGGCCAAGCTCGGCAAGTAAGCCAGTCCCACGCGTCGACATGCGGTATTTGACCGGCGTCTCGGGGCGCCGGTTTTTTTTTTTGCAACGCATGGCGCTCACACCAAAACGGCGCCCGCAGGCGCCGTCGTTGTTGCCCGATGAAGTCGGGCATAGAGCAATGGCACTTTCTTGGCGTTGTCATGCCAGCGAAAGTTGGCATCCGGCGCCTCGCTCTTGCTCAATCTCTGGAAGTCACTGGATTGCCGCTTTCGCAGGAATGACGAACCAAGGAAGTTCTGGCTTGAGGAAGTGGCATTGTGGCTCAGAGCGCTTCGTAGATTCCGGCTGCACCCATGCCGGTGCCGATGCACATCGTCACCATGCCGTATTTCAGCTTGCGCCGGCGCATGCCGTGCACGATGGTGGCGGTGCGAACCGCGCCGGTGGCGCCGAGCGGGTGGCCCAGGGCAATGGCGCCACCGAGTGGGTTGACCTTGGCCTCGTCGAGGCCGAGATCGCGGATCACCGCCAGTGCCTGCGCCGCAAACGCTTCGTTCAGTTCGATCCAGTCGATTTGATCGCGGCTCAGACCGGCCTGCTTGAGCGCTTTCGGGATCGCTTCCTTGGGGCCGATACCCATCAGTTCGGGCGGCACGCCGGCCACCGCAAAGCCGACGAAGCGCGCCAGCGGGGTGAGGCCGTAATCCTTGATCGCCTGTTCCG
>PFJA01000036.1 GCA_002782905.1 Lysobacterales bacterium CG_4_10_14_3_um_filter_64_11
CCACCACATCCTTGTCGTAGTTCTCCTGCCCGGTGACCAGGTTATCGCCAAAACCATCGCGATTGAACGAGGCCACCGTGCCACCGACACGCAGATCATCGCTGATCGGAACGGTGAACTTGCCGGAATAATCGAGCTGATTGAAGCGGCCAACCGAGGCGGATACCTCGGCCGCCGGCTCGTAGCCCAGCCGCTTGGTGACATATTTGACGGCGCCGCCGATGGTGTTGCGGCCATACAGCGTGCCCTGCGGGCCGCGCAACACCTCGATGCGTTCGACATCGTAGATGTCCACCACCGCGCCATGCGGGCGGTTGAGGTAGACATCGTCGATGTACACACCCACGCCTTGTTCGAAGCCGGCCACCGGATCTTGCTGACCGACGCCGCGAATGAACGCCGACAGCGTGGTGTTGGTACCTCGGGTCGGCTCCAGCGTCACGTTCGGCACCAACTGATTGAGGTCGGTGATATCAACCGCGCCGATCTTTTCCAGTTGTGCGCCAGAGAACGAGGAAATCGACAACGGCACGTCAAGCAGCGCCTCTTCACGACGGCGTGCGGTGACCATCACCTGATCGAGCTTCTTGGCATTGCTCACATCGGCCGTTGCCGACGCTGTGGCCTCTTCATCGACGGTCTGTGCCCAGGTCGGCAACGCAACCGTCATCAACGCAAAACTGATGGCCGTAGCCAATGGCTTGATCTGCATGGTGCCCCTCTCCCGGTGATTGACTCGGCCACACTGCCGACGCCAGCAAGCCTAACCAGTCACCGTTCAAGGCACACGTGTACGTTGGTACAGTGCCGATCAGTGCGCCATGCCGCGATACTCCGGTCTCACCGTCTGTGGATCGTGCCCATGCTCAGCTTGATCGGGCTACTCGCCGCGTTGGCCCTTCTGGTCACCCTCACCGTACGCGGCATGAATCTTTTCGTCGCCACTCCACTGTGCGCGTTGCTGGTGGCGCTGAGCAGCGACATCGCGCTGCTGCCGCCGCTGGCGGCGAGCGGCCAGAGCGATTTGGTCAGTGCCTACATGGACGGGTTCACCAGCTTCATCGGTAGCTGGTTCTTCATGTTCCTGCTCGGCTCGATCTTCGGCAAGCTGATGGAAGACAGCGGTGCCGCCGAGAGCATCGCGCGCTGGGTACTGGCCGGCATCGGCTACCAACGCGCGGCACTGGCGGTGGTGGTGGCGTGTGCCATCCTGACCTATGGCGGAGTCAGTTTGTTCGTCGTCGCATTCTCGGTCTACCCGACCGCGCTCAGCATGTTCCGCGCCGCTGACCTGCCACGGCGTTTCATCCCCGCCGCGCTGGCGTTCGGCTCGGTCACCTTCACCATGACCTCGGCCGGTTCACCGGAAATCCAGAACTGGATTCCGATCCCGTATCTGGGCACCTCGCCATGGGCGGCCTGGCAAGCCAGCTTGATCGTCGCCGCAGCGATGGCGCTGCTCGGCTACGCGTGGCTGGCCGCGATGCTGCGCCGCGCCAAACGGCGCGGCGAACGATTCATCGCCCGCGCCGATGACGCAACCGCGCAACGCGACGATCTGCCGGCGCCGTGGCGTGCATTGATCGGGCCGATCCTGGTACTCGCAGTCAGCTTCGCGTTGCATGAGCGCCTGCACACGTCAGCCTTGATTCTGGCCTTGCTGGCCGGCGCACTCGGGGTGGTGGTCGGCTGCTGGCGTCACCGGCAGGCACCGGCAAAAGCCATCGCCGAAGGCAGCACCGGCGCCCTGATCGCAATCGGCAACACCGCTGCGGTAGTCGGCTTTGGCGCGGTCGCCAAGGCCGCCCCGGCGTTCATGGTGGCGGTCAATGCCCTCACCCACCTGCCCGGCTCAGGTGTGGCCACCGCAGCACTCGCAGTCAGTGTAATCGCCGCCATGACTGGCTCGGCATCCGGCGGTCAGGCCATCGCCCTGCCGTTGCTGGCACCGGCATTTCTGGCGCAGGGTGTGAACCCCGACCAGTTGCATCGGGCGGTGGCGATCTCGTCGGGCGTACTCGACTCATTGCCGCACAACGGCTACGTGGTCACCACCATCCGCGCGATCTGCAACGAAACCCACCGCGATGCCTATGGCCCGGTCGGCGCGCTCACCGTGATCGTGCCGGCGCTCGGGTTGTTGCTGTGCCTTGGCTTGTTTGTGTTGGGGCTGTAGTAATCTTTGCACGGCATGAATCCACATCGCTCAGAGTTCACCTGTAAATGAACCCTTGATCGCGCTACGATGCACTCGCACGCAACGCGATAACCGGCGGCGGTTTCACGGAGCCCGGCATGCCAGCGACGGTTCAAGGCAGCAATCCATTTTTAACGACGCTGACGCGTGCAAGCTCAACGTTGGCCGTAACCGTGGCTGACGACATATGCGATTCCCACGGCATCAAACTGATTTCCGCAGGTCAGATACTCACGGCCAACATGCTGGCCCGACTCGCACAGCGTGAGTCGAGCCGGCCACTGGAAAGCAGTGTTTGCGTCAATGGTGGCGTCACGCCCGACGACATGGCGTGTGCCGCAACCCGTGTGTGTCAGGGTTCCATCTTTATCGCGACCATCGTCGGGACAGGCTTCACATCGATCAAGCGTGCGTATCACACGATTTCGCTGCCACCTTTTTTCCATTTGATGCTGTCGATCCAACAGGCGACCTACCCCGGCCAGTTCGCGCATGGCATCCTGTGCAGCCTCGTTGCCAGCCTGCTGGCGCGCATGCAGGGTGGGCCCAACGACAATGCGCACCTTGCAATGCTGGCCGCCCTGGCTCACGACCTGGGCGAAATGTATGGCAACCCGGATCACAAAACGCTTATTGCCGGAGCGAGTCGCGATCGCTGGCAAACCGTTGTGGCACACCCGACGATCGGTAAAAGGCTGATCGAACGATTCACCGATTGCCCGGCGTCAATCGCGCAGGCCGTGGGCGAGCACCATGAGCGGCTCGACGGCTCCGGCTATCCGCGAGGAATTTCCGGCGAGGCGATTTCGCCACTGGGCCGGGTGCTCGGGCTGGCGGACACGATTTGTGGTGTCATCAAGGCGCCTGGCAACCATGGTGCACGCGCAAAGCTGGCGGTATCGTTTGTTCCGGGCGAGTTCGACCCGTCGCTGGTACGTCGTTTCATCGAAACGCTTGCCGGAACGAGTGCCGCAGAAATCGCATTGCCGGCGTCCTTCGACGCTGGCGCAGCGCGTGAACGTGCCAAACAAATAGGCCAGGGTCTCGAAAACGCCAGCCATGCCATCGCAACGCTAGCCAGTGCGCCGGTTGACGACCCACATCTGGCCAAGATCGTTGCGTTTGCACAACAGCGCATTGGCCGACTGAAGCTGTCGTGGGATGCGACCGGCATTGATGCCTACTGCGCCCTGGAATCAGCGGCCGACACGGCCATGAAGATCGACGAAGAATCGTATTTTGACGTTGATGTTGTCGCCCGCGAGCTTGTCTGGCGCATGCGAAGCCTGTCACGACGACTGGTGATCCTGCGTCACCAGTACCGGCTCGACGGATATGGGGCGTTGGAGCCGGCTGTCGCTGCACTCGAATTGGAGTGATGCCACACGCCATCCGCAGACGCACAAAAAAGCGGGCCGAAGCCCGCTTTTTTGTGCTGCGATGACTACGCGAAGGATCAGGCGTCGCTGGTCTCGTTGACTGCTTTCATCGACAGGCGGATACGGCCCTGCTTGTCGACTTCCAGCACCTTGACCTTGACCAGATCGCCTTCCTTGAGCTTGTCGGAGACCTTCTCGACCCGCTCGTCGGAGATCTGCGACACGTGCACCAGGCCATCCTTGCCGGGGGCAATGGTGACAAACGCGCCAAAGTCCATGATCTTGGCGACCTTGCCTTCGTAGATGCGGCCCGGTTCGACGTCGGACGTGATCTGCTCGATCCGCGCCTTGGCCGCCTGCGCGGCAATGGCGTTGGCCGAGGCGATGATGATGGTGCCGTCGTCCTGGATGTCGATCTGGGTGCCGGTTTCCTTGGTGATCGCCTGGATCACCGAACCACCCTTGCCGATCACTTCGCGGATCTTGTCCGGGTGGATCTTCAGGGTGATCAGGCGCGGCGCAAACTCGGACATTTCAGCGCGCGGCGCGGTTAGCGCCTTGGCCATTTCGCCGAGGATATGCAAACGACCCTGCGTGGCCTGGGCCAGCGCGATCTTCATGATTTCTTCGGTGATGCCGTCGATCTTGATGTCCATCTGCAACGCCGAGATGCCATCAGCCGAACCGGCCACCTTGAAATCCATGTCGCCAAGGTGATCTTCGTCGCCGAGGATGTCGGAGAGCACGGCAAAATCGCTGCCTTCCTTGATCAGGCCCATGGCGATACCGGCCACCGGTGCCTTCAGCGGCACGCCGGCATCCATCAACGACAGGGAGGAACCGCACACCGAGGCCATCGACGAAGAGCCGTTGGACTCGGTGATCTCGGACACGCAACGCACCGTGTACGGAAACTCTTCGATGCTCGGCATCACCGCCAGCACACCGCGCTTGGCAAGACGGCCGTGGCCGATTTCGCGGCGCTTGGGACCCATCATCGGCCGAGTCTCGCCGGTGCAGTAGGGCGGAAAGTTGTAATGGAACATGAAGTGTTCCTTGTACTCGCCGGATACCGCGTCGATGACCTGTCCGTCGCGTGCCGTGCCCAGCGTGGTCACCACAATCGCCTGCGTCTCACCGCGGGTAAACAGCGCCGAACCGTGGGCGCGCGGCAACACACTGGTGCCGATCGAAATCGGGCGCACGGTGGTCAGGTCACGGCCATCGACACGCACCTTGGTGGTCAGCACCATGGCACGCATCGTCTCGTATTCCAGCTCGCCGAACTCCTTGCCGATCTGGCCCGGCGTCCAGCCGTTTGCCGCTGCCTGCTCTTTCAGCGCTTCCAGCACTTCCTTCTTCAGCGCGGAGATCGCATCCTTGCGCTCAGGCTTGATCTGAATGCGGAACGCATCGGCCAGACGGTTGCCGATCACCGCCTTGATGGCAGCGATCAGTTCGGTCTGCGGCGCCGGCGCCTGCCACGCAAACGCTTTGGCGCCGACTTCAGCCACCAGCTCATTGATCGCCTTGATCACCGCCTGCATTTCACGATGGCCAAACATCACCGCGCCCAGCATCACCTCTTCGGACAGCAGATTGGCTTCCGATTCCACCATCAGCACCGCGTTGGCGGTACCGGCGACGACCAGTTCCAGTTGCGACGTCTTCAGCTCGGTGGCGGTCGGGTTGAGCAGGTACTTGCCATCGGCATAACCGACCTTGGCCGCACCAATCGGGCCAGCAAACGGCGCACCGGACAGCGCCAGCGCCGCCGAGGCGCCAATCAGGGCCGGAATGTCGCCATCGATCTCGGGGTTCATCGACATCACGGTGGCGACCACTTGCGTCTCGTGGCGGAAGCCATCCGGGAACAGCGGACGAATCGGACGGTCGATCAG
>PFJA01000229.1:0-1425 GCA_002782905.1 Lysobacterales bacterium CG_4_10_14_3_um_filter_64_11
GACGACGAAGAGGATTACGAAGTCACCATGGAAGAAGTCCGGGCAACCGGCGTCGGCTTCGCCAGCGCCGACATGGGCCCGTCGGTAGATGAGTTAAACGAAGAACACGCGCGGCGCCGATCGTGATACGGCGTTGACGCGGCGTTGAATGCGATGGCGCCACACGCCGGGCAGGCTCCGGCATGCTCGGGGTGTGGCGCTGTGATGTCTCGGTGCAGTCATTGCTCACGCGCTTGCGCAAACACACCACGATGACATGGCGTGCCCGGTAGATCGAGGATGACCACATCCTGCGATCACAGGAACACGCGGTTTACGTCCATGCCCAGCGCGGCAGCACAGCCAGACCAGCACGCACCCAGTCGCTCAGGTCGACTCGAGTTTCGGAGTCAAGTCCGTGTCATCGCACGCCTCAGTCTCCGGAAGCGCAGGCGCAACGAGTGCTGGCTGCGGCGCCGCTCGCACGATGCGATCCATGAGGTAATCGAACCTGTCGGATATGGGGCTTGGCGAAAAGATCAGGGCGACGAGTTCGCGCTCGATCGCGTCACGGCCACCCTCAATGAGGGTGAATGGATGTTTCGCCTTGTTCATGGCGCAATCATGCCACGCAACCCTCCAAGATTTGGCCTGCTCGCGCGCGGCGAGGTGTTCCGAGCGATTTGGCAGAGATGGCTTTGGCGCATGTTCTTCCGAACAAGACCGAAGCCGCGTACCGTCGTGGGGACGCCCTTGAGAAGCGCCGCGCCATGATGGATGCTTGGGCGCTTCATTGCCTCCCTTCGAAATCCCATGTCTCATGCCGTGAGACGGCAATTGCGTGCGCTTGCCAAAGGTTGCGAGGGGCTTGACAACGGCGCTATTTATACCGACACTGTTTTCGACAGTTATGGTGTCGTTATGAAATTGAGCCTGAAACAACTCAGCGAACAAGCCGATGTCCCGGAACGCTCGATCCGCTTCTACATCCAGAAGGGCCTGCTGCCGCGCCCGCAGGGTGAGACGCGGGCGGCCATCTACAACGAAGGCCATCTCGCCGATTTGCTGCGCATTCGCCACTGGCAGCAGTCCGGTTTATCGCTGGACGCCATCGGCAGCCTGCTGCAAGGCCGCACCGCCGCACCGATCGCGCCAGCGCGGCCGGGCACGGTCGAGGTGCGCTCGCACTTGATCGTTGCCGATGGCCTAGAACTGGTGGTGGCGCCCGAGCGCGCCGGCCTGACCCAGGCACAGTTGCGCCAGTTGTTCCATGCCGTGCGCGCGGCGTATGCCGAGGTACTTGGCGACGATGCTGTTGAACCCGGATCGCAAAAAGGATAATTCCCATGAACCGTAGCCGCTCCACCGCACCGTGCACGCCACTGGCCAGCACCACACTCGATGTCACCATCACCGATCTGGTCGCCGAATACGTGCTGCGGCATC
>PFJA01000229.1:1526-3732 GCA_002782905.1 Lysobacterales bacterium CG_4_10_14_3_um_filter_64_11
ACGCTGTACGCGCAAATCCAGACGAAGCGACAAGCCAGCGACACCTACGACGACGCCATCGCGCACGGCCATAGCGCGGTGTTGCTGAGTGCACCCGAGCCGGGCGTGTTGTGCACCAGCCTTGGCAATCTCAAACCGGGTGAATCCGGCGAGATCGAGCTGCGTTTCGTCACCGCGCTGCGTGTCGCCGACCGCAAGGCCCGCTTCAGCTTGCCGCTGGTACATCGGCCACGTTATGGCACCTGGGCACTGACGGACCTCGATCGGCCAAGCCATAATTTTGCGATCGAGCATCCGCTGTCAGCGACCATTCGAGTGCGTGGCTTGCTGGCCACGGCGCCGGTCAGCTGCGTGACCCACGCGGTACGCTTTGCCCAGCAAGGCGATGCGCTGGAACTGACAATCGCTGGCGCGATGCTGGACCGCGATCTGGTGCTGAGCTTCGATCTGTTGCGGGAACTGCCCGCGCGCGTGCATCTGATCGACGACGGCGACGGCGCGCTCGGCCTGGTCAGCTTCGTACTGCCGCCAGCGCCGGCACCGGACCAGCACAAGCCGCTGGACGTGTGCCTGGTACTGGATTGTTCGGGCTCCATGAGGGGCGACGCCATCACCCAGTCACGTCAGGCGCTGCTGTCGGTGGTGGATGCGCTGGAGCCACACGATCGCATCCAGGTAATACGGTTTGGGTCAACGCTGGCACCCTGGTTCCGCCGCCCGCTGCTGGCCACCGCGCAAGTGCGTGATGCGCTGCGTGAACTGGCACCAGGCATCGATGCCGACCTTGGCGGCACCAACATGGGCAGCGCGCTGGAACACGCACTGGCGCAGTTTGGGCCAGCCGATGCGCAGCGTTCGCGCGCCATCATTCTGGTTACCGATGGCGCTGTACAGGCACGCGACATCGACGTCGCCGGTATGGCCGCCCGCGCGATGGGCGTACGCGTATTCGTGGTGGCGGTGGGTGGCTGCGCCGCTGTCGAAGTGCTCGCGCCGCTGGCCGAATCCACTGGCGCCGTGCTCGAACGCGCAGTACCGGCCGAGCCGATCGACGAGCGGGTGTTGTGCCAATTCCGCCGCGCGCGCTGCAACGGGCCGATAGCGGTCGAGGCGCATTGGGCGGATGCGCAAGCCACTCCCATCGCCATGGGCATTGCCTACCCGGGTGACGCATTGGCCGTCGCCGCGAGCCTGCCTGGCGGCATCACCGGTGACGTGTGCATTCGCGCGGCAGCGCTGGAATTCACGCTGACGATGCCACTCCCGGCGCCCTCGCCCGCTCCCGCGCTGCGCGTGCTGCTGGGGCAACAACGGTATGCGCTCGCCGATGCCGACAGCAGGGCAGAAATCGCCCTGCGCTACGGCTTGCTGAGCGAGGAAACCTCGGCGGTTCTGGTCAAACAACGCGCCGATGGCGCGCGGATCGAGGTGATGCCAACCATCATACAAATTCCGGAAATGCTGCCCGACGACATGATGTGCTGCTCGAGCAAGGGCGTCATGAGCTCACTCCTGGATATTGGCGACTCCCTATTTGCGGAAGATTCCGGCGTCGACTACTCGCCTGGCGATCTCGACGCACCGCACTTCCTGCGCACGGGAGCCAATGGCATTCCCGATGCAGTGCTCACCTCCGGTGCGTCATCTCCACCGGATCTGGCGTTTGCCATTTCTGTCGCTTCCGCAAACGCGGCGTTCAGCGCACTCTACCGGATGTTGCGCGAGCACCTTCTCAGCCCGGCGATTTCGGCCGTAACGCTGACCCGCGTGCTCGAACAGCTAGATGCCGACCTGCGTCCAGTCGCGCGCACGCTGATAGTAGCGAGTAGCGTGGCGCTGCATGACCCGCAGGCGGTGGTACCGTTTCTGTGGGTCTTGCACGCGCTGTTGAACGGCTCCGCGTTCAGCGATGACGAGGAAGCGTGCCTGGCGGTTGCCAGCCACAACAGCCGCGCGGGTCGCTCGGCACACACTGTTCACAACGAAGACGACGCGCAGCGGCTGCACGCGCGGGTCGAAGCGCTGATACGAAATGGCTTGCCGGGTTCTGCCGGCGTCACCCCGCAGGCATCGTGAGCCTCCACAAGCCCACCTCACAACCATTGCATCGAACCGCATCCACCGCGCAGACCTCTCAACCCAGCGAACAGAAGGAGAACGTGATGTTCAACAAGACCAAGTTATCGAAGAGCCACGTAACCGGTGA
>PFJA01000229.1:3907-4049 GCA_002782905.1 Lysobacterales bacterium CG_4_10_14_3_um_filter_64_11
GCACCTGCTTCGTGCGGTGTCCGGCAGCAATCGTGACGATGGGGCCGACATCCTGCCGATCGGTAGGGGCTCGCGTGTTCAAGGCGTATCGCCGGGCACCGCCGCAGTAGAACCCTCGCGACGTCAACACGGGTCCGCTCGG
>PFJA01000229.1:4245-5440 GCA_002782905.1 Lysobacterales bacterium CG_4_10_14_3_um_filter_64_11
GACGTATTTCGCGCGCGCCGCTACGCGCTCGCGCTCGATCTGCTCAAGTGGGCGCAACTGCAGCGCCTGGGTCAGGGTGTCGTGCAACAACTGGTTCACGCTGTAGCGCCGACGCCGCTTCATGCTCTCTTTGATCGCCAGCATGGTGATCTGCTCCCAGTAGCCGTCTTCCAGCCGCAACAGCTTGGAAACCGAGTCGAACGCTGAGACTTTGGTGGGTATGTCGTCGGTCATGTCGGTGTCATGGGCACATACAGAACATACGCAGACTATATCAGATAGCACGATTGCGTCGGCGAGGCGATCGACCCGCCTACCGCTGCGCAAATGCCTTTCTTTTTACCATATGTTGCACATGTATCATATGTTAATATACAATGCATTCTTGCCAAGCATCGACCGCCAGACATGGCCACACATGGGAGTGAATCCAGTGACCCATTTATTTCTCGACACCGAGTGGGCCGACGCAGCCGGTGAGCAGTTGGTGAGCCTGGCGCTGCTCAGCGAGGACGGCACGCATCGCTTCTACGCCGAGATCGATCCGCTACCGACCCCCACAACGCTGTTTGTGCGCACGGTCGTGTATCCGCTGCTGCAACGCGGCGATGCGGCACTGGCTGCACCGCAATTAACGCGCCGCCTGCGCATGTTTCTTGCCGCAGTACCGGCACCGCGATGCGTCATGTTCGACGCCGTTAACGACGTGGTGCTGCTGCGTCTTGCGCTCGCCGGCTTTGGTCTTTGCGATACCGGGCTCGGTCCGGTGGTGCAGATCGAGGAGGTGTTGCTTGCGCGGCTGGATATCCGCGATGCCATAGAAACGTACTTCGAATGCCATAGCGACGCCCGTCAGCGCCGTCACCACGCAGGCGTCGATGCCGACGCGCTGCGCCGCGCCTTTCACGCAGTGCATTTCGGCGACTGATTGTTTTCGCAAGCCCCTGCACCTGCCCATCCGATTGCACAGGAACCGCCGCCATGACCAACGAATCGAACCCGCGTCGTCGCCAGCAAATGCGCGAGGCGGCATTGCATCAGTTGATTGATGGCTACGGCCGCACCGATCACATCCTGGTGCCGCAGCGTGTGCTCGACGAAGACGCGGGCCGCGAGACAAGCGAACCCGCGGTGCCAGCGCCACCGGCCGTGCTTGACGCTGCCGCTACCCCGCGCCATGTGGCGGAGCCTGACA
>PFJA01000029.1 GCA_002782905.1 Lysobacterales bacterium CG_4_10_14_3_um_filter_64_11
CCGGCACAGGCCGCATCGCACCGGGTCGTGGTGTACGAGGATGGCAATGGCAACGGCCAGCGTGATGACGCTGAGACTGGCTTGGCCGGAGTCAAGCTGGTGCTCAATGAGCGCGTACTGGTGCTGACCGACGCCGAGGGCAGGGCGATGCTGCCGGCGCGTGGCCGCGATACCATCGCCCTGGTCAAACCGCCGGGTTATGCAGTGCCATTGCGTGAGGATGGCCTGCCGGACTTCTGGCGTCGTGCCGCGAGCGTCGGCGAGCCGCTGGACATCGCGTTTGGCTTGCGTCGCAGCGATACGAGCAACCGCTTCGAGGTGCTGGTGTTCGGCGACCCACAGCCCAAATCACTGACCGATGTCGATTATTACCGGCGCGATATCGTCGAACCGTTGATCGGCCAGCACACGGCACGAATCGGGGTGTCGCTGGGCGACATCGTGCATGACGACCTCAGTTTGTACCCGGCGATCAATGCCGTTACCGCACGCTTGGCGGTGCCCTGGTTGCACGTTGCCGGCAATCATGATCTGGACGCCGATGCGGCGGACGATGACAGCTCGCTGGCGACCTTCAGCGCGACCTTCGGCCCAGACACGTTTGCCTGGGAAGAGGGTGAGGTGGTTTTCATCGGACTCGATGACGTGATCCATCTGCCCGGCCAGCAGCCGGCATACGTGGGCGGTCTACGGCCCGCGCAGTTTGCGTTTCTTGAAGCCTATCTCGACACCGTGCCGGCGGATCGGCTGGTGGTGATCGCGCTGCATATTCCGCTGTTCGATGTCGACCCGGAGCGTGAGACGTTTCGCAGCGCTGATCGCCAGCGCCTGTTCGCGCTACTTGCCCGTTTTGCGCAGCGCCTGGTGTTGAGTGCGCACATGCACAGCCAGTTGCATTATCTGCATGATGCGGCGGATGGTTGGACCGGGCAGGTGCCGCTGCACGAGTACAACGTCGGCGCCACCTGTGGCGGCTTCTGGTCGGGGCTGAAAGATGGCGACGGTATCCCCGATAGCACGATGGCCGATGGCACGGCCAATGGTTACGCGCTGATGCGTATCGAGGGCAGCAACTACCGGTTGGCGTGGCACCCGGCACGCGACATCCACGATACCCAGATTGCCTTGCACGCACCCAAGGTTTTGCGTCAGGGGGCGTGGCCGGGAGTGAGCGTTTACGCCAATGTGATGATGGCGATGCCCGATGCGCTGGTCGACTATCGCATTGACGATGGCCCGTGGCGGGCGATGGCGCGGGTGCATGAGGCCGACCCCGGGATGCTGGCACGCAATCTCGCCGACGATGCCAGCGACGTGCTGCGTGGCTATGACCGGGCACCGCAGGCGAGCGTTTCGAGCCACCTGTGGCGGGCGCCATTGCCGACCAATCTGGCGCTGGGCGAGCATCGTATCCAGGTGCGCAGCGATGATCGTTGGCGCGGTGAAATCAACGCCGAAACCCGCTACCGGCTCGATCAGGCCGCGCCATGAATTGGCATACGCTGGATGGCTTGCCGCCATCGATTCTCGCCCATCGTGGCGCGAGCGGGCCGCTGCCCGAACACACCCTGGTGGGTTATGCGCTGGCCCTTGGTCAGGGTGCCGACGTGGTAGAGCCGGATCTGGTGCCAAGTGCCGATGGCGTGTTGTATGCACGCCATGAACCGGAGTTGGGCAACAGTACCAACATTGCGGCATTGCCCGATTTCGCGCCGTTGCAGCGCGATGGTGAGTGGTGGAGCGTGTTGCTGCGCGCCGAGCAACTGGATCGACTGCGTGCGCGACAGCCATTCCCCGGACGCGATCGGTCGTTCGACGATCAACACCCGCTGCCGCGCTGGCAGGCGATCATCGACTGGGCGGCGCAGGCCGCTGCCGAGCGCGGCAGCGCGGTTACCCTGTATCCGGAGATCAAACACCCGCGCGAGTTGGCCGCACAGGGCGTCGATCCGGTGCCGTACTTCATCGCTTCGGTTGCAGCGTTGCCCGACGGCGTGCGGGTGTGGGTGCAGTGTTTCGACGTGGAGCCGCTGTATCGCGTCTACCTGGCCACCGGCCTGCCCTGCGCGTTGCTGATCGATGCCGACGATGATTGGCGCACGGCGATTGCGGCGCACGGCAGCTGGCTGTCGCGGCTCGGCGTCAACAAGCGGCTGCTCGCTAGCGGGTTGGTTGCTGATGCCCATGAGCGTGGTTTGCGCGTCGATGCCTGGACGTTTCGTGACGACGCATTGGGCGCCGGGTTTTCTCGCATCGAGGATGAGATGCAGGCGGCGATGCGGCAGGGTGTGGATGGGCTGTTCTGCGATTTTCCCGCAACCGGGGTTGCGGCGCGGGCGGCTTTGCCACACACCGCTGCGTAATCTTGGCTACAAGGTAGAGAGTGCGTCAAAGGATGTCACCCGGCGATGGCCATGGCAGGAATCGCCGAGACGTGGCTGCGGGTAGTCTTCGCTGCGGTCGATCAGCACGGTGGCGATTCCGGCCTCGCGGGCGGCGTCGAGTTCTTCCACAACGTCGGAAAGAAACACCACGTTGCTGGCCGGGCTGTCGATTTCAGACAGAATGTTGCGGTAGCTTTGCGGCTCGCGTTTGCCGCCCATCTCGGTGTCGAAAAAGCCCGCGAACAGGACGCTGAGATCGCCAGCCGCGGTGTGCGCGAAGAACAACCGTTGCGCCGCAACCGAGCCCGACGAATAGACGTACAACAGATGCCCCTTGGCATGCCACGCCTGCAATTGGGTGCTGGCATCGGGGTACATGTGGGCGTGGAATGCCGCGTGCGCATAGCCGCTGCGCCAGATCATGCCTTGCAGGGCCTTGAGCGCGGTGTGCTTGCGATCCTCATCGATCCATTGCTGCAACAACTCGACGATACAGTGGTCGGATACCACGCCGCCGATATCGAGCGCGGCGGCATCGAGCCAGCGCCGCACTTCCGGCTCCTGGCCATGGCGGCGCACGAATGCCGGCAGGGCCTGGCGCGCGTACGGGAACAGCACCTGCTTGACGAACGCGATTGAGCTGGTAGTGCCTTCGATGTCGGTAAGGATGACCTTGCTCACGCGGCGCCGCCCTCGTAGCGCGGGAACTGCTCGGCGATGGTGCTGCCGGTGAAGCGGGCGACCCACCCCGCCGGGTTGGTGAACAGGCGGATGGCAACGAAATACGGTTGCGGGCCCATGTCGAACCAGTGCTGGGTATTGGCCGGCACGCCGATCAGATCGCCGGCATGGCATAGCACTTCGTATACCCGTTGATCGATGTGCAGGGTGAACAGGCCCGAGCCGGCGACAAAGAACCGCACCTCGTCTTCCGCGTGGGTGTGCTCGTTGAGAAACTTGCGACGCAGCGCGTCGCGTTCCGGGTGTTGCGGATGCAGGCTGATCACGTCCACCGCACGATAGCCCCCATGCGCCATCAGCCGGTCGATATCGCTGCGATAGGCGGCAATGACCATGTCCTGGTCTGCATCGGTTGGCAGTATGGCGTTCGCCTTCCAGCGCTCGAAGCGTACGCCGAGCAGAGCGAGCGTGTCGGTGATCTCGGCGTGATCGTTGGTTTTCAGGATTGCGCGTGAGGGTTGTGCTTCATCAAAAATTCGTAGTTGGGTCATGGCAGGCGTTCGCAGCGGCGGGCAGGTGATAATTCAGCAGATACGGCTGGCGCGCTGCGGTGCGATCCGCAGCAGGTCCAACTCGCAGCCGAGCAGGAAATCGAAGGCTTCCAGGTGGCGGCAGGCTTCGCCGTGGCTGCGGCCCCAGGCATAGAGGCCGTGGCCATCGATCAGGTAGCCCCACAGTGGCCCGGCATCGAGCAGGGCTTCCACCTGCGCGGCCAACGTGCTCATGTCCTGCGTGTTGGGCAGCACCGGCAGGGTCAGGGTGGCGTCGTGGGTGGTATTGCCGGCGATCGCCTTGATCAGCTCGTAGCCCTCGAAGTGGACGCGGCCAGAGCCGGCAAACAGGCGCGAGGCGACGGTCTGGGTGTGCGAATGGGTATGCAGTACGCAATCAACGTCCGGCAGGCGGCGGTACAGATGGGCATGCAACAGCGTTTCAGCGGAGGGGCGTTGCGTGCTGGCGACAGCCTGGCCATCGAAATCGATCGCCATGAAATCGTTCGCGGTCAGTTGCCCCTTGTCCCGCCCTGACACCGTGATCAGCGCATAGTGCGGGCTGATGCGCATGGAGAAATTGCTGCTGGTGGCCGGCGTCCAGCCGCGCGCAGCCAGCCGCGTGGTGATCGCGATCAACGTTTGCGAGCACTCGGCGAATCGATCGGTGTCGTAGGGCAGGGTCATGCCAATCAGTGTACTCAATGCGTGGCGCGGATGCGTTCGACGGGCCGCTGTTGTTGGTCGATAGTACTCACTCGATGGCAAGCAAGGCGACACACAGAGGCCCGGAGCGGTTTGTCGGCAAGGCGCGTTGGTGCCAGTGTAATGATTCTACGTCCAGCGGACGCAACACCGCCGGCGGGCCGCCCCGGGTCTCCCTGCGGGCGGGGCTGTGCCGGGCCGTCTGCGGTATAGCGCGGGCTTGAAAGGGAAGCGCCCTTCCCACGCCCGCGCGCCTGGCATCCAGCCCGGCACAGACACGCTGAGTGTTGCCTTGCCTGCTTTCGAGTGAGTGAACGCGAATCGTTATCAACTGCTGGATTGCGCAGGGTTTTGCCTGATTTGTGTCAATTCGGCATTCACCTTGCATCGCTATACTCATGGCTCTTTTGGCGAGGTCATCTCATGAACGAAATCCCCTCTTCGCGGCGTCGTTTTCTGGTCAATCTTGCAGTGGCCGCATCAGCAGTGCCGTTGGCTGCGCGCCTGCTCGGTGGTAACGCCATGGCGCAAAGCCTGCCGACATTGCCGCTGGACAATCCGCAGGCCAAGGCGTTGGGCTATGCGCAAGATGCTGCTGCGGTGAAACATCCAAGTTTCAAGGCGGGCAGCGATTGTGCCAACTGCCAGTTTTTCCAAGGTGTGCCCGGTGCCAGTGACGGCCCGTGTGCATTGTTCCCCGGGCATTCGGTCAAGGCCAAGGGTTGGTGTTCGGCCTGGGCCAAGAAAGCCTGATTGCGCCGATAGCGCCAACCCGAGGTCACAACACACCATCCCGGGTTTCGGCCGGTGGCCTCAACCCGGGCTACCACCGCACGAAAGCCTACCGTGTAGCCCCGGGTTAGCGCATAGCGCGTAACCCGGGGCGCATAGCACCGGCGCAATTCGGGGCCGCGACACGCCACACCAACCCGGGTTTCGGCCTGTGGCCTCAACCCGGGCTACCACCGCACGAAAGCCCACCGTGTAGCCTGGGTTAGCGCGTAGCGCGTAACCCGGGGCGCACTGCGCCAGCGCAATTCGGGGTCGCGACACGCCACACCAACCCGGGTTTCGGCCTGTGGCCTCAACCCGGGCTACCACAGCA
>PFJA01000063.1 GCA_002782905.1 Lysobacterales bacterium CG_4_10_14_3_um_filter_64_11
TGCGGCCCGGGTAACCTTGATTGGCCGGCGTACTCTTGCGCAGCTCATGTGCAGCGCGGATTTGCCATCTTGAAGTAGGTCGGACCAAGCGCCGACCGCTCCAGCGCATCCATGCGCTCGCGGCACTTGCACATCCATGTGCATCTCAGGCGCGGATCCGACATCAAGCACACTGCCGATAGCGGTTTCCCGGTAGCGCAGCGTCGGCTCCGCTGCGCTTGAGCCGACCTACGGAATGCCGCGCGATCGGCGACGGCAGCTTTGCTGCGTCGCAGCATCAACGCCTGCATGGTGCGTTCAAGCAGGCCAGCCAGTAACAAATGCAAACGCTTGCAACGCGTCGCGGGGCGTTATTGTCGCGCAGCATCACGGCGCGGAACTTCCTAGCCCAATCGTGGTAACGCGCTGAATCGTGCCTAAACCGGTTGCGCGCCTTGCGCCAAGCCACTACGATCCGTGATCCAACGCACACATTCGTGTGGTTTTGGGGGGGCGCTGCGCGCCACGCACCGATATCAACTCTGGAGAGACGAACATGAAAACTGTACGCACCGTCATCAGCACCCTCATCGGCGCCGCGCTATGCAGCGGCGCCTATGCTCGCGACGATCTTCCCAATTTCAACGCATTGGCCGAGCAAGGCGCCGATGCGCAATCGCTCAGTGCTCATGCACTCGACAGCAACACACGCTCAGCAAGCGCGAAGGCAAAAAAGAGCAAGGCCGTGCCCAGCGCACAGGCCGCGCTGATCCAGCGCGCGGTGCAGGCCAAGCTGATCGCCGCTGCCGACGCGGTGTCGTTCAACAAACAACTGGGTGTGCCCAGCTTCGTCTGGGCCAACCCCGAATTGCGCAAGGCCAATGTGTCGGCGCTCAAGGCCGAGCTGCAACCGACTGCTGCCGCGCGTGAATACGTGAGCCGCTATGCGCCGTTGTATGGCCTGGATCGCAAGACGCTGTCCGGCGCTGAACTCAAGAACGTGCACGACACCGGCAAGGGCGTGATCATTGCCAAGTACCGGCAGCGCGTGAATGGCGTCGAAGTGTTCGCGCAAGAGCTGAACGTGGCGATGAAGCGCGACCTGAGCCTGGTTTCGGTGTCCGGCAACCTGTCGCCACGCGCCGCCGCCAAGGACAAGCTGCTGCGCGTGCAGGCGCGCAAGGCCAGCCCGCAAGCGGCGAGCCGTGCCGCCAGCGCCGAGTTCGCGCTGGGCGCCGACAAGGCGATCGCGGTGGCGTTTGCCGACATGGGCGGCAAGCTTGCAGATAGCCTCAAAGCCTCGGGCAGCCAGGGCGATTACACCGTGTACCCGGCAATTGCCAGTGAAGGCGAGTACATCCTCACCGATTTCGTCCGCAGCAAGCCGGTGTATTTCGATCTGGGCAGCACCTTGGAGCCGGCTTATTACGTCGAACTCAGCGCCGGTGAGCGCGGTGGGTCGAGTTCCGACATGTATGGCTACGTGATTTCGGCCAAGACCGGCAAGATGCTGTTCCGCAAGAACTTCACCGAGAACGAAGCGTTTGTCTATCGCGTCCACGCCGATTCCAACGGTCTTGGCACGCCGTGGGACGGCCCGCAGGGCAAGGACGGCCAGCCCAATCCGCTGGCGGCACTGGGCTTCCTGCCGACGTTCAAGGCGCCGAATCTGGTGCTGCTGGAAAGCGGCCCGATCAGCACCGGCGATCCGTGGCTGCTGCCGATCGCGTCCGAAACCGTCGGCAACAACGTCGATGCCTATGCCGATCTGGCTTCGCCGGATGGTTATTTCCGCGTGGCGGGCGACTTCCGCGCCGATGTCAACAGTTTCTTCAACGTCGGTGGCACCCAAGTCAAGGGTTTCAACTACACCCTCGACCCAGACAAGGCCGCCAACGACCCGACCAATCAGCGCGCCGCGATCGCCCAGTTGTTCTACACCAACAACTGGTTGCACGATTTCTACTACGACGTCGGCTTCGACGAGGCCGCTGGCAACGCGCAGACCAACAATTTTGGCCGCGGCGGCATCGACAGCGATCCGCTCAAGGCCGAGGCGCAGGATTTCTCCGGCACCAACAACGCCAACATGAGCACGCCACCGGATGGCCGTTCGCCGCGCATGCAGCAGTTCGTGTTCACCCATGCCGGCGATGCGTTTGTGGTCACCAGCGCCGGCCAGTTCACGGTGCAGCAGGCCAGCTTCGGGCCGACCGACTTCCTGCTCGACGGTGAAATCGCCCGCATCGACGACGGCACCGGTGGCGACCTGGGCTGCGTTGCCGCCGCCAACGGTGAAGCGCTGACCGGCAAGATCGCCCTGATCCAGCGCGGTGCTTGCGCCTTTGTCACCAAAGTGTTGAATGCGCAGGCAGCCGGCGCGATCGGTGTGCTGATCTACAACAATGTCGCTGCCGGCTTGCCGGGCATGGGCGGTACCAGTGCCGATGTCACCATCCCCTCGCAAGGCATTTCCCAGGCCGATGGCAACACCATCATTGCTGCGCTGGCCACCGGCGCGGTTACCGCGACGCTGGATTCCACCGTGGTGCCATCGCGCGATTCCACCGTCGACAACCTGATCGTGGCGCATGAATGGGGCCATTACATCAGCAACCGCTTGATCAACGATGCCTTGGGCCTGGGCAACAACCAGGGCCGTTCGATGGGCGAGGGTTGGGCCGATTTCCACTCGCTGCTGATGACGGTTGAGGCAGCCGATCTAGAGGTGGCGAACAACGAAAACTTCAGCGGTGTCTATGCCCAGGGCGGCTATGCCGACATGGGTCGCCTGAACCCGGTCGAGCAGAACACGACGTTCTTCTTCGGTATTCGACGTGTGCCGTACACCACCGACCTGAGCAAGAACGCGCTGACCTTCCAGCACATCGCGAATGGCGTGCCGCTGCCGGCGGAGGTGCCGGTGCAGTTCGGTGCCGATGGCAGCAACAACGCCGAAGTGCACAACTCCGGTGAGGTTTGGGCGACCACGTTGTGGGAGGCTTACGTCAATCTGCTCAACGATGAGCGCTACAGCTTCGACGATGCGCAGTACCTGATGCAGGCCTATCTGGTTGCCGGCTACAAGCTGACCCCGCCCAGCCCGACTTTCCTCGATGCCCGCGATGCTCTGCTGGCAGCCGTGCGTGGCAGCGACGAGCAGGACTTCCAGTCGTTTGTCGCGGCGTTTGCCAAGCGCGGCATGGGTGCCGGTGCGGTTGCGCCGGATCGCTTCTCGACCAGCCATGCCGGCGTCAACGAAAGCTTCAGCACCGGTACCGCGTTGAGTGGCGCCGGCATCAGCATCGACCCCGAAGCCGAAGGTCTGTTCTGTGATGGCGATGGTGTGCTCGATGCCGGTGAAACCGCGCAGGTTACGGTACGCGTGCGCAACACCGGCTTCGAAGACCTGAACAGCGTCGATGCCACGCTGAGCAGCAGCAGCGATGTCAGCTTCCCCGACGGCAACGTGGTTTCCTTCGGCAAGGTGGCGGTGGGTGAAGAGGCCGAAGCGACGGTGTTGGTCAAGCTGGAGAGTGCAAGCCAGCGCGAAGCGCTGACCATCGACGCCAGCTTCACTTCACCGGAGGTCAGTGGTTCGGCCGAGGACAGCATCACCCTCGACACCAATTTCGATCTGGTGCCAGCGAGCACCTTCGATGATGGCAACAAGGGTCTGAGCGACTGGAGCCTGCGTACGCTGTCGGGTGGTGGCCAGCCGTGGATACTGGCGTCGGGTCTGCTCGGCGATGATGCCGATTACATCCACTGGGGGCTGGACAACGGTGTCGCCTCCGACATCGTCATGGAGTCGCCCGATCTGGTTGTCGGCAACGACGACAGCTTGGTCATTGGCTGGGATCAGACCTTCGACTTCGAGTTCAGCGGCGACATCTACTGGGATGGCGGCGTGGTCGAGTATCAGGTCGATGGCGGTGACTGGCTCGATGCCGGCGATCATCTGACCCCGGCTTACAATGCCGATCTCAATGGCGATTCCAGCAACGTGCTCACCGGCCGACCGGGTTATGGCGGCACTACCGACAACTTCCCGGTTTTGGAGCCGGCCTCGCTGGATCTCAGCGGTCTGGGGTTGGCCGGCAAATCGGTCAAGGTGCGCTTCCGGGTGGGTTCAGATGTCACCGTGGGTGCCAACGGCTGGCTGGTCGACAACATCGATGTTCAGGGCGTGACCAACCTGCCGTTCACCGACTTTGGTGACGATGCGCAAGCATGCCCGATACTGGGTGTGCAGGCCGATGCCGGCCCGGATCTGACCGCCAAGAACTTCCAGATCTTCTCGATCACTGGCAAGGGCTCGAACGATCCGGCAGTCAACAGCCAGTTGCAGTTTGAGTGGAGCCAGGTGGCCGGCATGCCGGTTGCCATTCTCGACAAGACCAAGGCAACCGCGCGCGTCATTCTGGTCCGTGAGCAGACCATCACCCTGCGTCTGAAGGTCACTACCCCTGACAACAAGACCAGCTTCGATGATGTCAACATCACCGTCACACCGTAACCGACACAGTCGCTCGTAGTGTGGTGACGCAACGGCCCGGCAGCGATGTCGGGCCGTTTTTTATTTACGTGTGGCACCCATCGCAACATGCAAGTGCGCCGTGCTGGCTGACGACCAAGGATGCTCGGAACAAGCTGTCATTGCGAGGAGCCGAGTGACGTGTAATCAAAAAATGCTCACAAAAGCAGAATGCTGGGTTGCTTCGTTGAGCTCGCAATGACGCCAGATGTGGCGTGTTCAGAGGTTCCCCAACGGCGGCAACTTCCAGTACGACAGCCACGGCAACCAGACCGAAGCGATCTACAGCGACAGCGCACGTAACCGCACCATCGACTACAGCGCGGCCGATCAGGCGGTGCAGATTCGCATGGGCAACGCGTTTGCGCCGAGCCTGCGCACCCGCTTCTGGTACGGACCCGACGGCAGCCGTTACCAGCGCGAAGACAATACGCCCGGCGCCAGCACCAAACGCACGCTGTACATCGGCAACCTCGAAATCGTCAGTCAGGGTGGCATCACCACCACCAAGCGCTACGTCGCCGGGGTGCTGGTGCAAGACCTGACCAGCAGCGGCACCACGTCGCAGTTCCTGTTCCACGACCACATCGGCTCGGTGGTGCGTGCCGTCTCCGCCAGCGGCGTGGTGCTCGAAGGCATGGACTACGGCGCCTTTGGCGAGCGCCGCGGTTACACCGATCCCACGCTTGCCGCGCTGGTGCCGCGCACCACCGCGCGCGGCTTTACCGGCCATGAGATGATCGACGGCACCGACGTGGTGCACATGAACGGGCGCATCTACGACAGCGCGCTCGGCCGCTTCCTGCAAGCCGACCCGATCATCCAGGAGCCCAACAACCCGCAGAACTTCAACCGCTACAGCTATGTGCTCAACAACCCGCTGAGCTTGACCGACCCGA
>PFJA01000266.1:0-147 GCA_002782905.1 Lysobacterales bacterium CG_4_10_14_3_um_filter_64_11
GCTCGGGGTCAGCAGCAGGTTGAATTCCGAGAAGTTGAAGCGATCTGTACCGCTATTAAACCCGACGAAGTCGCCCGGAAAATTAGGCCCGTTGGGGAAGCTCTGACCATTGGGCGTGGTGATATCGCACAGTGCTACGTCCGGAGT
>PFJA01000266.1:212-5319 GCA_002782905.1 Lysobacterales bacterium CG_4_10_14_3_um_filter_64_11
ATCGCCCATTCGGCGTTCCCGAGCTGCCGAATCGCAGGCCCGTGCCCGGCGTTGGAAACCGCGACTGCTCGGTGGTGGCGTAGCTGATCGCATCGGTCTTGTTGTAGCTGGCCGACAACAGGAAACGGGCCTTGTCGGTTTGCCCACCCCAGGTCAGATCGGCAGTCTTGTTTTCGCCGTCCGTGCCATCGAAGGCACCCCAACCGACGTTGACCTGCGCGCCCTCGAAGTTCTTCTTGGTGATGATGTTGACCACGCCGGCAATGGCATCGGAGCCATACAGCGACGAGGCGCCGTCTTCCAGCACTTCGATGTGATCGACAATCGCCATCGGGATGGTGTTGAGGTCGGTGGCGGTGGACACGCCCGAGGCCGACGACTCACTCACCCAGCGCAGGCCATCGACCAGCACCAGCACCCGCTTGGCGCCGAGGTGGCGCAGATCGACGGTGGTGGAACCGGCGCCAACGCCGCCGCCATCGGGTGGGAAGCCGAAGTTGCCGGACGAATTGAACTTGGTGTTGAGGCCCGAACCGGATGCGGTGATCTGCTGCAACACATCGCCGATCGAGGTCAAACCGGCGCGATCGATGTCGGCGCGAGTGATGACCTGCACCGGCGACAACCCTTCCAGCTCGGCTTTCTTGATGCGCGAACCGGTCACTTCGACCCGGTCGAGGGTCTTGGCATTATCTTGCGGCGCTTCCTGCGCGAGCGCGACCAGCGGCAATGCGCCCAACAACAGCGCGCTGCTGACCGCGGCGCTGAGTCGACTGCGACGAAATAGGTTCATGCGGATTTACCTCTTGGATAACGACGGGTGGGTGACCGGCCGCCTCTGCTCGAGCCGGGCCGACCACCTTTGTAAAGAAAATGTGAAGCGCGCGCAAGAGCCAGTCGTTATCATTCGTATTGCGATGCAGCATTCAGACGCATGAGGATGCCCTGAACACGCTGTCATTGCGAGGAGCACAGCGACGTGGCCATCCGGAGAGTCAAGACGCTGGATTGCTTCGCTGCGCTCGCAATGACGCCGGATGTGGCTTGTTCAGAGTTTCCCTATCAGCGAGCTGCCCACCAACAGCAAAAACACCGCAAACACCCGTTTGAGTGCAACGCCGCTGAGCCAGTGCGCCAAGCGCACCCCCAGCGGCGCCATGCTGACCGAGGCCAGTGCGATCATCAGCGCAGCCGGTACAAACACATAGCCGACGCTACCGGCGGGTAGTGCCAGCGCCGGTGCCTGCAACCCGTAACCCACCGCGCTGGCGAGCGCGATGGCAACGCCGCAGGCGCTGGACGTGCCGACCGCGCGCACCGCATCGACGCCGCGCCAGATCAGCAACGGCACCGTCATGCTGCCGCCGCCGATGCCGACCACCGCCGAGACCGCGCCGATGCCGACCCCGGCCACGCTCAGCGCCGCGCCCTGCGGATCATCGTCGTGCGCACGCAACGGCCGTGCATGCGAAAACGCCAGTTGCGCGGCAGCGAGATAGCAATAACCGGCCACCAGCCAGCGCAAGGTGTTGCCCGCCAGCGCCACCGCCAGATCGACCCCGAACCAGGCACCCAGCAGCAGCCCGGGCAGCAGCCACGCCACCATGCCCCAGCCGACACTGCCGCGGCGGTGATGCGCACGCGCCGACGACAAGCCGGTAAGAATAATGCTGGCCAGCGAGGTCGCCAACGCCACATGCATCACCGTGTCGGCAGCGAACCCCTGATACGGCAGCACCAAGGCCAGCGCTGCAACCAGCACCAGCCCGCCACCAACGCCAAGCAGCCCGGCCAGCACGCCGGCGGCTGCACCCAGCGCAAGGTAGATCAGCCAAAAAGCCATTGCCGCGCGCTCACTCGCGCCAGAACTGCGGGCTGAACAACACCAGCACGCTGAACACTTCCAGCCGGCCCAGCACCATGGCAAAACTGCTGACCCAGATACTCAGATCACTCATGTCGCGGAACGTCGCTGCCACCGCGCCCAGACCCGGGCCAAGGTTGTTCATCATCGCGGCCACCGCCGAAAACGCGGTAATGATGTCCACACCCGTTGCCGACAGCACCAGCGTCATCAGCAGAAAGCTCAGGATGTACAGGGTACAAAATCCACTGACCGACAGCACGATGCTTTCGCTGACCCGCTTGCCGCCGATCTTGACCAGAAACTGGCCCTTGGGATGCACCAGTTGCTTCACCTCGCGCAAGCCTTGACGCACCACCATCATCACCCGCGCCACTTTCATGCCACCGGCGGTGGAGCCAGCCGAGCCGCCGACGAAACTGATCATGATCAGCAACAGCGGTGCGTACAGCGGCCAACCGGAAAATCCGGTGGTGGCAAAACCGGTGGTGGTCATGTTCGATACGGTCTGGAACATGGCATGCCGAAGCGACGGCAGAAGCCCATCGAAGGTGTTGCCCAGCCACAACGCCAGCGTCACCGCCAGGGTGACGCAGGCGATGATGGTGAAGTACGAGCGCAACTCGGAATCGGTTACGTAATGGCTGGTGGTAGCGCGCTTCCAGGCATAAAAATGCAAGCCGAAATTGACCCCACCCAGCGCCATGAACACGATGGCAATGGCATCGAGCAGCGGCGAATCCCAGTAGCCGAAACTGGCGTCGTGGGTGGAAAAACCAGCCGTTGCGAGGGTCGACATCGCGTGCAATGCCGCATCGAAAAAACTCATGCCGGCGGCCCAGTAGGCCAGTGCGCACAGCACGTTCAACGCCGCGTACACGGCCCACAGCGCCTTGGCGGTATCGGCGATGCGCGGGGTGAGCTTGGAATCCTTTTGCGGCCCGGTGCTCTCGGCGCGGAACAACTGCATGCCACCCACTTTCAGCATCGGCAAAATCGCTACCGCCAGAATCACAATGCCCATACCGCCAATGAATTGCAGCGACTGGCGGAAAAACAGCACGCTGCGCGGCAGTGCGTCGAGACCGACGATGACGGTGGCGCCGGTGGTGGTGATCCCCGACATCGACTCGAATACGGCGTGGGTGTACGACAGATGCGGGGCAGCCAACACGAACGGAATGGCAGTGACCAGCCCCACCACCACCCAAGTCATGGTGACGATGAAAAACCCGTCGCGCAGGCGTAGCTCGTAATCGACATGGCGCACCGGAAACCACATGGCAAACCCGATTGCCAGCGCCAGCACAAAGCTGTCGAGGAAGGCGGTCGCACTCGGTTCGGCCAGTGCCACCGCAATGGCCAGTGGCGGCAACGAAATCAGCGAACTCATGCCAACCAGCGTGCCGAGAATGCGCTGGATCGCCTGAAGGCGGCGAGCCGCACGCATCACAGCCATGTCGCACCGGCCTGAAACAGCGCACTGACTTCCGGCAACTGGTGCTTGTCCATCAGGAACACAATCAGATGATCTTCCGGCTCGATCACCACATCGTGATGCGCGATCAGCAGTTTGTCGCCGCGCACGATGCCGCCGATGGTGGCGGTTTCCGGCAAGCCGAGCTCGTCCACGGTGCGGCCAATGATGCGCGAGGTGCGGCCATCGCCGCGTGCGATGGCTTCAATGGCCTCCGCCGCGCCGCGCCGCAAGGAATGCACGCGCGCCGGCGAGCCTTCGCGGATATGCGCCAGCAACGCACCCAGGGTGACCTGCTGCGGGCTCACCGCGATGTCGATCGGGCCGCCTTGCACCAATTCGGCGTACGCTGCCCGGTTGATCAACGCAATCACCCGTGAGCAGCCCAGGCGCTTGGCCAGCATCGCCGACAGAATGTTGGCTTCGTCGTCGTTGGTGAGCGCGCAATAGACATCGGTTTGATCGATGTTCTCCTCGCGCAGCAAATCCTCGTCGGCCGCATCGCCGGTGAGCACGATGGTATTGGTCAGATCCTCGGCAATGTACTTGGCGCGCTCGCGCGAGCGCTCCAGCACCTTGACCGCGTAACGGCTTTCCAGGCTGCGCGCCAACGCGCGACCGATGTTGCCGCCACCGGCGATGAACACGCGTCGGGTGCGCTTTTGCTCAACCCGGCGCAGCTCGTTCATTACCGTCAGGATGTCGCGTCGATCGGCGAGAAAAAACACCTCATCGTTGGCCTCGATCACGGTGGTGCCTTCGGGCTTGACCGCACGGTTGCCACGGTAGATCGCCGCCACTCGCGCATCGACGCCGGTCGGCAGATGGTTGCGCAATTCCTTGATCTGGTGCCCAACCAGCGCGCCGCCAGGCACCGCGCGCACCGCCACCAGTTGTGCCCGACCGTCGGCAAAATCGAGCACCTGCAAGGCGCCCGGATGTTCGATCAGGCGCTCGACGTGGCGGCAGACCAGGTGCTCTGGGCTGATCGCCGCACTGACCGCGGCGTTCTCGCCCTGGGTCAGCCCATCGAGTTGCAAATATTCGGCTTCGCGCACCCGCGCCACCCGCGCCGGGGTGCGGAAGCGACGGCGCGCGACATCGCAGGCAACCAGATTCACCTCATCGCTGGAGGTGACTGCCACCAGCAATTCCGCATCCTCGGCACCGGCCTGGCCGAGCACGCTGGGCAGGGAAGCATGGCCAATTACGGTGCGGATATCCAGCCGCTCGGAAAGATCGCGCAGACGCGCGGTGTCGGTATCGACCACCGTGATGTCGTTGTTCTCCGAGGCCAGCGCGGTGGCAACTGATGAACCCACCTGCCCCGCGCCGAGTATCAATATCTTCATGCGTTCCCCTGGGAAGCCACGGGCAGGCCGGCCGCCGATGTGTGCGCTATTCTAAGCTGCTCGACGGCCGGCTGCTGAATGGGGGGAACTGCTGACCAAGCCCGATGCCGCGTCATTGCGAGCGCAGCGAAGCAATCCAGTGCTTTGATGGCAAAATCACCCTGGATTGCCACGTCGCTTTGCTGCTCTCCATGAACCTCTCAATCGGGACTGTGTGTTGGCCGAGGCGTGTGCATTGAATCGAAGCAAAAGCGTTCACCGGCCTGCGGCCGGCGAGGCCCATTTCAGGGCGGAGAGGGCGCAAAACGCCTTGCGCCGGGTCGCACGCCGGCTCGGCTGCTTCGCAGCAGCGGCCGCTACTCGGCCTACGCCTTCGCTACGCTCGGTCGGCGTCATGCCTCACCGCCGCCATCG
>PFJA01000107.1:0-10508 GCA_002782905.1 Lysobacterales bacterium CG_4_10_14_3_um_filter_64_11
TGCTCGGCGTGTGCCGGTGCGCCCAGCCACTCGGCCGCCGTGGCACCCACCAGCCCATCGTCGCCGCGTGCAAATGCGCCCAGATAAATCTCACCCATGCGCGCGTCGATGGCGGCGATGATCGGTTGTGCGCAGTTGGCCGGCGCGCCCTGCGCGAGGGCAGCGAGGGTCGATACCGGCAGCACCGGAATATCCAGTGCCATGGCGATGCCCTGCGCGCTGGCAATGGCCAGGCGCACACCAGTGAATGCGCCGGGGCCACGGCCGACCGCGATCGCATCCAGTGCGCTGCGCGCGATGCCGGCCTCGGCCAGCAGGGTATCGGCCCAGACCAGCAGCAACTGCGCGTGTTGGCGCGGGGCAACCGCGTGGCGCTCACGCAATTCGCCATCGAGCCACAGCGCGACCGAACACGCTTCGGTTGCGGTTTCAAACGTCAGTATGTTCATGGTTCACCCGCCCCGGCAGCGGCATTGTTGCGCGGCACCGCAAAAAACGTTTCCACGTCGGACAATACACGGGTGCGCGGCAACGGCGGCAGGCTGTTGAGAAAAATCCGGCCATAGCCCTTGCCGAGCAAACGCGGATCGCACAGCATCAACACGCCGCGATCGGTTTCGCTGCGGATCAAGCGGCCCACACCTTGCTTGAGCGCGATCACCGCCTGTGGCACCTGTTCATCGAAAAACGGGTTGCCACCGTTGCGGCGCACTACCTGCAAGCGCGCCTCCAACACCGGGTCGTCCGGCGAGGCGAACGGCAGGCGATCAATCACCACCACACTGAGCGCGTCGCCTGCCACATCGACGCCTTCCCAGAAGCTGGCGGCGCCCAGCAACACGCCATTGCCACTGGCACGGAAACGCTCCAGCAACTCCAGCCGTGGCGCCGTGCCCTGCACAAACAATGGCCAGTCATCATCGGCCAGCAATTCGGCCGCTTCGCGCAGCGCACGGTGCGAGGTAAACAACAAAAATGCGCGCCCCCCCGAGCACTGCAACACCGGCCGCACCGCATCCACCACCGAGCGCACGTAGTCGCGGCTGTTGGGCTCGGGCAAATCCTTCGGCAGGTACAGCAGCGCCTGCCTTGGCCAATCGAACGGGCTGGGCTGCAACAGCGTGCGCACTTCGCCAAGGCCAAGCCGGCCCGCAACGTGCGCGAATCCGGCGTCCACCGCCAGCGTTGCCGAAGTCAGTATCCACGCCGCCCCACTGCGCTCACGAAACGCGCGCAGCGGCTCGGCCACATCCAGCGGCGTGCGATGCAGCACAAAGCCGTGCGCGCTCAACTCGTACCACAGCACCTCGGTCGGAATTGGCGGCGGGTCGTCGAAATCCGGCTCGATGTCATCGTCCGCACTTGCCGACGCGGGCTGCGCCAACCACGCCTGCAAACGTTGCCGCAGGGTCGCCAGGCGCTCGTCAAGGTTGGCAAAGCCGGGGCTGGCTGAAACCAGCGGCGCCAATGCCGCCGACAGATCCGCCAGCGCGTGCGCCAAGCCGCACATCGCGGCGTCCCGCGCATCGCCATCGCGCAAGCGGCTGCCACTACCGCGCACCGGCAAATCGTTGAGACTCAGGCGCAGCTCGCGCAACGCCTGTTCGAGCACGCGCACCGGCTCCTGGACGCGGCCAATCGAACCGGCCACTTCGCCACATTCGGCCAATGCGTCACGCGCCAGCTCCTGCACTTGTCGCGCACTGATGTTGTCACCGAAAAACTGCTGTGCCAGATCCGGCAACTGATGCGCTTCATCGATCACAAACACCTGCGCGCCGGGCAGTATTTCGCCGAATCCCTCCTGCTTCAAAGCCAGATCAGCCAGCAGCAGATGATGATTGACCACCACCAGATCAGCCGACTGCGCCTGCTGCCGCGCCTTGACCACGAAGCAGTCGTCCCAGAATGGGCAGTCGTTGCCCAGGCAATTTTCGGTGGTGGAGGTAACCTGCACCATCAACCCGGGGTCTTCGGGCAGATCACGCAATTCGGCCAGATCGCCGGATTTGGTCCCGCCCGACCAGACCGCGATTTGTTGCATTCGCGCCATTTGTTGCCGACTGAGAAAACGGCTATCGCCACGCGCCTGCTGCAATCGATACAGACAAAGATAATTGGCGCGGCCCTTGAGCAGAGCGGTGCGCAGGCCCAGACCCAGCGCCTTGCGCACACGCGGCAAGTCGCGGTGATACAACTGATCTTGCAGCGCGCGGGTACCGGTGGAAATGATGCTCTTGCAGCCGCTGAGCAACAGCGGCACGAGGTAGGCAAAGGTTTTGCCGGTACCGGTGCCGGCTTCCGCCAGCAGCGCATCGCGCGCCTCGATGGTATCGGCTATCGCCGCCGCCAATTGCTGTTGGGCAGTACGGGCGGTGAACCCCGGAGCGGCGGCCGCGAGCGGCCCCTGCGCCGACAGTGCGGCACTGGCTTGTGCCGCCAGACCCTGCGCGCCGTTCACATCCGCACCGGCGCGGAAACCGTGCAGCGCTGGCGCTGCGCCTGCGCACTGGCGCTGCCTTCGCCATCGCCAATCTGTTCGCGCACCAGTTGCAGCGTGGTCCAGTTACGCCGGCATAGCGGCCCGAGCCGTGGCCCGTTTTCGAACGAGCGCGACGCCAATGCGATGGCCTGTTCCCAATCCGCAAGATACAGCGACAACTCGGCCGCTTCCTGCAGCAGGGTCGGATCCTGCGGCGCCAACACCCGCGCCTGCTGCAAGCGCTGCAATGCCGCGCGATAATCGCCCTGCCGCTCCAGGCGCTGTGCGGCCAGGCGCAAATCCTCGGTCTGCGCGTCGCGCAGCGGCTCGACCTGCAATACATCGTCGGCCGCGGCAGCGGCGCGCACCTTGGCCACCAACGCGGCGGTATCCACCGGCGCCAGCGCAGCCACCGATGCCACTTCAACTTGACTGCGGCAGGCCACCAGCGACAGCGCAAGCATCAGCACCGATAACGGCACCCGCGCGACCAGTGCTGCACTGTTACGCCCGCTCATCGCCCATCCTCCGGCTCGCCGCCAAACCATTCGCGTATCGTTTCGAACACGCAACCGCGAAACTCCTCGGGAGCAAACCCGTCCACGAACGCATACTGCCTGGCACCGGCGCAGCCCGAATCGGTACGCGCGAACTCGTCATCATCCACCCATATCCACTGCAAGCCATCGTTGGAAATGCTCAGTGGCCGGCTGGGCAGTTTGCGGAACAACGCCGACCACACCCGCATCGCACCGGTGGCACCGTACAGGCCGGTGGGTTGATTCTGGTCGTTGCCGACCCAGACTACGGCGAGATGACTGCCGGTGTAGCCGGCAAACCAGCTATCGCGGCTATCGTTGCTGGTGCCGGTTTTGCCGGCTACCTGCAAATGGCCCAGACCATCGGCCAGCAATTGCCGCGCCGTGCCCTCGCGCACCGTGTGCTGCAATGCGATGCCAACCAGCCGGGTGGCGATGTCATCGCCGCGCTGTGCCGGCACCACCGCGGCATCGTAACGGTGCAGCGGTGTGCCATCGGCTGCCAATACCGCACGCAACGCATGCACCGGCTGCACCTGGCCGGCGGAGGCAAGAAATTGATAGATCTGCGTTACCCGCAGCGGACTCAGATCGATCGATCCCAACACCAATGACGGGTTGGCCTGCACCTCGATATTCGCCAGCGCCTTGAGCAACTGGCTGAGCCGCTCGACACCGACCTCCAGCCCCAGACGTACCGTCGCCTGATTGTAGGACTGCGCCAGCCCCTCGATCAGGCGCACCCGACCATGGCTGATGCCGTCGGAGTTCTCCGGGCTCCAGGTCTTGCGCCGTGCCAATTCAACCACGATCGGCGCGTCGTCGATGAAACTCGCCAGTGTGTAACGGCCCGGCTGCGCCAGTGCCAGCATGTACACGAACGGCTTGAGCAACGAACCGACCGGACGCTGCGCCGCCAGTGCCCGATTGAAGCCGGGCTGGGTGAACTGGCGGTTGCCCAGCATCGCCAGCACCGTCCCATCATGGCTGTCGGTCACCACCGCGCCAACCTGTAATTCCGGTCGCCCCTTGCGCTCCAGCTTGGGCAGGGTGCCAGCGACCGCCTGTTCCAGATATTGCTGCGCACTGGGTGCCAACGTGGTGTGGATGCTCAGGCCGGCACCGGTGAGGGTATCGGGCGGATAGTCGCGCGCCAGTTGCGCGTACACCAGATCCATGAACGCGGGATAGCGATTGGCGGCAAAGCCGGGACTGGCGCTGATCCCCAATGGTGCCGCGTTGGCACGATCACGCTCAGCCGCATCGATCAGGCCGGTATCGGTCATCATGCCGAGTACCACGGCGCGGCGCGCGCGCGCGCGTTGCGGGTGGCGGCGCGGATCGTGATAGCCGGGGCCCTGAATCAAGCCGATCAACAGCGCGATCTCCGGCGTGCCAAGCTCGTCGAGTTCGCGTCCGAACCAGAACTCGGCGCCGGCACCGACACCACGAATCGCCTGATTGCCCTGTTGCCCCAAATAGACATCGTTGAGGTAGGCCTGCAAAATCACGCGTTTATCGAAACGTGCCTCGATGATCAGCGCGTAGGCCGCCTCGTTGAGCTTGCGGCTCAGCGTCTGCTCGCGGCTGAGAAACAGGCTGCGCACCAACTGCTGGGTCAGTGTGCTGCCACCCTGACGCAAGCGACCCGAACGCAGATTGATCCAGGCCGCGCGCAGGATGCCGAGCGGATCGACACCGCGATGAAACTTGAAATCACGATCCTCGACCGCCTGCAGACCGGTCACCAGCAATTCCGGCACATCCTGCAAACGCAGCAAACGGCGCTCCTCGCGCTTGGCACCGTACAGCGTAGCGATGCGTGCCGGATCGACCCGCAGTTGCTGCAATCGGTGCTTGCCGGCAGGGTCGGTGAGAGTGGCAAGCGCACCTCCGACCAGCCGCAAGCGTGCGCGCTGCCCCGGCACCGGGCCGTCGACGTCGGTGAAGTCGCGAGTGTGGATCAGCACCTGGTTGTCGTCGATGGCATAACTGCCGGCGACCGGGGCGCCAGCCGCAACCCGATAGCCGGCGGCTTCCAGCTCCAGCGCCAGCGTGCCCACATTCATCCGCAGCCCGGGCGCCAACAGCAGCGGCCGCGCATAGACGCGGCTGGGCTCCTGCCATTGCAAGGCACCGAACTGGCTGCGCACCTCGCGGTCGAGCACCCAGAAATACGGCACGGCGAAGCCGATGCCCAAACCAAACACGGCGAGCACACTGAACCACAGCCAGCGCCGCCAACGCGGCGGCGGCACGGAATGCGATGAGTCGGGGCGGGTTGCTGCGGGGCGTCTGGACAAGGTGTTTACGGGGCAGCACGGAGGCTTGAGTTAAAATCACAGTGTAACCCGCTTCACCGGCCCGCAAGGCTCGGCCACCGACGCTCGAAGACGCTTCTACGCCGGCCTGTGCAGGTTCATCATGCGCCAGTGCAGTGCTTCGTACTTGGCGGCACATTCAGCGTGTCATGGCGATGTCATATGTTGCAATGTCATTGTCATGCAATCGTGTTGTCATGATTATTCTGGTCCAGACGAATGCCCACAGTGCGCCCGACAACGGTTTGTCTGATCCTGTCCGACCTCGCGGCTGCGGCGGCGCGCGGAGGGATGTTGCCCGAGTTGCCGGCCGGCTGCGGTGGTCTGGTGTTCGGCCACGGCTTGAATATGGCCGAATTGCCGGAGCCTTGGCAGCCAATGCCTGCCGAATCCGACCCGATGAGCGCGTTACGCTGCGCGCAGGCACTTGACCCCTCTCGTGACCTGATTCTGGTCAGCGGCGGTGCAGTGCTGCCCGAAGGCTGTTGGCCACGCTTGCTGGCGGCGGTTGCCAGCGCGGATGGTTTTGATGTGATTTCAGCCATCGGTACGCAGCACAACGCGCTCGACCCGTTCGCTCAACCCGCCGTCGAGGCATTGCCCGCAGTCGCCGACGCAGATGCGCTGTGCTGGCTGCTGGGCGACCACGCCCTGTTCGATTGCACATTCGTCAACAGTGGCCTGAGTTGCTGGCGGGCCGGCGTGAAGTTACCCGAATCGCAGTCCTGGAATGACTGCGTGCCGGAGGGTTTACGCGGCGCGGTATTGCCGTGTTTGTATGTCACGGCGAGTGAAACCCGACGCGCAGCGCCATCGGCTTCCGCGCCGCTGCCGGTCGCCGCATTGGCCGAACGGATCGCCGAGCGCGCCAACCAACCGGCGCGTCGTCCTGGTTGTAACGGCAAGCCGGTGGTATTGCATATCGTGCACGGCTGGGGCGGCGGTGCCTGGCAATTCGTGCGCGACATGATGCGCAACGAGCCGCAGCGCGAGCATCTGGTGCTGGTCAGCCACGGTGATCCGGCCACCTCGGAGCACGGCCAGCGCATCGCCCTGCACGCCGATCTGGATGCACCGGCGATTCGGCAATGGACGTTGCCGGCAGCAATTGCCGACACCGCCATCGACTCGCCCGCATGGCGGGCGATTTTTGCGCAGACCATCGCCGAATGGGGCATCGGCGCGGTGCTGGTTTCATCACTGATCGGGCATAGCCTGGACGCGCTGCGGTCTGGCCTGCCCACTGCTGTCTGCTGCCACGACGGCTATCCATTGTGGCCTCTGCTGGCCGACAATTTGCAATCCGAATCGCTCACCTTTGATGAAGCCGCATTGGCGCAGCGCCTTGCTGCCAATGCGCCAGTGCCGTTTTGCAATCAGAATCCGGCGCACTGGCTGGCGCTACGCTCGGCCTTTCTCAAGGCGCTGCAGCAGCACGATGTGCGGCTGGTCGCACCCAGCCACAGCAGCCGCGACAGTTATTGGCGGCTGGCGCCGGAAACGCGCGCGATGCGCTGGCAGATCATCGGCCATGGCAGTGTCTGGCCATCATCGCCCGCTGCGGCTGTGGGCCAAACCCCGGTGCGCTCGCGCTTGCGCGTGCTGGTGCCGGGGCGCATCGCCAACGGCAAGGGTGGGCACCTGTTGCGACAACTGACGCAAACGCCCATGCCCGATGTGGAATTGATCCTGCTCGGTTGCGGCAGCGCCGGTATGGCCTTGTTTGCGTGCAACGGCGTACAACTACAATTGAATTATCGGCTCGCCGACCTGCCGTTGCTGGTGCGCAAACTGGCGCCCGACTTGGCGCTGTTGCCAAGCACCGTGGCGGAAACCTGGAGCTATACGCTGTCGGAGATGTGGCAACTGGGCATTCCGGTGCTGGCGACTGCACTGGGCAGCCTGCGTGAGCGCATCGTCGACGGCGAAACCGGTGTACTGGTCGCCGCTGACGCCGACGCGCTGCGAGCGATGCTGCTTGCGCTGGCAAACGACCGCAGCCGGTTGCGGGCATTGCGCCCGGGGCCGGTGCCCGCGCTGCACGATTCGCTCGCCGCTTGGCGCGCGGCCCTGCCCGTGCCGCGCCATGTTGCTGCCATTCGCGGATATGCCGGCAGCGCGGCGCTGGCGCAGCACGCACTGGAATGCGAGTGCGCTACCCAACGGCGGCAACTGCTGGCGCTGAACACGCAGCAACGTGCGCTGCAAGTCGAGTTCGAGCGACGCAGCGCGTGGGCGGTCGACATGGAGCAGCGGCTTGTCGATAAATGCCGCGAATGTATGATCGTGCATGCCGAGCGCGATAGCGCACGTGTCGATCTTGGCGAAATGATCGCACAACGGGACGCCAACCAAACGGAATTGCGCGCAATGCAGAACCAACTCGAGTCGCTGCAACAATGGCACGACGACGCACGCAACCGCTCGTCGGATATCGCACGCGCACTGGACCACGCACACCGGTTTTACCAGCGCGATACCGGTGACCTGGCGCAGCAGCGCGACGTCGCGCTGGCGCAACGCGATCAGTTGCAGCGCGAACTCGACACCGTGCGCGAAAGCCACTCCTGGCGGCTCACCCGGCCGCTGCGTGGGCTGCGCCGTATGCTGCGCACGGCATGGGCGGCGCTGGCATTTCGGCGCCGCGTGGTGATCTCTCTGTTCCGGCGCGGGCTGGCCAGCCTGCGCACGCGCGGTGTGCGCAACACATCAGCGCGTGTGCACGACTATCTCAAACGCAACCGCGCAATGCGCAGCGCCGAGCAGGCACACGACACCAGCGTGCATTCGACTGAAGCCCCGACCATGGTGCCATGTGCCAGGGCGCCGGTGGCGAGCATCATCATCCCTGCCTACAACCACATCGAACACACCCTGGCCTGCCTTTCAGCGCTGGCAGACAACACGGAGCAGGTTGCGTTCGAGGTCATTGTGGTCGACGATTGTTCCAGCGACGAAACCCCCATCCAGCTCGCCGCCATCGCTGGCTTGCGCGTGCTGCGCAATGCCGGCAACCTGGGTTTCATCGGTGCCTGCAATGCCGGCGCACAGCAGGCGCGCGGCCACTATCTGGTGTTCCTCAACAATGACACCCGGCCACGCCAAGGCTGGCTCGACGCGCTGATCGACACATTCTCGCAGTTGCCTGATGCGGGTCTGGTGGGCGCCAAGCTGATCTATCCCGATGGCCGTTTGCAGGAGGCCGGCGGCATCGTATTCAGTGATGGCTCGGGCTGGAATTACGGCCGCTTCCAGAACCCGGCCGATCCACGGTTCAACTTTGTTCGTGAGGTCGATTACTGTTCTGGTGCGGCGATCGCCATCGCTGCCGACGTGTTTCGCTCGCTCGCTGGTTTCGACAGCTACTTTGCACCGGCGTATTACGAAGACACCGATCTGGCGATGCGTATTCGCCAACTCGGCAAGAAGGTCTACTACCAGCCAAAATCGGAAGTAATCCACGATGAAGGGGTAACCAGCGGCACCGACACCGGCAGCGGCATAAAGGCGTATCAGGTCGAGAATCAGGGCCGCTTCGTCGCGCGCTGGCGGCAAACCCTGCAACGCACACATGCATTGCCCGGCAGCGAGCCGGCGCGCGCAGCCGCCCGCGATCGCTTGCGGCAGGTGCTGATCATCGATGCCTGCACGCCAACACCGGACCGCGACTCCGGCTCGCTACGCATGCTCAATCTCATGCGCCTGCTGATCGCGCGCGGTTGTGCGGTGAGTTTCATCGCCGAAAATCCGAGCCATGGCGGACACTACACCGAAGCCATGCAGCAGCTTGGCGTCGAGGCGTGGTGGCATCCGTGGCTGGGCAACCCGGCGCAGTGGATGAGCGAACATGGCCGCCGCTTCGACACCGTGATCGTGTCGCGGCATTACGTTGCCACCGCCTACCTGCCGCTGCTGCGCCAGTTTGCACCGCGCGCCAAAATCCTGTTCGACACCGTCGACCTGCATTACCTGCGCGAACAGCGCGAGGCCGAACTCAGCGGCGATGCCGTACAGGCACGTGCGGCAGCAGCAACCCGCGAGCGCGAGCTGCGGCTGGTACGCGATACCGACATCACCCTGGTGGTGAGCCCATTCGAGCAAGCACTGCTGCAACGCGAAGTGCCCGGTGCCCGCGTCGAGGTGCTGTCGAACGTGCATGAAGTCGTCGGCTGCCGGCAGCCGTTCGCGCAACGCGATGGCCTGCTGTTCGTCGGCGGTTATCGCCATCCACCGAATGTCGATGCCGCCAACTGGCTGGCACAGCAAATATTCCCGCGCGTACGCCAGACGCTGCCGGAAGTCGAATTGCATCTGATCGGCGGCGACGCACCGGAGTCGGTGATCGCACTGGGCGAGTTGCCGGGCGTGCGTTTCCACGGCCACGTGCCCGACATCGCTCCGTATCTGGATGGCTGCCGCATTGCGCTGGCACCGCTGCGTTACGGCGCTGGGGTCAAGGGCAAGGTCAACCTGAGCATGGCGCACGGGCAACCGGTAGTGGCCACGCCGTGTGCCGCCGAAGGCATGTCGCTGCGCGATGGTCACGATGTCTTGATTGCCGAGCAGCCGCAGGCGATCGCCGATGCGATCATTCGCCTGTATCAGGACCAAGCGTTGTGGAACACGCTGTCGCGCAACGGCCTGGACAATGTACGCCAGCACTATTCCTTCGCGGCAGCGGGTGAAGCGCTGGCACGCATCCTCGATTGCGCAGGCCAGCGCAACGTCGCGTGAAAGCCCACGCAGTAGTACAGCGAAACCCATCAATCGCGGAGCTCGGGACCACGGGATAAGCATAAACACAGTGGTCCGCAAAGGACGCAAAACGCGCAAACGAAGCAGAAATAGCGGCACCGTTCGATAGCGCATCAAAAGGCCCGTCGTCGCCGACCCGACACAGCCAAATTGCCGAGGAATGAAACGGAAAGGCCGCACGGTACGGCATGGATGCGCGGCCCGAGTGCGACGACGCGCCGTAAAGCGCGGCGCGCATCGCAGCCGAATGCGGGAGCAAGGCACCCTTGTTTGAGCACAAGGATGTGCGAGTTGGTGCCGGCCCGCATTCGGCGAGAAGCGCAGCGGACCGACGAGGCAGGAGCCGAGTCGGCGCGCGCCCGGCGCAAGGCGTTTTTGGGTACTTTTTGGGCCGGCAAAAAGTACCTCGCC
>PFJA01000107.1:10530-15892 GCA_002782905.1 Lysobacterales bacterium CG_4_10_14_3_um_filter_64_11
TGCCCTGAAGCCGCGCCGGCCGCAGGCTTGAAACTTTGCTTTACGCCCTTGGCATCCTTTGAGAACCCCTCCGTCTACAACCGTCCGCGCACCCGTGCCACCACCTGCACCTTGCCCTGCGTGCGCAGCAACACACTGCTGTAATCGAACACCAGCCCATCGGCATCGATCTGCGCTTGCAATTGATAGCCGTTGCTGCCGAGGCTGAATGCGCTCAGATCGACGTTGTTGATGCCCTCGCGCTGCAACGCCTCGGCTACCGCCGCGATACTGCGATAGGCGGTACCCGGTTCGCGCGCCAGGCGCCGCGCCTGCTGCATGTCGATACCGTCGGCAACGGCCAGCCACAGCAGCGGTGGCACGCTGTTGAGGTTGAATTGAGCGTCGGCCGGTGCGGCGCAAACGAATGGCGCCAACGCCGCATAGGCGCGCGCATCGACCGCTGGCAGACGCTTGAGTTCCGATACATCAGCGAACGGCCGATTGGCCGCGCGTCCGGCCGGGCGCAAGGCCGCGTATGCGACATCCTCGGCGCCGTTTTCCTGCACTTCACGATCGCGATCAATGTAATCGGCAGCCTGATTGGCGATACGCGTTTGCAGATTCAAACCACTCAACACCCGTTGCAGGCGGCGCACTGCGGCATCATCGGTCATGCCCGCCGGTGCCAGCGCATTGACGTTGAAGCAGGCGCCCAGATCGCGCAGTTGTCCGCTGATCACCGCACCAGGCACGGTAATTGGCGGTAGCGGCTGCCGCCATGGCGCATCGAGTGGATCCAACTCTGGTGAGGCGCGCTGATCGGCGAGAATGGCCTGCGCTGCCCAAGCCTCCAGGCCACGCATCAGCTCAGCGCTTTGCTCGGCGCGCCACTGGTTGCGCAGCCGCGCCCGCCCCTGTTCGCCATGATCGATCAGGCTGCTGGCCATGATCACCGCCAATGCCACTGCCAGTAATGCCACCAGCAAAGCCACGCCGCGTTGTCGTGCGCGAACACCGCGAAAAACCTGCTGCGCGGCCCGATGACGGCGTTGCGCGGTGCTCGGAATCCTCATGTATCCGCACATGCACTGCGGTTCGTGCGCCGCACAGGGATGTGCAAGTGTCGCGTGAGGCAGGAAGCCAGAAGCGACCGCTCCGTGCGCCTTGCACCCGGGCCGCTCACGACGGTTTTTCGAGGGGTCTGCCAGTGTGTTCATGGGGTAGCGCTGTCACGATTGTCAGGCAGTTCAATCAGCCGCCGCAATGCACCCACACCTTCCAGGGTGAAACGCAGCTCCACCGCGCGTGGCAGGCGCTCGGCCGCAGTGCCACGCAGCGGCCACAACGGGCTGGCAGCGCGATCAAAATAGCGCCACTGGCACGCGCTGACGCCGCTCAAGCGGGTTTCACTTTCCGGCACTGTGCCCGCCACGCGATCCAGTACCGGCCAGCGCAGCCGTTGCAGTTCGCCATCGACACAACGCCAGCCCACCCGCTGCAGCGCCGGCAGCGGCGTCTGCCAACCTCCGCCGGGTGCCAGCCGGGTGACCTCGATGGCGCTCTCCTGCCCCCACAGCGCCGCCAGCTCCGCGCCGATGCCATCGCGCACCGGCCGCGCCACCGCTTGGCGCAGGTCACGTTCCAGTTGCGCTACGGTGAGCTGTAACGCGCTCAACGTTGCGCGCTCGCCGTCGAGCACATGGCGAGTGCGCGCCAGGGTGTCGAGGCCGCCCCAGGCCAGCACCGCCACCACCGCAAAGATCACCAGCGCCACCAGAACTTCGAGCAGGCTGAACCCTGGGCTGGCCGGTCGCAATGCGCTCATGGCCGCACAAAACCCGAGAGCACCAACAGCGGCTGGCTGTCCTGTGCCGCGCGCTGCGGCAGCGGGCGTACTGCAACATCCAATCGCCGGATACCATCATCAGTGGCCAGCGAAATGCGCAGATCCCAGCGCCAGCGCCGGCCGCCCATTTCCACCTCGCCACTGCGCTGACCGCTGCTCGGCAGCGGCGTGGCCAGGCGGGTTTCGGCGATGGCATTGGCCGCCACCCATTGCGCCAGCGTGCGTTCGCGCTCATCGGCCAGTGAGCGCGTTTCCTGCGATGCGGTGCGCACCAGCGCCGCCATCGCCAGCGCCAGCACCGCCAATGCCACCAGCACTTCGAGCAAGGTAAAACCGTAGCGTCGATCAGGGCGCATCGACACGCTCGCGTTCAATGCGGCCACTGGGCATGCCGGTAATCCGCCAACGTGGCGAGCCGTCGCGTTCCAGCAACAACTCAAATGGCGTCAGCTCACCGTTGGCCTGACAGGCAATGCGCGCACGCAGCGTTTCATCGGTTTGCAGGTCGATATCACGACCGTCCAGACGCAACGCAAGATGGACGCCATCGGTTAGCCGCCGCATCCGCAGCGGCTCGGCTCCATCATCGGGTAACGGCGTAAACACGCCGTGCACGAAACTGCCAAAAACCATGCTGCTTGCATCGATCGCAACCCCCACGTCACGCCCGCTCACCATTGCCCGTTCGCAGGCCATGGCGAGCAACGCAGCGAGCCGCTCGGCGGCAACGTCATCGCGCCGCGCGGAAAAATCCGGCATCGCCAGCACCGCCGCCGCACTGAGCACCACGATGATGACCAGTGCCACCAGCAATTCGATCAGGGTAATGCCGCGCTGGGTGTTCACATCACTCTCGCCGAACTCCCTTGCACCCCTCATGGCTCCCAGTTGCCGATATCACTGGCCACACCCTCGCCCCCACTGCGGCCGTCGGCACCCTGGCTCCAGACATCGAATGCGCCATGCGCGCCCGGCTTCAGGTACAGGTACTCGCGGCCCCACGGGTCTTTTGGCACCGACGGCAGATACCCGTCGCGGCGCCAGTTCTGCACTCCGGATGGCTGCTTGACCAGCGCCTCCAAGCCTTGGTCGGTGCTTGGATAATCAAAATTGTCGAGGCGATACATGTTCAACGCGGTAACGATGGCGGTGATATCAGCCTGCGCCCGCACCACGCGCGCCTCATCGGGGCGGCCCATCAACTGCGGCACCACCACCGAGGCCAGAATACCGAGGATCACCACCACCACCAGCACCTCGATCAGGGTGAAACCGGAATGGAACCGCCTGCAGACGGCTGCGCGCGCTACTCGCGGCGGATTCAAGGGGTTCGCGGAAGCACGCCGCAGGGAAGTGCATTGGACAGCAGGACGACAGAACGGGATCATGGCGGCTTATGACGATGAATGACCCGACGATGCTAGCAGACGCCGCGCATTGGCGCGCACGCGACCTTGCCGTGCTGTGGCACCCGTGTACGCAGATGCGCGAGCACCCGGAGACACTGCCATTGCTGCCGATCAGCCACGGCCGCGGCGCCTGGCTGTATGGCATGGATGGCAACCGCTACCTCGATGCCGTCAGTAGTTGGTGGACCAATCTGTTCGGCCATGGCGAACCACGCATCGCCGCTGCCATCGCTGAGCAGGCACAGCGCCTCGAACACGTGATGTTTGCCGGATTTTCCCACCAACCCGCGGTACAGCTGGCTGAACGCCTGCTGGCGCTGGCACCACCGGGTCTGGCGCGGGTATTTCTCGCCGACAACGGCTCAGCGGCGGTGGAAGTGGCGCTGAAGATGAGCTTCCACAGCTTTTTCAATCGCGGCGATACGCATCGTCGCAAGTTCATCGCCTTGCACAACGGTTATCACGGCGAAACCCTGGGCGCGCTCGCAGTCGGCGATCTGCCGCTGTATCGCCGCATCTACGCGCCGCTGCTGATCGAGCCACTGTTCGCGCCCTCGCCCGATGCCTGGCTGGCCGAGCCCGGCGAATCGGCGTACCACCGCGCCGTGCGCGCGGCCGACGCACTGGCGGCAATGCTGGCCGAGCACGGCGCCACGGTGTGTGCACTGATTCTCGAGCCGCTGGTGCAATGCGCCGGTGGCATGCGCATGTACCACCCGGAATATCTGCGCCGCGCCCGCACCTTGTGCGACCAGCACGGCATTCATCTGATTGCCGATGAAATCGCGGTTGGCTTTGGCCGCACCGGTACGCTGTTTGCCTGTGAACAGGCCGCCATCACGCCCGATTTCCTGTGCCTGTCCAAGGGCCTGACCGGCGGCTTTCTGCCATTGTCCGCGGTGCTCACCAGCGCAGCGGTGTACGAGGCCTTTCTCGATGATTCGCGCGATCGCGCGTTTCTGCATTCGCACAGTTATACCGGCAACCCGATTGCCTGTGCCGCCGCACTGGCGACGCTGGCGATCTTCCACCAGGAGCCGGTGCTTGAACGCAACCGCGCAACGGCGGCGGCGATGGCGCGCCTGGCAGCACCGATCGGCGATCATCCCAACGTTGCCGAAGTACGCCAGACCGGCATGATCCTCGCCTTCGAACTATGCCAGAGCCATAGCCGCGAAGCGCTGCCGACGACGCAGCGCACCGGCCTTTGCGCCTATCGCGCAGCGTTGCAGCGCGGCGTGGTGTTGCGACCATTGGGCGACGTGCTGTACTGGATGCCGCCGTACTGCATCACTGACGACGACCTCAACCATCTGGCCCGTGTCACCGCCAGCGCCATTGCTGCGAGCACCCGGTCATGCGCCTGACCCGCAATTATCTCGATCAGCCACTGCACCCAGGCCAGCAGGTCACGCTGCCCGAACCGGTTGCCAACCATTTGCTGCGGGTGCTGCGACTCAGTGTCGGCGATGCCCTGATCGTGTTCAATGGCGATGGTGTCGATTATCACGCCACGCTGATCAGTGGCGAGCGGCGCAGCGCGCAGATTCAGGTACAGGCAAGCCGCGCCGCATGCCGCGAATCGACGCTGGCGATCACCCTCGGCCAAGGCATCGCGCGCGGCGACAAGATGGACTGGGTGCTGCAAAAAGCGACTGAACTCGGCGTCGCCGCGATCGCGCCACTGCGCACGCAATGGACCGAAGTGCGGCTGAGCGGCGAACGTGGCGAACGCCGTCAGCAACACTGGCACGGCGTCATCGTCGCCGCCTGCGAGCAATGTGGGCGCGCCACCCTGCCGGCGCTGGCGCCAGCAAGCGAGCTGTCCGCGTGGGCCGCCAGCGCACCGCAGGGTGCGCTGCGCCTGTTGCTCGACCCCGACGGCGAACAGACCTTGGCAACGTGCTCACCGCCGCTGCCGGAACAACCGGTGTGGTTGGTGATCGGGCCGGAAGGTGGCTTGTCGGAGCGCGATATCGCCACCCTGCACAGCACCGGCTTCAGCGGGCTGCGTCTGGGCCCGCGCGTGCTGCGTACCGAAACCGCCGGGCTGGCGGCGCTCGCGGCGATGCAGGCACTGTGGGGTGATTTGGGCTGATCGAGCCGGGATCCGGAACCGGGGCAA
>PFJA01000107.1:15925-20240 GCA_002782905.1 Lysobacterales bacterium CG_4_10_14_3_um_filter_64_11
AAGGAAAGCGCATATCCTGCTTTGTTGTCTTTGCGTCCTTAGCGTCTTTTGCGGACACCTGCTCTTTGCTTCTGCGTTGTTGCTCGTGCTCTTCCGAGCCCGCGTCCCCAGCCCCGAACTAACCCGTATCGCCACCATACAACGCCTTGCGCGGCGCGCCGCTGAGCTCTGCCGCCAGCCGCGCCGCTGGCGCCGGGGCCAGATGCTCGCACAGGCGGGCATACAGGCGACGGCCTGCAAGCAGCCGCGCCTGCATATCGTCGCCGGCGCCGGCCAGCACCAGGACAAACTCGCCGCGCCGCTGATTGGCATCGGCTGCCACCTGCCCGCGCACTTCGCCGATGCTGCCGCTGAGTACGGTCTCGAACAGCTTGGTCAATTCCCGCGCCAGGGTCATCTGCCGCTCGGCGCCAAATACCGTCAGCAGATCGTCGAGCATCGCCTCGATCCGGTGCGCGCTTTCGTAAAACACCAAGGTACGCGGCTCGGCGATGATCTGGTTCAGACGGTCCCGCCGCGCGGTGGCCTTGGCTGGCAAAAAACCTTCGAAGCAAAACCGATCACTGGGTTGACCAGAAACCGCCAACGCCGCCAACAAGGCACTGGCGCCGGGTACCGGGCTGACCGTTACTCCGGCTTCGCGCGCAGCACGTACCAGACGAAACCCGGGATCGCTGAGCAATGGCGTGCCGGCATCGGACACCAGCGCCATACTCTCGCCCGCCAGCAAGCGCGCTACCAGTGCGTCGGCCTGCTCGGCTTCGTTGTGCTCATGCAGTGCCTGCATCGGCCGTTCGATGCCAAAATGGGTTAGCAGCTGGCGGCTGTGGCGGGTATCCTCAGCGCAGATCAGATCGACGCTGCGCAAGGTTTGCAGCGCCCGTGCGCTGATGTCACCGAGGTTGCCGATCGGCGTTGACACCACAAACAAGCTGCCGTGGCGTTGCTGCATGCGGTTTTGCACATCAAGCCCGTTGGTGATCGCAATGGCGTGGTGCAGTAGCATAGACGCGTTTCGGGAAAATCACCCGAGGGTTGCCAGAGATTTTGCCCATGAATCATGTCATACGCGCTGTGCTGCTGGCACTGCTGCTCAGCGGTTGCACCACCCCGCAGGTCCGTTCGCAGCGCGAGCCCGAATTGCCGCTTGCGCAGGCCTTGTTCGATCAACAGCGCTACCGCGAAGCGGCGCAAGCGTTTGCTGATGCAGCCAACGCCTCCGCTCGCCGACCGGAGCATCTGTGGCTGCGTGCTGCCGAGGCTTGGCTGCGCGCTGGCGATGTTGAGCAGGCACGCTCGGCGGCGAACCGGATTCCAGCATCGGCACTGACGCCGGCTGATCGCGCGCGGTTTGCACTGGTCAACGCCGAACTGGCACTGGCCGATGGCGATGCCGAGCGTGCATTGGCCGGGCTTGCACCCAGCGGCGCCAACTTGCCACCCGCGCTGGTGATTCGGCGCCAGCAGTTGCGGGCACAGGCGTTGCAGCAAACCGGCCAGCACTTTGCCGCAGCGGCAGAGCTGGCCGCCATCGACGCGTTGCTGAGCAGTGCCGATCGGCCGGACAACCGCCGTCAGGTCGAGGCCCTGCTGGCGCAGGTCGACAGTGCCGCGCTGTATGCACAGGGCCTTTCAGCACCGCCGCAGTCCGCGCTGCGCGGCGTCATCAATCGGGCCCTCGCCGAGCGTGGGCTAAGCCCGATTGCGCGCGGCGCTGATGGCAGCCAGGGTACGGCCGACTGGAATCTTCCGGTTACCCCCTATGCGGTGGGCCCGGAAGGCTACCACCCCAGCCATTCGCTGGCGGTGTTGTTGCCGCTGAGCGGACCGTTATCGGGCGCTGGTCGTGCCGTGCTCGATGGTGTACTTGCCGCGCATTTTGAGCAAACCGGTGAACGCCCACGCCTGCTGGTGATCGATAGCGCGGGCAGTGTCGACACCGCCGTCGCAGCATACCGACAAGCGCTCGATGCAGGTGCCGAGCGGGTGTTGGGGCCGCTCGATCGTGACGCGGTCAGTGCGTTATTTGCTCTGGAGCAACACCCATTGCCGATACTGGCACTCAATCGCAGCGGCCTGCCGCCACCGCCGGGCAGTGCCAGTTACACGCTGTCGCCGGAGGACGAAGCGGTTGCCACCGCCGAACGCATGCTTGGCAAGGGCTTGTTGAAGGCCATTGCGGTGGGTAGCAGCGACGAGCAAAGCCGCCGCGCGATTGCCGCGTTCAGCGAACATTACACGCAACGCGGTGGCGTGCTGCTGGCGAGCGCTGAAATCCCGGAATACGAAGCCAACTTCAGCGATGCACTGCGGCCGCTGTTTGCTGCTGCCGGCGGTCGGGTGATCAAGGATCCCAACGGACAAAAGAACGACAAGACCCAACTGGCCACCGCGCACGACGCTGTATTCATTGCGCTCAAGGCACCACAGGCGCGGCTGCTGGTGCCACAACTGGCGGCAGTGGCGATTGCGCAAAAGCCGATCTTCGCCACCGCATTGATCGTATCGGGCAGTGGCGATCTGCGTCTGGATATGGAGCTTGAAGGGATCGAGTTTCCCGAGTTTCCGTGGTTGCTGGGTGAAGACAGCGCGCTACCCGGCGCCGAGCAACTGGCGCGCACCTTGCCCAGCGCGCGCGGCGCCAGCGCGCGTTTGTTTGGCCTCGGTGCCGACGGTTATCGGCTCAGTGCCTATCACGATTACCTGCAAAGCCATCCCGGCGCGTGGCTGACGGGTGCCAGCGGGCAACTGCGCATCGACATGTTCGGCAATGTCTTGCGCACGCCGGCCTGGGCAGTATTCAGCGGCGGCCGCACCCGCGCCGCCATCGAGCCCTCGCTGCAACCACAGCCGATCGAAGCCAGTGCCGGCACCTGGTAAGTTCGCTTCGCGTCGCGCCATTGGCGCCGCCGGCGAAGATGCCGCGCTGGCCTGGTTGTGCGAACGCGGCATGCAGCCCGTAGCGCGCAATGCGGCATTTGCATTCGGTGAAATCGACCTGATCGTGCGCGATGGCGCAACCGTGGTCTTCGTTGAAGTGCGGCAACGGCGCAACGACCACTTCGGCGGTGCTGCGGCCTCGGTGGATCGGCGCAAGTGCGGGCGCATCGCCCGTGCCGCCAGCGCCTGGTTGGCCAGCCATCCGGCGTTGGCGCAGGCACCGTGCCGATTCGACGTGCTGGCGCTGTCCGGCCGCGATGCCGACATACAGATCGAATGGATTCGCGACGCCTTCACCCTGGACGACATCCGCTGATGCACGATCCGCACGACGCCCTGCCCGAATCCTTGCACAAGCGATTGGCGCAGTGCTTCGACGCCAACGCGCTGTTGTTGTCGCCGGCGCAGCGGCTGAGCTACGGCTACGACAACTCGCGCCAGTTTGCGACGCCGGCCGCCGTGGTGTTGCCGAGCGACAGCGCGCAGGTGCTGGAACTGGTGCGCGCCTGTCGCAGCCACGCCATGCCGATCATCGCGCGCGGCCGTGGCACCAATACCACCGGTGCCACGGTGCCGGTGCACGGCGGTGTGGTGGTCAGCTTCGAGCGCATGAACCAGTTGCTGCGCATGGCGCCTGACGATCGCCTGGCCGTGGTCGAGCCGGGCCTGCTCAACGGCGACCTGCAACGCGCCGCGAAACCACATGATCTGTTCTGGCCACCCGACCCGACCAGCGCCGCCTACAGCAGCATCGGCGGCAATCTCGCCTGCAATGCCGGCGGCCCGCGCGCGGTAAAGTACGGTGCCTGCCGCGACAACGTGCTCGGCCTCGCCGCCATCACGGGTGCCGGCGAGCTGATTCGCTGCGGCGGCGCCACCAGCAAGGCCGCTTCGGGCTACGACTTCACCCGTTTCATCGTCGGCTCCGAAGGCACGCTCGCGCTGATCGTGGAGGCGACATTGGCGCTGCGTCCGCTGGCCACTGGCCGCCGTGCCCTGCGTGCGCTGTACACCGATGTCGAAACAGCGGCAGCGGCCGTGGCGCGCTTGATGGCACAGCCGCATATCCCATCGATGCTGGAGTTCATGGACGGAGAATGCGTGCGCCTGGCGCGCGAGATCGGTGGTGTCGATATTCCCGCAGCCGGTGCGTTGTTGATGATCGAAGCCGATGGTGATGCCAGCACGCTGGATGCCGCCGTGGCCGCGCTGGAAAGCGCCGCCAGCGGCCCGGGCCTGATCGCGCTGACCACGGCACCCGACGAAACCGCACGTGAAGCGCTGTGGTCAGCACGCAAAGCACTGTCGCCAGCGCTGCGCTCGATCGCCGCTGGCAAGATCAACGAAGACGTGGTGGTGCCGGTCAGCCGCATCC
>PFJA01000003.1 GCA_002782905.1 Lysobacterales bacterium CG_4_10_14_3_um_filter_64_11
GGCAATATACGCGATGCCATTCCGTACCCGCGCGCGCCCGGCCACGCGGAGTTCTGAGCATGGCCGTGCTGTTGCTCATCCTGTGTTCGCTGGCGGTTGTCATCATCGGTTTTACCGGCTATGTGATTTTCGGCCCACTGACCTATCGCCATTTGATCGATCGCAACGCCACCGTCGGCGCATCGTCGTTTTCGCCCACGTTTTGCTGGTGGCTGTTGCGTGGCGGTTATCGCGCCAACCGTGACCCGAATCTCAGCGGTCTGGCGACGCCGGCGCGGATCCTGCTGAGCGTAATCATCATCGGCCTGATCGGCTGCCTGCTGTGGCTGCTGATCAAGGCCGGGCAAGTGAGCTTTTCATGATGCAAACGACATGGTGGCTGTCATCGTTGGGTAATTTTCTGGTCTGGGCGCGGCTCGACGTACGCCCGGCCGGAACCGCGCAGGTGCTCGACTGTGACGGCAACGTGCTCAACTACGAAAGCGAGGATAACGCCCGCGCGGCACTGCTTGATGCCGAGTTCCAGGCCTTTGATGGCATTGATGAACACGATGCCGAGCGCATGGGCTTTGTGCTGGGGCAGGTGCAGCCGCCCAGCGCCGCCGGCGACGAGGAACTGGCGCAACGCATGATTCAGCCGTTGCGGCACTCGGCCTGAGCCATGTGTCGCCATCTGCGCGCCCGCCAAGGACCATGCCATGCCCGATGATCTGAGATCCCCCCGCCGTGATTCGTTGCGCGTGCCCTATGCGGCGATGGTGATGGTGGTGCGCGGCAATGATGCTTGGGTGTGCGAATTGCAGGATCTGTCGATTGGCGGCTGCGGGGTTTTCCGCCCGGCACAATGCACGTTGCAGGAGGCCGACGTCGTGCGTCTGTATTTCTACGAGCAGGTCGGCCCGGCGGTGGCGGTGAATGCGCGGGTGGCACGCATCGAGGATTCCAGCCTCGGTTTTGAGTACCACGAATTGCAGGACGTGCCGCCGGCGCGGCGCACCTGACCGGCCAACGCATGGCAAACCCACAACCGCCTTCGGATATCGATGCGCTGCTGCGCAACAACCGCGCCTGGGCGGCGTCGACAGTGCGCGCAGACCCACACTTTTTCCAGCGCCTGGCGGGCCAGCAGACGCCGAAATACCTGTGGATCGGCTGCTCGGATTCGCGCGTGCCGGCCAACCAGATCACCGGCATGCAGCCCGGCGAAGTGTTCGTTCATCGCAATATCGCCAACGTGGTGGTGCACGCCGATCTCAACTGCCTGTCGGTGATCCAGTTTGCCGTTGATGTGCTCAAGGTCGAGCACATCATCGTGTGTGGCCATTACGGCTGCGGCGGCGTGCATGCGGTGCTGCACGACACCCGCGTCGGCCTCGCCGACAACTGGCTGCGCCACGTCGGCGATGTTGCGCAAAAGCACCGCGCAGTGCTGGCACACGTGGGCAGCGACGCACACCGCCACGCCCTGTTGTGTGATCTCAACGCGATCGAGCAGGCCATCAACGTCTGCCAGAGCACCGTGGTGCGCGACGCCTGGGCGCGCGGCCAGGCCCTGTCGGTGCATGGCTGGGTGTACGCCCTGCGCGATGGCCTGCTGCGCGCACTGACGCCGGGCATCGCGGACAGTGCCGCCATCGAGCCGGCATATCAGGCGGCGCTTGCGCGCATCCACGCACTGACCCAATGACACTTGCTTTAGCCGGAAGTCCCTCGATTCGTCATTCCCGCGAAAGCGGGAATCCAGTAACTTCAGCAGCTTGGGCAACAGCGAAAGGCGCTGGATGCCCGCCGTCGCGGGCATGACGACGTTGAAGCAAGTGCCATTGCGCCTTGACCCGCATTTCCCAGTCGTCCTGCTGCGGACGCCGCGATGCAGGGCTGGGATGCACCGCCCAACCGATGTGCCGTGGCTCAGAAATACACGCGCACACCAGCTGCAATATTGCGCCCCGGCAACGGCACCAGATCCTTGACTACCGATGTCGCCAGACGCGCGTTCGCATCGCCCAGATTATTGCCCTGTACGAATGCTTCCCAACTGCTGCGTTCGGTATCGAGGAACGTGTAGGCAAGGTTGGCGTTGAGCATCGTGTAATCGCCGGTTTCAGTTTCAAACTCGGCGTTGCGATTCTGGCTGAAGGTACGCACCGCACCGATACCGGCACGCAACGCATCGCCGCGCCAGGTGAACTCGGCACCGAGCCGACCAGCCGGAATGCGCGGCAGATTGGCGCCGCCGGAGCGGGTGGCGCGCACGCGATCGCCATAAACGCGCAAGTCGAACGCGCCGGCTTCGTTGTCGGCCAGATGGAACGTCGCCTCGCCCTCGACACCACGAAAAACAGCATCCGATTGCAACCAGTTGCGGATCGGCAATTCGCTTTCGTCGTCGATCAAGCCGGCGTCGGCCAGGAAAATGAAATTGTCGAACCAGTTGCGGTACGCCGACAGCTCGGCCTCGAAGCGACCGCCGTGATAGTGCAGGCCCAGTTCGATCTGGCGCGAGGTTTCCTTGCCCAGCAGCGGATCGCCGATCTCAAACGTGGCGGTGGCCACATGCGGGCCGTTGGCAAACAGCTCTTCTTCGGCCGGTGCGCGTTGCGCGCGATCCAGATTGAGCGATAGATGCACCTGCTCGCTGAACTTCCAACGCGCCCCCGCCGAAGCGCTGAGCAGAGCGAAAGAAACCTTGCTGCCGTTGTCGGGATTGCTGCCCTGAAAATCGCTGCGTGCACCCAACTCCAGCTTCAGCCGATCCCACTCGCCTTGCTCGATCACGAACACACCGAGGTTGCGGGTGCGGGTGCCCGGAACGAACGCCTCCTCGCCAATGGCTTCGAACTGTTTGCTGCCCGCCTGCACACCCAACGCGCCGTGCCATGCGCCGAACGCGGCGTGGGTTGCTTCCAGCCGCAGTTCGTTACCGTCGCTGAGAAACGTCGTGCCCACCGCGTCGCCTTCAAATTCGATGTGCTTGTAGTCGGTATGCCCAAACGCCAACTCGATTCGCTCGATGGCAGCGAACGGCTTGCTGAGCCCGGCCTTGAGGTCGTAACGGGTTTGCTCGACATCGAGAGTGACGCCCGGATCGACATCATCGCCAGGCTCGGCCGGATTGCCATAGTCGCTTTGGTAACGCGATACCGACGCGCCAGCGAAACCCCAATCGCCGAAGATCGAGCCGGCAACGGCGCCGGCCTGATTGTTGACATCGCTGTTGGCCAACTTGCCCTTGGGCAGGTCCTGATTGCCGGCATCGCGGTACAGGCCATCGACATGCACCGCATAGCTATCGCCACCGGCATCAACGCGGCTCATCCCGGTAAATCCATCGGAACCGGCGTCGTAACGCAACTCGGCGCGGCCACTGAGGGGCGCATCGAGCGCCGACTCGCGGATGCGTCCATCGACCACATTGACCACACCGCCGATGGCGCCGGAACCGTAGAGCAAGGTCGAAGGGCCTTTGAGCACCTCGATCTGGTCGGCCAGAAACGGTTCCAGCGCCACCGCGTGATCCTGACTGATGTTGGATACGTCATTGCTGTTCAAGCCATCGCTCAGCACCGCCACACGCGGGCCATCCAGGCCGCGGATGATTGGCCGACCGACGCCAGGCCCGAAATAGGTGGTGGTGACACCGGGGATCGAGGACACCGTTTCGCCGAGCGTATTGGCTTTGCGGGCATCAAGTTCTTCGCCAAACAACACCGCGACCGGCGAGACAATATCATCGGCGCCCTGCCCCAAGGGCACCCCGGTTACGGTGACAGTATCCAGCGTCTTGACATCGCGTTTGCTGCCATCCGGCGCGGCAGAGGCATCATCGCTCTGCGCATGCGCAGCGGCGGCGAACAACAAGGCAGAAACCGCCAGGGCAAGCGGGTTGAAACGCAGCGTGGTGTTCATCAGACCGGGTCTCAGTCAAAGGTTAATGACTGTAATGTTATAATATTACACTCGCAGGCGCAACGCCGTCCGCCGGGAATTGGTCACGAGCGAAAGAAGCTGGATACCCGCTTTGGCTGGGGTGACGATTTGCTCAGCGACGCCCTAAACGCCAAGCCGCTTGTTGTCGGGAAACCGGACATGGGCGATGGTGCCCTTGCCCAGCTCGCTTTCCAGGCTCACCGGCCAGCCGAAACGCTCGGACAAGCGGCGCACGATGCTCAGGCCGATGCCGTGGCCGTCGCGGCGGCCGTGCTGCGCACGATAAAATGGGTCGAATACGCGTGCCAATGCGTCACCATCAATGCCGATGCCGGTGTCTTGCACCACCACCTCGCCAGCGGTAATGCGCACCGTGATGCTGCCCGCTTCGGTATACAGGCAGGCATTGCGCAGCAGGTTGCCGAGCAACACCGACAGCACCCGTGGCGGTGCGTGCAGGCTGAATGCCGCCTGTTCGTCGATCTGCAATTGCACCGGTTTGTCGAGCAGCAGCGGACGCGCTTTTTCCAGTTCGTCGCGCACGATCTCGTTGACAACGAAATCTTCATCGGGCAAACCGGTGTCGCCTTCGCGGGCAAGAATCAGGAATGCCTCGACCAACGCCAGCATATCGCGCGAGGCGGCCTGAATCCGCCGCACCGAACGCTGCGCGTGGGCATCGAGCGCGCCATCGGCCAGCAACAGATCGCAAGCCATGCGGATCACCGTCATCGGCGTGCGCAATTCGTGGCTGGCATCGCGGGTAAAATTGCCCTCGCGCTCGACGAAGCGCTCGATGCGACTGGCAAACTCATGCAGCGAGCGCGCCAGCACCAGCGTCTCGCCTTCGACATCGAGCGGCAGATTGTGCGGGTCCAGCGCACTGGCGTCCGGATGCTTGGGGTCCCAGCGCTCCACCACATGTGCCAGCCAGATCACCGGCGACACCGCCCGCCGCGACACCCGATACGTGGCCCATGCCACCAGATAAATCAGCAACAGCACCAGGATCAGCGGCACCACGCCGAACCAGAACGCCAGCGCGTCGACTTGTTCTTGCTTGAATACCAGCACCAGCGTGCCGGCCGGCTTCGCATCAACCAACACCAACGCCCCGCCCTGCGCCCGCGGCAGGCTGTGATAACCCGGGTGCAGTTCACGCAGAACCGCGGGCACCGGGTTGCCCACGTCGCCTGGCGCCAACAGATAGCCCATCATGTTGAAGGTATCGGGTGGTGGCGCGTGCGGGTCGATGGC
>PFJA01000069.1:0-1799 GCA_002782905.1 Lysobacterales bacterium CG_4_10_14_3_um_filter_64_11
ACCGGCTGGTGATCGAGGACTGGCACAATTTCGGCAGCGACTACGACCGCACCTTGCAGGCCTGGCGCGGCAACATCGAAGCCGCCTGGGAACGGCTGGCGAACGTTCCCGACCAGCGTTTCCGGCGCATGTGGCGCTACTACCTGGCCGCATCCATGGGCCTGTTCCGCAGCCGCCGCGGCCACGTCTGGCAACTGGTGCTCTCGCCCGACGGGGTACCCGGAGGTTACCGCGCGGCGCGCTGACGCGATTCAATCGTTATCCGCAGATCGAACATCGGCGTCATCATCACGCCCCCAGATCATGCACGCAACCCGCTCGTCTTCAACGCGGAATTGCTTTGTGCATGCTTCAATGAAGCCAAGATCGCCGATGCGGTCGTACAGGCGATAAGGCGCCAGCGAGAAGATCATGCCGTCATCGCTTACCGTACCGCCCGGCGTATGCGATCGTGTCATTTCGGGATATGCCTTGTAGACATAGTCCCAGAACCCGATCTCGACGTAGTCGTTTTCCGGAAGGTGATCAAACGGGCCATCAAACGCGGTGTTTAGAATCGACTCGTGCTGGTTGACAGCCACCAAAGTCCGCCTGCCGCTGGTTGGGCTGCGGTAGTAGACAAAGCCTGTGCGCCTGGATACGTCGGTGTTCGGCGCCACAGCAAAAAATTCATCCGGCGCACCCGACTGCGGGTCGAGCACGAAATAGAAATTGTTGATCGCCGAATGGAAGACCAGCTCGAATGCGGTCCCGGAATCATCCAGTGTGCGCCCGACGCGCGCCTCACCGAGCCGCAGCGGTGTGCCGGGTGACGTGTGGTCCAATTGATGCAATACGAACGTGGTGGCTTCACCCGCAAACGTCACCCGGTACGCGCGCGGCGCCAGTCGGCTGACGCTGACACCGTCCGCCTGGGACAACTGCAGGTAAACCCGAATTTCATCGCCGGGCGGCACCCAGTTGCGATTGGATTCATAGCACACATAGTCGATTCCGCCCGCGTCCCGCCGATCCGATGCCAGGCGAATGCTGCCAGAGAACAACGACCCGGCGCGGGAAAAGGAGAAGTAGTAGTAATTCTCTGACGGATACACGTCGGCACTTGGGCCGGCCTGCTTCAGCAACTGCGGCAACACCTGCGCATAATCACAGGCATCATCACGGTTGCCGGCTTGTAACTGTTCGATCATCACTTCGCCAAGTGCGAAGTGCCTTGCCGGAGCCGCAGTAGGGTCGGTGATCGGTGCACGTGCGGCACATGCGGTCACCACCATCGTCACCAACAGCAGCGCGGCAGCGCCAAGCGACCGGTTGAAAAACTGCATCATGATTTGTGCCCGATGGGAGTCGAGAATCGTCCGTGCCGACGCGAATTGCACCAAGCCAGCAAGATTTCCACACGGCAGCAGCATCATACGCAACCCGAATGACACCCCGGCACGTCACCGCCCATCTCCCAGATGAGATGGGCGGTGACTCTGAAACTCGCCGTTGAATGAATTACTTATCTGATTTCAATGGCTTGTCGATATCGCGCGGCGGCATGTCAGCATTCACGCCCGCTTTGGGCTTGGTACCGCCTTCCCCTTCCGGATGATATTGGGTCGAGTCCGGCTTGTGGACGTAAGCCCGCCCTACGGCTGGTTTGGGCTTGGTACCGCCTTCCCCTTCCGGGTGATATTGGGTCGAGTCCGGCTTGTGGACGTAGGCCCGTGCAGCGGGTGCAGGCGCCGCTGCGTTGGCCCTGATACCGCCTTCCCCTTCCGGATGATATTGCGTCGAGTCCGGCTTGTGAACGT
>PFJA01000069.1:1824-5132 GCA_002782905.1 Lysobacterales bacterium CG_4_10_14_3_um_filter_64_11
CGGTGGTGCCGCGCCTGTTGCACCAGCGCCCACTGCGTTGGCGCATGACCCCGGGGAATCGGGCATACAGGCGCAGGCTCCGTCTCCATGGATGAAGCCGTCGGAATGCAAACAATGCAGTTTCCCATCCTGCCCTCTAAACGTCTCTTTTTCCTTGGCAAATGACGGGCTTGAAAAAACAGCCAGCAGCCCAGCCAGGATCAATAGCTTCTTCATACGACCTCCTTGCGTTGATACCACCAAGGGCGCCAACGGACTCTTCGCACCCCTCCCCTTGCTTCAGCCGATGATCGGCGGCCACTCGCGGCGCCGCCAGCGGCACAGCACCCAATCAGATCGAACGCGCCAGCACCGGCAGCAACCTGTTTCGCCGGCCCAACAAAACTGAACGATGCTGAATAAAGCGAAGCCAGATTACCCGATCGATTATGACGCTAACTTAACTCTGTCCGTTGTCGGTGGGCGTCATTCAGCGGCAACGATTGGCGCCCGCCCAATGCGGTGACCGGCGGTTACTGCGCACCGCGGTGACGCTCCCAGCTGCCGCGTCAGCGTTTCAGAAACGCCCCGCTCAAGGTGTCAGCCCTGAATCGAACACCCGGTAATCGCAGGTGAGTTCCTCAACTTCAGCGATGTCGCGCACGGCGTAGTTGCAGCCATCCGCTGCAATCAGGTTGGGTGTGTCGGGGTGGTTCATGAAGCGCGCGTTGGCGAGGTTGACGACAATGCGATCACATTCCAACCAACGGATTGCGCACGGTGAGACTGCCAAACTGGCGGCCGTGGCTCATGTCCTCGCTGAAAAGCAGGTCGCAATGGCTGCGTATCGCCGCTTCCACGATCAGCGCGTCGAACCACGCAAGCTGCTCACGCAGGGCAAGCTCATGCGCATCCAATACCAGATGCGTATCGGTGGCAACCACGTCGAACGCGGCCAACGCTTCAAGCGCAAGGCGCGTGTCATCTGCAGACAGTGGCGGTTTGAACTTGCGGGTCAATACCGCACGCAGTTCGATCAGCACTTGGGTGCTCACCACGATTTCGTGCTCGCGGGCCAAGCCACGCAGCCAATCACGAATGAATGCCGATTTCTGTGGCTCGCGCCGGTCGAGCCGGTACACCCACAGCTTGGTATCGACGAACACACGCACGCGTCAACTGGCCTTGCGCTCGTGCAGTGAGTCGCGGGTCCACGCCGCGTCGCTGGCCGAAGCGCTGCGTTCGGCCAGCGCATCCAGCGTGTCCAACGCTTGTAGCCGACGGCTCTTGGCATCGACGTAGCGAATCAGGTACTCGCGTACCACGGCGTTGACCGAAGTGTGCTCGCGCAACGCCGCTTCGCGGGCTTTGTGCAGCAAGCCATCGTCCAGACTGAGCGTGAGATCGGCCATGATTCGCCGTCCGTTCAACACGGAATCAGCGTAGCACAGGTCACAACAGCGAGCGGTCGCCCGCCACGCTGGCGTTGTGCGATTCCCGCATCCGGCCGCCGCGTCAGCGTTTCAGAAACGCCCCGCTCAGTGTCAAGCCGGCATCGAACACCCGGTAATCGCAGGTGAGTTCCTCGCCTTCGGCGATGTCCCTGGCCGCGTAGTTGCAGCCATCCACTTCGATCAGGTTGGGCGTGTCGGAGTGGTTCATGAAGCGCGCGTTGTCGAGGTTGACGACAATGCCGATGCCGTCGGCCAGATAGCCAAAATGGCGCAGAAACTCGGCAAAGACCGGTGGCTGCGGCCCGGGCGGAACCACCACTTCAGTGAGTGCATCCCAGCGCCAGACGCATCGTCCTGAGTGAAGCGATTGGGTGGTGAACAGACCAAGCCCGTGCCTGGACGGCCGGACGACTGCGGGGATCAGCAACATGCGAACTCTCGGTGAGGAAGACCAAACAAGCATGCGCGATTATCGACACACCATCATCCGCGCGTCGAGGGCGGGCAGGCTGCCGCGCTGGCGTTGAACGCGCAGCACATTGCCAAGCACTGGCTTGCCACGCCATGCCCGAGCCTGACGACATATCTCGAACTGCGCTTCTTCGATGTTGGACACGCCAAACGGCACTACCGCCATTGCCGCATTTCCATCGACAAAAAACATTGGCGCTGCGTTACCCGATGGAAGGCTGATCGCATCGGACGCGGCGACGCGATCCGGCATCAGCTCTCGGGCGCCGGCCTGTCATCGCATTTTCACGCAGGCAGCCATTACTTTGGCCCGAGCAGGAACCACAAGATCACGCCCAGCACCGGCAGTACCAGGATCAGCACTGTCCACAACACCTTGGTGCCGGTACTGGCGCGGCTTCCTACCACTTTGATGACCGCGTAGACCACCACAATCAGCCACAGCAGCCCGAAAAAACCACCCGTCTGAATGTTCATGTTCATCTCGATTCCCGATCAATAGAGGCGTTGCAAGTATGCGCTTGAACCCGCCGCCAATGCGCGCCGGCGGCTATCGGCGCAAGGCCTCGCCAACCCCCCGATCGCACCGGCTCGCCACACCTGCACCACCGCGATGTAACCTACCCGCAACCGCTCAGCACGACGGACAGCGATGAAACGGGACCCCACACGCAACGACAAACCCGCCGGTGGCCGTGGCGCGATCAGCGCCAGCGTGCGCGCCTTCGCGCAGCAGAACATCCCGCTCAAGCTGATCGGCTCATTTGTGCACGCCAACACGCTGCCTGGCGGTTTCGATTGCCCCGGCTGCGCGTTTCCCGACAAAGCCGGCAAGCCGCTGCTGGACAGTTGCGAACAGGGCCAGAAGGCGATCGCCTGGGAAATGACGCGCAAGGCGGTGAGCGCGGAATTTTTCGACGGCAAGACGCCGGCGCAATTGCAGGCGCTGGGCGATTTCGATCTGGAGTTCCAGGGCCGGCTGACCACGCCGGTGCTGTACGAAAGCAGCAGCGGCAGGTTCCGCGCCATCGACTGGGATGAGGCGTACGCCATCGCCGGGCGTGAGCTGTCGGCGCTGGCGCCGGAATCGGTGGCCTTCTACGCCTCGGGGCGCAGCAGCAACGAGGCGGCATTCCTGTGGCAACTGGCGGCGCGCGCCTACGGCAGCCCCAACCTGCCCGATTCGTCCAACTTCTGCCACGAGCCCTCGGGCTACGCACTCAAGCACAGCATCGGCACCGGCAAGGGCACCTGCTCGCTCGAAGACTTCGAGCGCGCCGACCTGTTCCTCGTGATCGGCCAGAACCCGGCCAGCAATCATCCACGCATGATGGCGGCGCTGTACGCCGCCAAGCAACGCGGCGCCACCGTGTTGGCGATCAACCCGCTGCGCGAGCGCGGCTT
>PFJA01000069.1:5167-5309 GCA_002782905.1 Lysobacterales bacterium CG_4_10_14_3_um_filter_64_11
GCAGATTGGTGGCGATCTGGCCGCGCTCAAGGGCGTGATGAAAGCGCTGCTGGAAAGCGAGCGCGCCGCACCCGGCACGGTGTTCGATCATGCCTTCATCGACGCCCACACCGAAGGCCTCGACGCGCTGATCGCCGACCTC
>PFJA01000069.1:5473-6179 GCA_002782905.1 Lysobacterales bacterium CG_4_10_14_3_um_filter_64_11
GCTGTTGCGCGGCAATATCGGTCGGCCCGGTGCCGGCGTGGTGCCGGTTCGCGGCCATTCCAACGTGCAGGGCGACCGCACCATGGGCGCCACTTCCACCGTATCGAACGCGTGGCTGGACAATCTGGAAACCGCCTTCCCCGGCCTGTGCGTGTGTCGCGACAGCGGCCGCGATGCTGCTGGTGTACTCGACGGCCTGCTCGACGGCACGGTGCAGGCGTTGCTGTCGCTGGGCGGCAACTTCGGCGTTGCCGCACCCGACTCGCCGCGTGTGCTGGCGGCGCTGGAACGCTGCCGGTTCACCCTGCACATCGCCACCAAGCTCAACCGCAGCCACTGCCACCCCGGCCAGATCGGTTTGCTGCTGCCCACGCTCGGACGCACCGACAAGGATCTGCGCCAAGGCGCGGAGCAATGCATTTCCACCGAGGATTCGATGAGCAACGTGCGCGCCTCGCACGGCATCCAAGCGCCGCTCAGCGAACGCCAACGCAGCGAACCGGCGATCGTCGCGCAACTGGCGCATGCGCTCGGCTGCGCGCCGTCGGTGCCGTGGCTGGTGCTGGCCGACGATTATGCCGCGCTGCGCGAGCGCATCGAACACTGCCAGCGTGGCGTCACGTCCGGCTTCGAGGACTACAATCGCAAGCTCGCCAGCAACGGCCGCTTCACCCTGCCCAACGCTGCTGCACAGCGGCGCTGGAAC
>PFJA01000069.1:6200-8158 GCA_002782905.1 Lysobacterales bacterium CG_4_10_14_3_um_filter_64_11
TTCGTCACGCATCCGCTGCGCGACGACAGCCCCGTCGCCATTGCGCGCAAGCGGCACGGCGATGCCGTATTGATCCTGATGACGATCCGTGCGCACGATCAGTTCAACACCACCGTGTACAGTGCCGATGATCGCTACCGTGCGGTGCAGGGCAATCGCCGCGTGCTGTTCATGCACGCCAACGACCTCGCCGCGCGCGGCCTTGGCGACGGCGACCGCGTCGATATCGAAACCCTCATCGATGATGGCCACAGCCGTCGCGTCACCGGCTTCACTGCACGCGTGGGCGACATCGCCCGCGGCTGCGTCGCCGCCTACTTCCCCGAAGCCAGCGGCCTGATCGCTGCAGGCGTTTACGCGGCGCACACAAACACTCCGCTATACAAGGAGATGCCAGTGCGGGTGTGTGCGCACGTGGCAACCCGCGCTGGTGAACCTGCAAGCGCGTAAGCTGTCCATCGCGATTACCCTGGAGCCCCCGCCATGACCAAACACCTGAAACCCATTACCCTCGCCCTGGTTGCTGCCCTCGCCCTGGTGGCACCGGCATGGGCAGCGCTGAAGCAAGGCACCGCCGCCCCCGACTTCAGCGCGCCGGCCTATCTCGCTGGCGAACCGTTCACCTTTCAACTGGCCGATGCCCTCAAGCAAGGGCCGGTGGTGGTTTACTTCTTTCCCGCCGCACACACCCCGGGCTGCAACATTGAGGCGCATTTGTTCTCCGAGGCGATCGATGCGTTCAAGGCGCAGGGCGCCATGGTGATCGGCGTCACTGCCGGCAACACCCATGAGCTGGCCGACTTTTCCCGGGAAACCGAACACTGCGGCGGCAAGTTCCCGGTTGCCGCCGACGACGGCGCCATCATCGCCAAGCGCTACGATGCCACCCTCACCATCAAGCCCGACTGGTCGGACCGCACGTCCTACGTGATCGCCCCGGATGGCACGATCGCACACGTGTATTCAGCGATGAGCCCGCAGGGCCATGTCGCGCAGACGCTCGATGCGGTGAAAGCACTCAAGCGCGCGGCAAGCGGGGGCTGATCATCGCCGCCGCATTTTTGCGCGAATGCGGTTGAACACTGGCGCCAGATCGCGCTGCGCGGCAGCCGAAAGCGACATCGCTGCCGCACTGTCGACTGGCATTGCACGCCACGCAATGGCCACGCGGTTGCTTTGCTGCGGCTCATCCATCAGCAGCACGTTGCGGCGGCCAAAACTTCGGCGCAAGCGATCGATATGGCGCTGGGCGTGCTGGCAATACAGGTTGATGGCCAGCGCACCGCCCTCGGCCAGGGCGGCGCGGCAATCGTCGTAAAATTGCTGCGACGACAACGCCGCAGGAATGCCGGTCTCGTCATAGCCATCCACCAACAGCAGGTCGTAATGCCCGCGCCGTGTTGGCAGGAAGCGAGCGGCATCATCGAGCACCACCCGAAACCGCGCGTCGTCATCGGGAATGTGGAATCTGCGCCGCAGCGCGATAACATGCGGGTTGTTCTCAACCACTTCAATCTGCACATCAGGCAGATGGCGATAGCAGAACTTCGCCTGCGATCCACCACCCAAGCCAACCATGCCGATGCAACGCGCCTGCGGCACCAACAGCAGCGCGCCCAGCATGGTGCGGGTGTAATCGATCAGCAGTTTATGCGGCGCAAAGGTCAACATCCGGCTTTGCGAAACACCATGCGCAAACTGCAATTCGGTGGTGGTCAGGCGCCGCCGCACGAACGGCTTGACATGGCGGCTGGCCGAATCGTCATCGGCCTTCGGCGAAAACCAGGCAGCCAGCCACCGCGTTACCGTATCGCGCACCGGAACCCCACTGGAAAGTTGCTGACCATGGCGCCGTCACGCCAAGGCAAAATCAATGGCCGCGCACACCGCCGCCACTTGTGCGGCGTTGCACTGCTCCGGTGTGGCGCGTGGGCTGTCGGGATAAACTTCGGTGGTGG
>PFJA01000069.1:8219-8741 GCA_002782905.1 Lysobacterales bacterium CG_4_10_14_3_um_filter_64_11
CACACCCGGCGCGACCACCGGTGAACCAATGATTTCGCCATTGCCATCCGCGGGTGCGATATGGGTGACCTTGGCCACGGCATCGATCACCGCCTGCTGAAACGCAAGCTGCGGGTTTTCGCTATCGCCGACCCCATAAAAACCATCGGGAATCTCGCCGGGTTCGAATACCGCGCCATCGCGCGCCGCCAGTGCCGGCCGGAACTCGGACTCGTCGCTGTCGGTGGTCTCGTGCAGATCGATGTGCAGCACGAAGCGATCATGCAGCGGCGCCGCCAGCCGCATCAGCGCTGCCGATTCTTGCGCCGGGCTGTTGTCACGGAACGACCGGTTCGGATCGATCGCCTCGGCAGTCCAACGATGGATGCGCTCATACGCCCACGGGCTGACGCACGGCGCAATCAGCAGATTGACCCGGCCGGCATAGCGCGCCGCGTGCTGCTCGGCGAACTGCAAAGCGCCCTGCACCCCGCTGGTTTCATAGCCATGCACACCGCCGGTCACCAGCACACACGGCAGCGC
>PFJA01000055.1 GCA_002782905.1 Lysobacterales bacterium CG_4_10_14_3_um_filter_64_11
ACGGTGAATCTCGATCTTACCCGTGGCTTCGATGTCGGCCTGGCGTATCCGCTCAATGTGGCTGCCGGTGTCGAGTATCGCCGCGACACCTACCAGATCAAGCCGGGCCAGTTCGAAAGCTTTACCGGCAGTGGCTCGCAGGTGTTCGCCGGTTTTCGTCCCAGCGATGCGGTCAATCAGGCACGCCACAACTGGTCGGGGTATGTCGAGTTCGATGCCGACCTCAGCGACAAGTTGAGCACCAGCTTCGCCGCGCGTTATGAGGATTATTCCGACTTCGGTACCACATTGTCGGGCAAGTTGTCCTCGCGTTATGCCTTCACCGAGCGCGTCGCGCTGCGTGGCACCATCAGCAACGGTTTCCGTGCGCCGTCGCTGTCGCAGCAGTTGTATTCGACTACCGCCACCAACTTCATCGACGGTGTACCGTTCGACATCCGCACCTTCCCGGTGACCAGCCCGATTGCTCAGGCATTGGGTGCCGAACCGCTGGACGCCGAGGAATCGACCAACTTCAGTTTGGGTCTGGTGATCCAGCCGACCGACAACTGGAGCATCACCCTGGATGCCTATCACGTGAAAGTGCGTGATCGCATCGTTCTTTCGGAAAACCTGCGTGGCACGGCTGTGCGCAACTTTTTGGCGACGCAAGGCTTCCCCAATGTTGATGGTGGCCGCTACTTCACCAATGCGGTGGATACCACCACCGAGGGCATCGATCTGGTCAGCAGTACCGACTATGACCTCGGCAATGCCGGCGCCCTCACGGTGACGGCTGCGTTGAATTACAACACTACCGATTTGGACCGGATTGCCGATAACCCCGCGGTGTTGGAGCAAGGCGGCCTGGACTTGCTGCGCATCGGGCGAACCGAGATCGGTCGCATCACCAAGGGTGTACCCAAATACAAGGGTATCCTCGGCCTTGACTGGAATCTGGATCGCTGGTCGGCGCGCCTTGGCACCACCTATTACGGTACCTACAGCACGTTCAACGACAACCCGGCGCGCGACCAGAAATTCGGTGCCGAGTGGGTGTTCGATACCTCAGTGAGTTACAAGGTCAACGAACACTTCACCATCACTGGCGGTGTCGACAATCTGACCGACGAATTGCCGGACGAGGTGATTCCCGCCAACAGCTTCAACGGCATTCTGCCGTTCTCCGGTGGCAACTCCCCGTTCGGCTTCAACGGCCGGTTCTTCTACGCCCGTGCCAGCCTGCGCTTCTGATCGTCGTTTCCTCGCAAGCAGTAGCCTCACGCACCTTGTCCAGCGGACAAGGAGCGTCTTGGGAAACTCTGACCAATTCAGAGTTTCCGCAGGCCATGGATGGCCTGCATACGGATCGATCACGTAAGTCATCGATCCAGCGGAGCCGAGTACGGACATGTGCCGGACTCGGCGAGTCTGAAAAGTCCAGGATGGATGTGTTCAGACCATCCCTTGTGTATGTGGCTGAATCGGACGTGCATGGGTCGCGCAATGGCGGGCATGGGGACTGGCCGAATGGCCGCAGGTTGCATACCCTGTAGGCACTATCAGGTGGGGTGCCCGTCATGGAAGCAGAAAACCTACGTCCGACCAAGCCCGAGCCGCGGCGTGACAGCAAGGTGTGGCCGGCAATTGCGTTGCTGTTGCTGGTGGTTGCGGCGATCGGCGGCTACATGCTCTGGCGTGCCGGCCAAAGCGTGTCGGTTGCACCTGTCGCGCCGGAGACGGCAGTTGCAGAACCGTTGCCGGATAGCCCGCCGGAGGTGCCTGCGTCGACGGTTCCGCCGCCCGCTACCGCGCCCGCAACGGAACCGCTGCCAGCGCTGGCCGACAGCGATGCCGATGTGCTTGCGGCACTGGGCAGTTTGAGCGGCAGCGATACCACGCGTTTGTGGTTGCGCCCTGAGCATGTGATCGAGCGCATTGTTGCCACCGTGGATGCGTTGCCGCGACAAAAATTGGCGCAACGGGTGTGGCCGCTGAACCCGGTCGCCGGCGAGTTTATGGTGGTCGATAGCGAACAGGGCAAGCTGATTGCGGCGGAAAACGCGGCGCGTTATGTGCGCTATGTGCGGGCATTCGATGCGCTCGATAGTGAAGCGGCAGTCGCTGCCTATCGGCGCTGGTACCCGCTGTTTCAGAGTGCTTATCGCCAGTTGGGTTATCCCGACAGCCAGTTCAACGACCGCCTGCTGGTGGTAATCGACCATGTACTCGCGGCGCCGACTCCGCCTGAACCGATTGCCGTGCAATTCAACGGCGTGTTGTACGAGTACGTCGATCCGGCGCTGCAAGCGGCGTCGGTCGGGCACAAGTTGATGCTGCGCATGGGTGCCGACAATGCGCGCGTGTTCAAGCGCAAGTTGAAGCGGATGCGGTTGCTGCTGGGGCCATAACTCGGTCCTGAAGAGGGTTTGCTGCAATGAGCCCGTATTCGCTTCACCCCCACGAAAAAAGGGGCGAGCCACATGGCTCGCCCCTCGATTTGCGGCCGGCAATCAGTTGCAGACGTTCTGGTACACGCAAGCAACCCATTCGGGGTGGTCGACGAACGGATTGCGGTTGCCCTGGAAGGTCTGGATCATGTCGTTGCGCAGCACTTCGGCGGTGTTCACCGGATCCTGCTGATGCCAGTTGAGCAGGGTGCTGAGCCGGCCCATGTACGCTACCGACGCATTGCCACCGGTGTTGACTACCAGCGAGAGGTCGTCGGTGAGGCGCAGGTCGGGTTCGGCGACGCCGCTGACGCCGTTGCTGCCACCTTCGTAGCGCACGTCCATGTAAAGAATGCCACGCGCGACATTGCCCTTGAGCTTGCTCCACACCTGCCAGATCACACCATCGCTCCAGTTCGAATTGCCGGGGAACGTGCCGCTGCCGCCGCCTTGGCTGGCATAGGCATTGGTCGGGTATTCGCTGCAACTGGCGCTGCAATCGCCGTACGGCTTGTTGCCGCGATTGGAGTTGTAGCTGATATCCGCGAGCATCAGCATGTGCAGGTCGGTGTAAGCATAGTTGGTGCTGCCATCGACCGAGAAACCGAGCGAGTTTGGCCAGGTGTGCTCGCGGTTGTAAAAGGTGTTGCCGCCCGCCTCCTTCAGGTACGACGCATTCTTGTAGATATCGAGAATGCGCCCGCTATTGAGCGGGTCTTGGTCGGCCAGCTTCAGCGCATCCCAGGTGTCGGTGGTGCTGGCGGTGTAGGGGATTTTGGTGTGGTCGTCGATCAGGTTGTGCAGCGCACTGCGCAGTGCGCTGGCGCTGCTGGCAACGATGCCGGCGTAATAACCGGTACCACCACCGCCTGCGCTGGCCGCCGTGTAGCTACCGGTCAGGGTGACGCCGCTGAAGCTGGTGAACGCATTGACCATTACGTACCAGGTGCCGGCCTGCGGCGCGGCAACGCTGCATGTTTCGGCATTGCCGTTGAGGAACGGGCGGCAGTCGTAGCTGCTGAGTGTGGGCGTGCTGCCGAAGCGGACGTAGAGGTCGGCATCGCCGGTTCCGCCATTGATTACAAAGCTCAGATTGGTCGCGCCGCTCGGTACCGCGAGGGTGAAGTTGAGTGCGTTGTTGGTGCTGGCTGCAAGGCCGGTAACGGCGACACCATTGCTCAACGCGACCGGGCCGGTCGCTGGCGCGACCAGGGTCTGGCCGGCATTGCAGGCGCCGAACGAACTGCTGCGTGGCGATTGCCAGGTGAAGTCGCTGGCTTTGGCACCGCTGCCACTGAGCTGCAGCGAATAGCCGACGGGGGTGGTGCTGGTTTCGGACTTGCCGACATCGCTACTGCGCACGCCCGATGCCGGACCGTTGCTGGCCGTGAAGGTGCCTTCGTAACTCAGCAACTGCACCACCGCGCCGCTGGCATTGATCAACGCCAGGCCGTCAGGTGCGCCATTCTGGAAGCCCGTGGAACCGGCTGTTACCACGGCCGTGCCATGGCCGCCGCACTGGTTTGCGATGCTGCCGGAGAGGTTGAGCGTGGCGTACTGGGCGCCATTGGAGCCGTTGTACAGCACCACCTTCCAGCCGCTCAGGTTGGTGCCGGCGGGTGCGATCACCTCGACCTTTTCGTTGCTGTCGGTGCCGTTGTTGTCGTAGTGAAACTCGTTGATGAAGACATCGGCCGATGCGCTGGACATTGCCAACAAGGCAAGTCCGGCGACGAGAATGCGTGCTGGACGCGAAAGAGGCTGCATGCGTGGTACTCCCCGTAATGCCGGCTGGCGGCGAAGCAGTGACGTGCGGTCTCCCCCGAGGCCGCCCGCGCGAAGCCGCCAACATTACCCGCAAACGATGACAGTGGAAAGATTATTTGGTACGCAGCTGGTGCACTGAATCAGTTTCAGTTGAAATCGTTTGTTGTAGACGCTTGGGAATCTCTGAACAAGCCACCTCTGGCGTCATTGCGGGCGCAGCGAAGCAATCCAGCATTTTTATTCTCCAAGCATTTCTGGATTGCCGCGTCGCTTCGCTCCTCGCAATGACAGCTTGTTCAGAGCATCCCTTGCGTGCCGCGGCGGCGTAGCACCGCGAAACTTCAAAGCGAAAAAGCTTTCACCCGCCTGCGGCCGGCGAGTCACTTCTCATCGGCTTTGCGGAAACAACCAAAAACGCCTTGCGCCGGGCGCGCGCCGGTGCGGCTCGTGCCGCACCGATTCGCTGCGCTTCTGGGCAACCGCCGGCCGGCACCGAACTCGCACATCCATGTGTTCGGTCGCTGCGCGACAGCGCTCGCTTTGCTCGCTACGCCTTTACTTCGCCGCTGCGGGCTCGTTCGGTCAAACAGCGGCGCCTATTCCCTGCGTTTGCCTGCGATGCTCGCCGCGCTTAACGGCGCGTTGTCGCACTTGGCCCGTGCATCCATGCACTGCATGCTTGCTTTTTCGTTTCATCCATTGGCGATCTGGCTATGTCGGATCCGCGCCTGGCGGCGCTTGATCCGACCTACATTTAGATGCTGTTCTTCCGCTTCCTTCGCGTCTTTTGCGTCCTTCGCGGACCCCATGCTCTTTATGCTTTTCCCGTGGTCCCGTGGTCCCGTGGTCCCGTGGTCCCGTGGTCCCGTGGTCCCGTGGTCCCGTGGTCCCGTGGTCCCGTGGTCCCGAACAGCCTTACTTCATCGTTG
>PFJA01000257.1 GCA_002782905.1 Lysobacterales bacterium CG_4_10_14_3_um_filter_64_11
AACCCGGGGCACCGCGCAATCCCGGGTTACGGCCCGTTGGGCCTCAACCCGGGCTACACCCGCATCGTCTTACCACCATGTAGCCCGGGTTATAGCCGCAAAGCGGCGCAACCCGGGGCACGTAGTGCCGGCGCAACCCGGGGCACGTAGTGCCGGCGCAACCCGGGGCACGTAGTGCCGGCGCAACCCGGGGCAGGTAGTGCCGGCGCAACCCGGGGCACGTTGTGCCGGCGCAACCCGCGCCGAACGACGCAGGTTTCGGGTTGCATCAGGCGCTCAATCCTCGGCGGCATCGCCAATTTCATCACCCACACTTTCGATGTCGCGGCCAACGCCGCCAACGGTATTGCAAGCAGTCAGGAAGCTGAGGCAGAGCAGGAGCAGCAGTGAAATCAGGGGGCGTTTCATGGGTGGCATCCTTGGGGCGAGTGGTATGGCAACGGGTATTACGGGACTTCTGGCCGCTGGAGCAAACGCCCGGAGCTGCCGAAAATCGCTCTCAACGCCGCGGTGCGTGATCCGCATCATGCGCGTCGGCCCTGGTATCGCTCTGTGCGCTGGAACACGCAGCACGTTCGCGCGGCCGTCGCCGGTGTCCGGGGTGCTGTGATTGGTCAGCGCCAAGCGTTAGTGTGTGCCATGCCCTCGTCTGTCGCAGGCTATCCATGCCCGTCGTTTTCAGATACCTGATTGCCGTTTTGCCGTTCGCACTCACGGCTGGGTTCGTCTGGCTGGTCTCTGGGCCGCTGAGCCTGGGGGGCGGCGAAAAGGACATCTTTCTATCCATCCCGCTGTTGCTGTGGTCGTTTGTGTTCTTGGTCGGATATCTGCTGCTGTGGTTGCGTGGCGCACGCCTGGCGCGCTCGATTGCGGTATCTGCCGCGATTGCCACGGTGGTCGTTGCTGTAGCCTGGGTGGTGCTACTTGTCGCATGGCCGGTGGCCAGCGCAGCATAGTGCCGATTGATATGTTCAGGTACCACACCGATGCGTCCGATCTGGCTCACCATCGTGCTGCTGACACTCAGCAACGTGTTCATGACCTTTGCCTGGTATGCGCACCTGAAGGAACTGAGCCACAAGCCGTGGATCATTGCCGCGCTGGTCAGTTGGGGCATCGCGTTCTTCGAATACCTGTTGCAGGTACCTGGCAACCGAATCGGCTACAGCGTGTTGTCGGTGGCGCAGCTCAAGGTATTGCAGGAGGTGATCACGCTGACGGTATTCGTGCCGTTTGCGCTGTTCTACCTGCGCGAGCCGTTGAAGCTGGACTACCTGTGGGCTGGGTTGTGCCTGTTGGGTGCGGTGTATTTCATCTTTCGCAGTCGTTGGTTGGGTGGCTGAGCCTGGCCCGCAGGGCGAGTCGGCGCGATGGCAGCGATGCTGGCAGCACTCGGTGAGCGGCGAGGGTTGCCTGTCAGCGGAGTTTGCGGAAACGCTCGAACTCCAGCCAGTCGCTGGCGGGCAGTTGCAGAGCGCTGTCGAGCAGGGTAGGTAGCAAGCCTGCGGGTGCGCCGCTTTCGCTGTTCCACAAGATCACCACGCCCAGATCGTGCTCCGGCACGATCGCCATGATCGAGCGATAACCCTGCACCGCACCGGCGTGGTAAAGCAATGGGTGGCCGGCGTAATCCAGGACCCGCCAACCGATGCCGTAATGGGCATCACGCAGGCGCTCGCGGCGCCAGCGCGAACCGCGCAGTTGGTCGGGGGTGCGTACCTGTGCGGCGTGGATGGTGGCGAGCAGCGATGGTGCGAGCACGTCGGGGCGATGTCCGGATTGCGCAATCAGCCACAATGCCATGTCGTTGATGCTGGCATTCACGCCGGCTGCAGGCGGCACCCGGTAGTAGGTTTCCTTGGCGCGCACTGGGCTCCAGCGCCCACGCGAGCGCACATGCGGGCGGGCCCAACTGGCGCTGGCTTCCAGCGCGTCACGGCCATAGGTGGCGCCATGCATCCCGAGCGGATGGAACAGCCGCTTTTCCACCTGGTGATAGAAAAAATCGCCGGTGACCGCGAACACCACATCGCCGATCAGGCTGAAAGCGATGTTCTGATAGGCATAGCAGTCGCCCGGCGCACAGATGACCGGGGCTTGATCGAGCTGCGCCACCAGCAATGGAAACGGCTCGTCGGCCTCCAGGCTGCGATCGAGCGCGTTGTAGGGCAAGCCGACGCGATGGCTGAGGATATCCAGCACGGTCAGATTTTCGGCGGATTTCATGTCTGCGAGCTTGAACGCGGGCAGGTAGGTGTTGATGTGTGCGTCCCAGGCCAGCACGCCATCACGCACCAGCATGGCACTCAAGGTGCCGGCAAAGGATTTCGACAGCGAGGCGATGCGGAATGTGGTGTCGGCGGTAATCGGCTGTCGATCGGTGCTGGAAACCACGCCAAAACCGCGTGCCGACACCAATTTTCCATGCTGTACCACGGCAATGGCCAAGCCCGGGATCCGCGCCTCGTCGACTACCCGCTTGGCCAGGCGTTGCAGCCGGTTGGCATCGGCTTGCACGGCGTACGGCTTGGCTTCGCCGGCGTGTGGGTTGGCTGCGTGTGCCGCCGGGGCAGTGCTCGTCGCGATGGCAATGGCGCACAACCAGGCGATCAGCGGGCGAGGGTGGGCGGCGCGAGTGCGGGGCATGATAATCCGGCGGTGATGGCGGCTTGCAGTATAGAGCACGACCACGATCGAACTTTGAACGGTTAATCACCGGCGATGGCGCACCGGTGCGCGCGCCGGATGCAACCTGCCGTGCCGATGCCATGTCTCGCGTTGCTCGGTTACCATGGTGTCGGCAGTGTTGCCGCGTCTGATCTTTTACCGGGAGAATAGTTCATGGGCTGGATCGTATTGCTGCTAGTCGTGGTGTTGGTGGTCTGGTCGGTCGGTATCTACAACGGGCTGGTTACCGCGCGCAACGCCTACAAGAACGCGTTTGCACAAATCGATGTGCAGCTCAGCCGCCGTCACGACCTGATCCCCAACCTGGTTGAAGTGGCCAAGGGTTATCTCAAGCATGAGCGGGAAACGCTCGATGCCGTGATTTCGGCGCGCGCGAAGGCGGTCAGCGGCCTCGGCGCGGCCAAGGCCAATCCGGGCAACGCCGAAGCGATGGCGAATCTGGGTGCCAGCGAAGGTGCGCTCAGCGGTGCGCTGGGTCGGCTGATGGTGGTGGCCGAGGCGTATCCGGATTTGAAGGCCAACCAGACCATGATGCAGCTATCGGAGGAGCTGAGCTCCACCGAGAATCGCGTCGCCTTTGCGCGGCAGGCGTTCAACGATGGGGTGATGGCCTACAACAACCGGCGCGAGGTGTTTCCGGGCAATGTGGTGGCTGGCATGTTCCAGTTTCAGCCGGCAAGCCTGCTCGAAATCAATACGCCGGAGGCGCGGGTGGCGCCCAAGGTGGCGTTTTAAGCACCCCGTGCTGCGGGGAAACTCCGGCCCGCTGCCATGGCGAGGAGCGAAGCGACGTGGCAATCCAGAGCGTTCAGAGAGTGACGGCATTGGATGGCATCGCTACGCCCGCAATGACGGCTGATCGGTCTTGTTCAGACCATCCTCAGGTCGATCGACAATGAACTTCTTCGAGCGCCAGCAGGCCGTCCGCACACAGTCGCGGCGTTTGCTTCTGCTGTTCGTGCTGGCGGTTGCCAGCATCGTTTTTGCGGTCGATGTATCGCTGCTGTTGCTGTTGGGTATCTTCAACGAAGGCCCACCCGGGTTTTGGGCGAGTTTGCTGGCGCATCGCACCGCAATTGGTGTCAGCAGCCTACTGGTGCTGGCGGTCATTGGCATCGCTTCGCTATCACGCATGCTGGACTTGCGGGCCGGTGGTGCGGCGGTGGCGCGCGAGTTGGGCGGTACGCCGGTGCCAGTGGATGGCAGCGACCCGGGTTATCGGCGGTTGCGCAATGTGGTCGAGGAGGTTGCCATTGCATCGTCAGTGCCGGTACCCGCTATTTTTGTACTGGAGCAGGAAGCGGCGATCAACGCGTTTGCGGCCGGCTGGAGTGTGTCGGATGCCGCGATCGCGGTAACCCGCGGCGCCATGGATCGCCTAAACCGCGATGAATTGCAGGGTGTGGTGGCGCATGAGTTCAGCCATATCCTGAATGGCGACATGCGCTTGAATATCCGCCTGATGGGTATTCTTTTTGGCATCCTCACATTGAGCCTGATCGGCCGCCAATTGCTGCGCCATGCGCACTTCAGCCGCGCCCGGCGCTCTGCGCAAATCCCGTTGTTCGGTTTGGCGCTGGTGGTGCTCGGTGGTGTCGGGCTGTTCTTCGCGCGCGTGATCAAGGCTGGCGTCAGCCGGCAGCGCGAGTTCCTTGCTGATGCCTCGGCGGTGCAATTCACGCGCCAGACGCAAGGGCTGGCTTCGGCGTTGAAAAAGGTGGGCGGTGTGGCTGAAGGTTCGCGCTTGAGCAGTGACCGCACCGAACAGGTCAGTCACATGCTGTTTGGCGATGGGGTCGGTTATTCCACGTGGTTATCCAGTCATCCGCCCTTGATTGAACGGATCAAGGCCTTGGAGCCGGGTTTTGTTGCGGCACATTTCGCGCCGCTGCGAAAACGCTGGCAGCTCACACCGCCCGACGGCTTGGCCGAGGATCGTGCATCGGGCCTGGCCGAAGGGCGTGTGGCGCTGCCGCCCGGCGATGCCACGATCAGCGTGCATCCGGCGCAGATACCGGCGCAGGTCGGCAGCCCTGATCGCGACGACTATCGCCGCGCTGCGATGATTCATGCCGACATGCCTGAGGCGCTGGCGGTTGCGGCCCGCTCGCACGAACAGGTGGTTGCGCTGGTGCTGGCGTTGCTGCATTCACCGGACAAGGCGCTGGCCGAGCGGCAATTGGTGTTGCTGTCCGAGCGTCATGGCACAGCCCTTTGCGAAGCTGTGGCGGCACAGGTTGCGGCGCTGCGCGATCTGCACCCGCTGTTGCGCTTGCCGCTCGCGCAGATGGCGTTCCCGGCGCTGCGGCATCGGCCACGGCCGCAACTGGACGATCTGGTTGCCAGCGTTGATGCGCTCATCGTTGCCGATGGGCAGTTGGATTTGTTCGAGTATTGCCTGGCCACTTTGCTGCGCACTCAGGTAATCCAGGCACTGGACCCAGCGCGGCACTGGCAAGCGGGCAAACGCAAGCTGGTGGATTGCATTGTTTCGCTGCGCGACCTGTTGGCGGTGTTGGCGCAAAACGGCCATGCCGATGCCGAGTCCGCCCGGCGTGCGTTCAGCGCCGGGTGGTACTGCCTGTTGCCACGGGTGCAGGTCCAATACCCGACAGCCGTGGTTTCGGTGCGGGCATTGGATGCGGCCTGGCCCGAACTGATTCGCCTCGACGCGGCGGGCAAGACTGTGCTGATCGAGGCGATGGCGGTGGCCGCCGCCCACGACGACCAGATCACGCTGGCCGAAGCAGAATTGCTGCGCACCGTCTGTGCGCTGTTACAGTGCCCACTACCGCCGTTGCGTTTGCGCGAGAACTCATCCATTTCGGTGCTGGATTGAGCCCTGTCGATGGCCCAACGATGTTGGCAGGTCAGCGAGTGTGGGTGCAAAGTAGCTGAGCGCTCGCCAAGACGCCAAGAACGCCAAGGAATCCATCGGTCTCTTGCTGGACACGATTGACGGTTCGGGTAATCCCGCGCTGCATATGTGCCTCGCTGAAAATCAGCAAGTACCCATATCGCCTGCCGGCAGGGCATAGTGAAGCACCGCTGCTCGCCTCCCTTGGCTTCACTTGGCGATCTTGGCGATCTTGGCGTCTTGGCGCGAGCACCCTTGCTGTGTGGCAAAAAAAGCCGACCGGGGATGGGCCTTCACTGCCATCAATAATCCAAGAACATCAGGCAATTGGCGATCATGATGAGCAAACATCAAACCACACTGTTGCGGAGGCGGCAGGATGTTCGCTGACCCCTCAATTCGTACTCTCAACTGTGCCGGGCGTGAGCTGAGCCTGGATCGCCCACGGGTGATGGGTGTTGTCAACGTCACCCCGGACTCGTTCTCGGACGGTGGTTGCCATGCCGATACCGATGCCGCAGTGGCCTTTGCCCTGGGGTTGATCGCGCAGGGGGCCGATCTGCTCGATATCGGCGGTGAGTCAACCCGCCCGGGTGCCGATGCGGTGCCGTTGCAGCAAGAGCTGGCGCGGGTGGTGCCAGTGATCGAACGTCTGGCCAGCCAGTGCAGTGTGCCGATTTCGGTGGATACACGTCACCCCGAGGTAATGCGTGCGGCGGTCGCGGCCGGTGCCGGCATGATCAACGATGTCGGTGCATTGGCCGGAGATGGTGCGCTGGCTGCTGCCGCCGATCTGGGTGTGCCGGTGGTGTTGATGCACATGCGCGGTGAGCCACGAACCATGCAGGATGCGCCGCACTATGCCGATGTCGTGGCCGACGTTCACAACTTTCTGGCGCAGCGTATTTTTGCCTGTGAAATGGCCGGTATCGATAAAAAGCGTATTGTCATCGACCCGGGCTTTGGTTTTGGCAAAAGCCGCGAGCACAATTTGGCCTTGTTGGCCAATCTGCAACGGTTCGCTGATCTGGGTGTGCCGCTATTGGCTGGGCTGTCGCGCAAACGCTTGATCGGCGAGATCACCGGCCGGGCGTTGCCGGAACGCGTGCATGGCTCGGTTGCAGCGGCATTGCTGGCGGTGGAGCGCGGCGCCAGCATCGTGCGAGTGCACGATGTTGCCGCCAGCGTCGACGCATTGGCGATGGCGTGGGCGCTGCGCGGGTACGCATTGCCTGCGAGCAAGGCCGCCACCGCCCCGGCAATCGGTTGGCCCGATGATGACTGATGACCTTGGTGTCCAATGGCATTGGCGCTGATGCTGTGGGTGGCCGATAATCAAGCCATCGCAATCACGCTTCGCGCGCCACCACCCCCTCTGTGCACGCGACCCATGCCATGGCCGCTGGCGGTTTTTCGATACTGTTCTGATTTTACTGTGGCATTGCGGAGTTCATGAATGAGCAATTGCATCACTCACGCCGAGACGATTCTGCTCGCGCCATCGGGCCTCGCGGCATCGGATCTGGAACGCGCGTTTGGCGTGCTGCTCGGGCCGGGCGTGGATTTTGGCGACCTGTATTTCCAGCATGGCCGGCGGGAAAGTTGGGCCATGGAAGATGGCATCGTCAAGGAAGGTAGCCACGCCATCGAACAAGGTGTGGGTGTGCGAGCGGTCAGCGGTGAAAAGACCGGGTTCGCCTATTCCGACGAGATCAGTGCTGCGGCGCTGGCGAGCGCAGCGCGATCGGCACGTGCGATCGCCCGTGATGGCCTGTCTGCCAACCCCAAACCGCTGGTCCGTGGCCTCAGCCGTGGGCTGTATTCCGCGTCTGACCCGATCGAGACGATGCACGTGGCGCAGCGTCTGGCTGCCCTGCGCGATACCGACAAATTGCTGCGTGCGCTCGATCCGCGCGTCAAGCAGGTGATGGTCAGCTTGACCGGCAGTGTCGAAACCCTTCTGGTAGCGCGCAGCGATGGTTTGCTGGCTGCCGATGTACGGCCACTGGTGCGTTTCAATGTGCAGGTGATTGTCGAACAAAACGGTCGTCGTGAAACCGGTTACGCCGGCGGCGGTGGCCGCTACGATTATCTGCATTTGCTGGCCGACGGCAAACCGGAAAAATGGGCGCGCGAGGCGCTGCGCCAGGCATTGCTGAATCTCGATGCCAGTGCGGCGCCGGCCGGCACCATGCCGGTGGTGTTGGGGCCGGGTTGGCCTGGCGTACTGCTGCACGAAGCCGTGGGGCATGGCCTGGAAGGGGATTTCAACCGCAAGGGCACGTCAACCTATGCGGGCCGCATCGGCCAGCGGGTGGCCGCGGCCGGCGTCACCATCGTCGATGACGGTACGCTGGCGCAGCGGCGCGGCTCGTTGAATATCGATGATGAAGGCAATCCGAGCCGCTGCAATGTGCTGATCGAGGACGGTGTGCTGCGTGGCTACATGCACGACATGCTGAGCGCCCGCCTGGCCGGGGTCAGCCCCACCGGCAATGGCCGCCGCGAGAGCTTTGCGCATTTGCCGATGCCACGCATGACCAACACCTACATGCTGCCCGGCCCGCATGCGCCGCAGGACATCATCGCGTCGGTGAAACGTGGCCTGTATGCGGTCAATTTTGCCGGCGGCCAGGTTGATATCACCAGTGGCAAGTTCGTGTTTTCCACGTCAGAGGCTTATCTTATCGAGGATGGCAAGGTTACCCGCCCGGTCAAAGGCGCTACCCTGATCGGCAACGGCCCGGAAACCATGGGCCGGGTCAGCATGGTCGGCTCGGACCTGAGCCTGGACGAAGGCGTCGGCGTGTGCGGCAAGGACGGGCAGAGCGTCCCGGTCGGTGTCGGCCAACCGACCTTGTTGATCGATGCCTTGACGGTGGGAGGTACGCAAGCATGATTGGCTCAATTGAGTCATGCGTCGCCCAGCGCCGCGCGCAGGGCGCGCAGCAGTTCGCGCTGCGTGCGTGGCGGCTTGGCCTTGGCGCGTTCCTCGCGGGCGTTGCGAACCAGTTGCCGCAGTCGTTGACGATCCGCATCCGGAAACGCGTGCAGCCACGCGGTGAATCCGTCATCACCGTCGGCAAGCAGGCGTTCGCGCCAGGTTTCCGCCAAATGCAGGATCGCCGTTTCCTGCCGGCTGGCGCCCTTGGCGTGCTCAACCTGTGTGCGAATGGCGGCCAGCGTGTCGTCGTCTTCGCGGCGCATGGTTTTGGCCAGAAACTGCACCTGCCGTTTGTGCGCAATATGCGTGCGGATCGCCTGCGCTTGCGCGATTTGCTCGCGAACCGCGTCCGGGATCGGCATCGTTTGCAACTCGGCCGGCTTCAGCGCGACCAGTCGTTCGGCCAGTTCGAATATCGACAGCGCTGCCCGCCGCTGCTGGGTTCGGCTGGGCGACGCGTCCTCGCGGCTGTCGCTGTCAGTGACATCAGTCATGGATTTACCTCATCGCAACGCGCAAGGATACGCGGATGACAGCCCATTCCGCAAAAACCTCGCCATTGCCGCAGGCGCGTCTGGACGAACTGGCGGACATCACCGCGGCGGTGCTCAAGCGCTGTCGTGCCCAAGGGGCAAGTTCGGCCGAGGTCAATGCCAGCGAAAGTCACGGGCTGTCAGTCAGTGTGCGCATGGGTGAGGTGGAGACGGTTGAGGATACCCGTGACCGCGGGCTGTCGCTCACCGTGTACTTCGGCCAGCGCAAAGGCCATGCCAGCACCGCCGATCTGGCGCCGGCCAGCATCGAGCAGACCGTCAGCCAGGCGTGCGCGATTGCGCGTCATACCGAAGACGACCCGGCTGCCGGCTTGGCCGATCCCGAGCGCATGGCGCGTGAGTTTCCGGATTTCGATCGGTGGCATCCGTGGGCAATCGATGCCGAGCAGGGCATTGCCATGGGCATTGCCTGCGAGGCCGCCGGGCGTGATGCCGACGCGCGGATCAGCAATTCCGAAGGTGCCTCGGTCAACAGCAACCAGAGCCTGGGCGTTTATGCCAACTCGCACGGCTTCATTGGGCATGAGTGTGGCACCAGCCATAGTGTCAGCATTTCGCTGATTGCCGGCAGTGGCGAAAACATGCAGCGCGATCACTGGTACAGCGCGGCGGTTGCCGCCGAAGACCTGGAGCCGGTCGCGGCAATCGGCCGTCGCGCGGCGGAACGCGCCGTGGCGCGGTTGGCACCGCGCCACGTCAAAACCGGCGATTATCCGGTGTTGTTCGCGCCGCAGGCGGCACGCAGCCTGATCGGCCATCTGCTGGCGGCGGTATCCGGTGGCTCGCTGTACCGGCGGGCCAGCTTTCTGCTCGACAGCGCCGGGCAGCATATTTTTCCGGCTTGGCTGAATATCCGCGAGCGGCCCCATTTACGGCGTGGCTTTCGCTCGGCGGCGTTTGATGACGAGGGCGTTGCCACTGCCGATAACGAGCTGATCCGTGACGGCGTGCTGGCGCGCTACGTACTGGGCAGTTATTCGGCGCGCAAGCTCGGTCTGCAATCAACCGCCAACGCCGGTGGCATCCACAACCTGATCGTCGAACCGGGATTGTTCGATCAGGCGGCATTGCTGCGGCAAATGGGCCGCGGCCTGCTGATCACCGAATTGATGGGACAGGGCGTCAATATCATTACCGGCGATTATTCGCGCGGTGCCGCCGGGTTTCGCATCGAAAATGGCGTGATCGCCTACCCGGTCGATCAAATCACACTGGCCGGTAATCTACGCGAGATGTTTGCCGCCATCGAAGCGGTGGCCAACGATGTCGATTCGCGCTCGCATATCTTGACCGGCTCGATGTTGCTTGGCCAACTGACGGTGGCCGGTTCGGGATGACAGGGGTGACGCGACATTGATAATTTGCAGTTCGCGACCAAGGGGAAAGTACAATGGCTGATTTTGACAATCTCACGCAGGCACCCGCTGCCGGTAGCGATGCGCCCAGCGCTGAACAACGCACCTGGGGCATGCTCTGCCATCTGGCGGCGTTGTCGGCGTTTTTCAGCGGCATCGGCTTGGTGCTCGGGCCGTTGATCGTGTGGCTGATCAAGCGCGACGAAATGCCGTTCGTCAACGATCAGGGCAAGGAAGCACTGAACTTCAACATCACTGTGTTCATCGTCAGCGCGGCGCTCTGGATAATCAGCATCGTTACCCTCGGGCTCGGTCTGTTGATCGCGGTGCCGCTGTGGATCGTGATTGCGCTGATCTGGTTGATCGTTACCATCGTCGCCGCAATCAAGGCCAATGACGGCGAGTATTACCGTTATCCATTTGCACTGCGCTTGATCAAATAAAACGCTGTGACGCACACCGGTTGGCAGCGCTGGTGCAGCACGTGCTGCATCAATACCCGCGCTGCACCGCAAAGCGGGCCAGTTGCCGCAACGGTTCGGCGCGCTCATCCATGGCGCCCAGCGCGGCTTGCATCTGCGCGGCCAGCGCATCGAGATGTTGGCGCGAGGCATCGATGCCGAGCAGCGACGGGAATGTGGATTTGTTGTGCGCTGCGTCCTTGCCGGCGGTCTTGCCCAGTTGTGCCGAGTCGCCCTCGATATCGAGCACGTCATCGCGGATCTGAAACGCCAGTCCGAGCGCATCGGCGTAAGCGTCCAGTTGGCCGATCGTGGCCGCGTCGGATGCTCCCAGCAACGCGCCGATACGTACGCTGCCTCGTATCAGCGCGCCGGTTTTGGCGCGGTGCATGCGGTGCAGGGCATCGATCGACTGCTGCTGGCCGGTCGCCTGCAAATCCAGCGCCTGGCCGCCGCACATCCCGGTCGAGCCGGCGGCGCGCGCGAGCGTACGCAGCAGCTCGACACGAACTTCGGCACCGACAGGCGCCTGAGTCAGACACTCGAAGGCCAGCGCCTGCAACGCGTCGCCGGCCAGAATCGCGGTTGCCTCGTCGAAGGCAACATGCACGGTTGGCCGCCCGCGGCGCAGGTCGTCATCATCCATCGCGGGCAGGTCGTCGTGCACCAGCGAGTAGGCGTGGATCAGCTCCACCGCAACTGCACCGGCATCGAGCGCGTCTGGATCGGCGCGGTTTACCGCGCCGGTGGCATAAACCAGCATCGGCCGCAGGCGTTTGCCACCGGACAGCGCTGCATGGCGCATCGCCGCATGCAGCCGCACGGGCGGTAGAGTGCGGTCGGGCAGGCAGCACTCAAGGCCACGCTCGATGCGCGCCAGCCACTGTGCGAAAGACGGATGATTCAGCATGGCTGCCGGCGCCGCGCAGCCCGCTGTGGCGCGCTGCAGCCGCATTCAAGGTGGGTCGGCATTGAACGCTTCGGCGGCATCCGGAGCCAGTGGGTCGGACAACAGCTTGACGCGCAGTTCGGCGTGATCGAGCGCTCCCCGGCATTGCCGATACAGCGCAATACCGCGCTCGTAGGCGGTCAGTGAGTCTTCCAGCGCGAGGTCGCCCGACTCCATGCGCTGCACCAGGGTTTCGAGTTCGTCGAGTGCATGCTCAAAGTTTGCCACCGGACTGGCGGTTGCGTCAGTTTTTTCGGGAGATGCCATGCTCGAAGTGTGCCGGTAATCGCCGGTCAGGGTCAATCCCGAGTGACCATCATGCTGTGACATTGGCCCCGGCGCTGCCCCAACACCGGTAATTCACGCTAAGCTTGTCGCACAGCGCCGGCTGGCGGCGCGCCCGGGCGATGTGCGCGGGTGTCTGATCGGAGAACGCAATGGCTGTGGGTCCGGGTGCAAGGCAGGGTATCTTGTCGCTCGCAATCAGGGACAAGGAAGCGCTGTACAGCGCGTACCTGCCATTCGTAAAGGGTGGCGGCATGTTTGTGGCGACCAACAAGCGCTACTTCCTCGGTGATGAGGTGTTTTTGTTGCTGACGCTGCCCGAAGACAACGAGCGCCTGCCGGTTGCCGGCAAGGTGGTCTGGGTGACACCGGCCGGTGCGCAGGGCAATCGCAGCGCCGGCATTGGCGTGCAGATACCCGACAGCAACGAAGGTCAAACCGTGCGCAGCAGAATCGAGACCCTGCTCGCAGGCATGCTCGATTCGGACCGGCCGACCCATACCATGTAAACCGATTTCACGAGGACGTTGCGATGCGCTGGCGAGTAATGGCGGCAATCGGCCTGGTGCTGTTTACCACGGTGTCATTGGCTTCCGAGGGCAAACCCGATCCGGGTAGAGGGCGGGATTTCGTCGCCTTGGGTCTGGGTGCAACGCCCGACTACCGCGGCTCCAACGACTATCAATTGGTGCCCTTCGGGTTTGCCAGCTATCGCGTCGGTGATCTGCGCTACACCTGGCAGGGGTTGTCGCTCAAGGCCGATTTTCTTGAGTTGCGCAGTGCAGGCACCTGGGTCGGCGGCATCACTGCGGCCTATGTGCCGGGGCGCCATGATGTCGACAACCCAGCGGTCGACCGCTTGCCCGACATTGCTGGCACGGTTGAACTGGGTGGCTTCCTCGGCCGCCGCTTTCGCGCCCTGTTCAACAACGCCGATGCCATCGCCGTATCGCTGGGCGTGATGGCCGACATCGGTGGCGTCTACCGTGGTTATACCCTTGATCTCGGGCTGGATTACAACACGCCGTTGTCGCCGCGCGTTCGGGCGTTGCTCAATCTAGGCGCGGTGTATGCCAGCGACGGTTTCATGGACACCCAGTTCGGTGTCGATGAGCGTGGTGCCGCAGCCAGCGGCTTGCCCACATTCAGCGCGGATGCCGGAGTCCATCAGTTATCCGCTTCGGCCGGGCTCAACATGCAGTTCAATCGCCGTTGGGGCATTTTCGGACAGTTGGCCTATAGCCGGCTCACTGGCGATGCCCGCAACAGCCCGGTGGTGCGCTTCGGCGGCGATCCCGATCAGTGGCGGCTCGGTCTGGCGCTGTCGTATCGGCTGGATTGAATGGTTGCCGTGAGCGCGTGCTCACCACAGCGCATCGCGCAGCTTGAACCATGCCATTGCCGCCACCAGTAACGGCATGCGCAGCGCGCGGCCGCCGGGGAAATCGCGGTGACGGATGCGCGCGAACACGTCCATGCGCTCGCTCTGGCCGCGGATCGCTTCAGCAATGACACGTCCGGCCAGGCCGGTAGCGGCGACACCGTGGCCAGAGAAACCCTGGGCAAAATACACGTTGTCGCACAGCCGGCCCCAATGCGGTGCGCGGTTGCGGCTGATGTCGATCACGCCGCCCCATAGATACTCGAAATCGACACCCTTCAGTTGCGGGAATACCCGCCGCATGCGGGCGCGCATTACCCCGCGCAGGTTCGCGGGTGGCAGGTTGGAATAGCTGGCACGGCCGCCGAACAGCAGGCGGTGATCGGCGCTGAGGCGGAAATAATCCAGTGCCCAGTTGATGTCGGCCACCGCCATGTCGTTGCCGATCAGTGCGCGCGCACGTTCGTCGCCCAGTACCGCAGTGGCGCCGATATAGGTGCCCACCGGCATGATCTTGCGATCGAGCTGCGGTGCGATACCCTTGACCAGTGCATTGCCGGCCAGCACGGCAAAATCGCAACGTACGCTGCCGTGTTGCGTGTGCAGCACCGGCCGTGCGCCGTGTTCGATCCGCAGCACCTTGCTGCCGGCAAAGATACGAACCCCGGCAGCGCAGGCGGCGCGCGCCAGGCCCAGCGTGTAATTGAGCGGGTGCAGATGCCCCGAGTTGGCGTCGTACAGGGCGCCGAGGTAGCGCTCGGAGGGCAGATTGGCGTGCAACTGATCGCGATCCCACCAAGTCAGCGGGTAGTTGTAGTGCTCGCTGAGTTGGCGTTGCCAGTGCTGGAGTTCGACCACATGGCGAGGCCGGATCGCGACGTGGGCGTGGCCGCTGCGCCAGTCGCAGGCAATCTGGTGTCTGGCGATCCGCTCACCGATCATGCGCACCCCGTCCAGCGACCACGCGAACAAGCGCTGCGCATCGGCCCGTCCGACCAAGCCTTCCAGTTTGCTCTCACCGCAACCAAAACCGAAGATCACCTGGCCGCCATTGCGGCCCGAAGCCCCCCAGCCGACCGATTCGGCTTCCAGCACGATCACCTGGTAACCGGCTTCCGCCAATTCCAGTGCGGCGTTGAGTCCGGTCAGGCCGGCACCAAGCACGCAGACATCTGCTCGTTGTGCGCCTTCAAGGTGCGGATGGGTTGCCATCGCGTGTGCGCTGGCGGCGTACCAGGAAGCAGGATGCGACGGGTGATCTGACATGTTTGCTCGCTCCGTTGTCGATGTGCGCCTTTGACGCGAAGGATATCGCTACGGGCTGCGAACACCGGCCAGTCAAGTGCAACAACAGTCCGCAAAGAACGCAAAATACGCGAAGTTTTCTTTCGGTAGCGACGTGGGCATTTGTCGCGATCACCCTGGTTGGGCTGCGATTTCCCTGCACGGATCGTCAATGCGTTTACCGCTCTCTGGAATCGGCGTAATTCGCGTGACAAATATTTCCTGTCCAGTTGGCTTTGCGCCCTTCGCTCTTCGCGGACCCGAATGCCCACGAGGTCATGATCGGGTTCCAAGGTCTATTCCGTTCCGCAGAAGCGCATCGTGTCATGGCGCGCCTATTTTGACGTGTTTTCATTTGCGCCTTTTGCGCTCTTCGCGGACCCAATGCTCTACGCATATAGCGTTACCGCGTGGCATCACACCGCACGCAGGTACCAGGCATAGTCGATGTCACTGACCTCGCGATTGAAGCTGCGCATTTCCTTGAGCTTTTGCTGGCCGAAAATGTGGCGGAATTCGCTGCCGAATGCGTCGGCGACGAAGTCGCTGGCCATGAAATCGGTGATGGTGTCGCGCCAGAACAGCGTGCGCGGTTCGCTCTGTTCATAGGCGTTGCCGACGATTGGCGGGCCCGGATCGGCCTGCGCTTCGAGCCCATGCAAAATACCCGCCAGCACCGCCGCCGTGACCAGGTACGGGTTGGCATCGGCACCCGCGATACGGTGCTCCACCCGCACGTTGGCCGGGTTGCTGTGCGGCACGCGCATCGCCACCGTGCGGTTGTTGAAACCCCAGCAATCGTTGAGCGGCACAAAGGCGTTGAGCACGAAGCGGCGATAGCTATTGCCGTGCGGTGCGAACATCAGCATGCAATCGCGCGACACCTGTTGCAGGCCACCGATGGCATGGCGCAGGGTGTCTGCAGGCGTCGCTGGGGTGCAGGCAAAGATGTTGTTGCCGGCGCGGTCGAGCACGCTGACATGAATGTGGGTACCGCTGCCGGCTTGCTCGACGAATGGCTTGGCCATGAAGCTGGCGATCATGCCGTGTTGCTCCGCCACCGCCTTGATCGCGCGCTTGAGGTAGATCGCATCATCGCAAGCCAGCACGGCGTCATGGCGATGCTTGAGGTTGATCTCGAACTGCCCGGGGGCGTATTCGGCTACCGCGGTATCCGCGGGAATGCCCTGCGCAGCACAGGCATCGGCCACCGCATCGGTGAAACGTTGGTAGTCATTGAGGTCTTGCAGGTAGTACACCTGCGTGGTGGTGTTGCGCTCGCCGGTAGCGGGATTGCGCGAGGTGAGCGGGCGGCCAGCCGCGTCCAGGTCGCCATCGAGCAGATAAAACTCCAGTTCTACCGCTACCACCGGCGTCAGTCCACGCTCGGCGAAACGCTGTACCACACGCTTGAGGACCTCGCGTGGATTGGCGGCGAACATGCCGCCACTGCCGTCTTCCATCGCCAACAGCAACTGTGCCATCGGTCGCTGCTGCCACGGCACCGGCCGCAGCGAGCCGGGCACCGGGCGACAGATCCGATCTTCATCGCCGATGTCATAGCCCAGGCCGGTTTCTTCCACGGTGTTGCCGGTGATGTCGGTGGCGATCAGCGACATCGGCAGGCACACACCGTCGACGTAGACTTTTTCCAGCGCGTCAGCGGTGATGCGCTTGCCGCGCAGCAGGCCGTTCATGTCGGGCAAGATCAGGTCGATGGCGTTGCACGCTGGCATCTGTGCCAGGGAGGCCGCGTCGGATGGGGGCAGGCTGGGCTGGGTCATGGCTGAAGCTCGCTCGGGATATTGCCGGATACTAGCAGACGCCGACGGAAAGTGTAAAAAATACTCAACGCTACACGCCTGTGGATTTTTGTGCTGTGTCGGTCAGATGGCCTGTGCGTTGCCGATAAGCCGCCTTTGGCCGGGCGCCCTGGTGGACGGCCCGTGTGAAATGTTGCAATGCGCGTTGATAAAATCAAACGGCCGGAGTAGTGTCGAGCACTGACCCCACGACAGGTTTGCCGTTGCCAGCAGCCTGTCGCGCTTGACCGATCGTAGCGAGGGAAAGCCGGATTGAAGCAGATTTTTCGCTCTTTCGAGGCGAATGGCAGGGCCCTTTAACGAGAAAGAACGGAACATATGACCAACCTCGGCTTTTCCGCAGTAGATCAGCGTCAAGCCCGGCAGGCTGCCCGCGCTCCGCTGATCGGTTTGCCGTCCGACCGCAAGATGGTGGGTGCGCACCCGTTTCATTGTGTCGGTGAAAAGTACATCAGTGCCGCCGTAGTCGCTGCCGAGGCCCTGCCAGTGCTGCTGCCGTCGCTGCAACCGGCGCTGGATTGGGTGCAGTTGCTGGAGCGTCTGGATGGCCTGATTCTGCCCGGATCGCCCAGCAACATCGAACCACACCATTATTCCGATGAAGCCAGCTATGCGGGCAATGTGCATGATGCCGCGCGTGACGCCAATACCCTCGGCCTGGTGCGGCTGGCAATTGCACAGCGCGTGCCGATACTGGCGTTATGCCGCGGATTGCAGGAGGTCAATGTTGCGCTGGGTGGCAGTCTTTATCAGAAAGTGCATGAGCAGCCCGGTTTCGATGATCACCGCGAAAACCACGATGACTCGCTCGATCAGATGTACGCGCCCGCGCATGCGGTACATTTGGCCGAGGGCGGCATTCTGCGGCAGTTGGCAGGCAGTGCGCAGATGATGGTCAACTCGTTGCACGGCCAAGGCATCCGCACGCTGGCGCCGGGTCTGGCGGTGGAAGCCACCGCGCCCGATGGCCTGATCGAAGCGGTGCGCCTGGATCGCACTGACGGTTTTTTGCTGGCAGTGCAGTGGCACCCGGAATGGAAGGTTGCCGAAAACCCGTTTTACCTTGCGATATTTCACGCCTTTGCCGACGCCTGTCGGCAACGCATGAACCAACGAGTCTGAACCATGGCCAAGAAACGTGTAAGCAAAGTACAAGGTGATCCCGAGCAGCAGGAGAGTTCGCTCAAGCGCTGGCTCAAAGAGCGGCACATCACCGAGGTCGAATGCCTGGTGCCGGACATGACCGGCAACGCGCGCGGCAAGATCATCCCGGCGGCCAAGTTTTCCCACGATTATGGGTCGCGGCTGCCGGAAGGCATCTTCGTCACCACCGTCACCGGCGAGTTTCCCGACGAATACGATGACTTGGTGTCGCCATCGGATTCCGACATGTACCTGCTGCCTGATCCGGAAACGGTGCGCATGGTGCCGTGGGCCACCGATCCCACCGCGCAGATCATCCATGATTGCTGCACACGCGACGGCCGACTGCATGATCTGGCGCCGCGTAACGTTTTGCGGCGGGTGCTGGCGCTGTATGAGGGGCTGGGCATCGCGCCGGTCGTCGCGCCGGAGGTCGAGTTTTATCTGGTGCAGCGCAATACCGATCCCGACCTGCCGTTGCAGCCGCCGGCCGGGCGTTCGGGTCGGCCGGAGACGGCGCGTCAGTCGTATTCGATCGATGCGGTCAACGAGTTCGACCCGATCCTCGATCTGATGTACGACTTCTGCGACGCGATGGAGCTGGATGTCGATACCCTGATTCACGAAAGCGGTGCGGCGCAGTTGGAAATCAACTTCGAGCATGCCGACCCGCTGTCACGTGCCGACCAGGTCTTTTTGTTCAAGCGTGCGATGCGTGAGGCCGCGATGCGGCACGGCATCTACGCCACCTTTCTGGCCAAGCCGATGAGCAATGAGCCGGGTAGCGCGATGCACATCCATCAAAGTCTGGTGGATGTCAAAACCCGCCGCAACCTGTTCATGGGCAAAAAGGCGGGCCAGCACAGCGAGCTGTTTACCCATTATCTCGGTGGCTTGCAGAAATACATCCCGATGGCAATGGCGCTGCTGGCCCCGAACGTCAATTCCTATCGACGCTTGGCTACCGGCGAAGTGGCGCCGATTAACGTGCAGTGGGGTTACGACAACCGCACCTGCGGCCTGCGCGTGCCGATGGATACACCCGAGAACACGCGTGTGGAAAGCCGTTTCGCAGGCTCCGATGCCAACCCGTATCTGGCGATGGCGGCCACCCTGGCCTGCGGTTACCTGGGCATCAAGGAAAAACTGCACCCCAGCGAACCGGTGAGCATCAGTGCCAAGACCCTCGGCCACGATCTGCCGCGCTCGCTGGAAGAAGCACTGGAATGGCTGCGCGATGCGGATGCCCTGCACGAGGTGCTGGGTCTGCGCTTTGTGCGCGCCTATTCGGCAGTAAAGCGGCGCGAGTATGAAACCTTTCTGCGTGTGATCAGTTCATGGGAGCGCGAGTTTTTGTTGTTGACGGTTTGAAAAGCCGGGACCTCGGGGTTTGCGGTTGATCGGTTTCGCTGCGTTCTACCCATCCTACGAACTCTCGATTTGAGCTTTTGCTTTTTGCTGTGGCTTTTCCGGGTCCCGTGGTCCCGCGGTCCCGGCATCTTTGGCTTTTCCGGGTCCCGGGTCCCGCTTCATGGATACCCAAACCCGCAATCCAAACGAATAACCCGAACAAGGCAACCCAACCATGACCCAACTTGACATCAGACACCTGCAAGCGCTTGACGCCGCGCATCACTTGCATCCGTTCAACGACAACGCGGCGCTGGCGAAGAAGGGCACGCGCATTCTGACGCACGGCGAGGGCGTGTACGTGTGGGACGCCGACGGCAACAAGCTGCTCGATGCGTTTGCCGGGTTGTGGTGCGTCAACATCGGCTATGGCCGCAAGGAATTGGGTGACGTGGCGGCGCGGCAGATGACCCGGCTTGCCTACTACAACAGCTTCTTCCAGTGCACCACCGAGCCGACCATCCGCTTGGCGGCAAAACTGGCTGAACTCACGCCAGGCGATCTGAATCACGTATTCTTTGCCAACTCCGGTTCCGAGGCCAACGACACCATTCTGCGCATGGTGCGCCACTTCTGGGCGGTGCAAGGGCATCCGCAGCGCAATATCGTCATCGGCCGGCACAACGGTTACCA
>PFJA01000179.1:0-3622 GCA_002782905.1 Lysobacterales bacterium CG_4_10_14_3_um_filter_64_11
CAACAGCACAACGCCAAAACGGCGCTGCGCCCAGCCATGCCGAAGCAACGCCAGGCGATGGCGCGGGTAGGGTTGCGCGGACGCGCTGACGCGAATGGCAGGAGCGGTTGTGGGGTGATCAAGGTTCATGATGCGATTGACCCATCGCCGTGCGCGCCGGGTGCTCAGCCGGCAATCAAATCGGCAAGGCGATCGCGATTGTGCGGCTCGCGAAAGAACACCGAATGCCAGCCATTGCGATCCAGCGGCTGCCACTCGCCTTCGCGCTGCGCCAGCCGATCGGCAATTGCCCACAGCACCGACGGGTTGGCGCCGAGGCCAAGATGACTGCCCTGCACCACGATGTTTTCCGAACACGCGGTTTCCGGTGCCAGGCTCAATCGCCAATGCACCACACCATCGGTTTTGCTGAAGATCGAGGTGAACGGCATCGCCGGATGTGCGAGCAGGCGCTGATGCAGCCCCGGATCATCCACCTTCAGGCCACTGACCATTTCAAACACGCGCCACGCGTTGGTGGCCTTGGGGTTGCCACCGAGCGGCGAACCCAGCGTGATCACCGTGCGCACCTGCTCGGGCAAACCAACCGCCAAGGCACGCGCCATCGCACCACCCAGCGACCAGCCAACCAGGCTGACCTTGCGGCCATTGTGCCGCGCACTGATCTGCTGCACGCGCTCGCACAGGCGTTGCTCGGTATCGGCAACCGGGCCGCGATTGAAGCCCTGCTCCCACGGATAAACGTGGTAACCGCAATCGCCCAGAAATCGCCGCAGCGGGCCGGTGCTGCGATCGCTGGCGATCAGGCCGGGCAACACCATCACTGGATGATCATCGCCACGCGGCGCATTGCGCACCAGCCACGAACGCACGGCGGCAAACGCCGACCATTCAAAAAACGCCCGCCCCTCCAAGGCCAACAGCAGTGGCGAGGGCGGACGCAGCGATGGCAATGGCGGGCTCATGGGTTGATCTTGCCAAGTAAAGCCTGAACAGCACGTTCAATACCACGCACCATCAGCGCCGGATTGCGAACTGCGTCACGATCACTGACGATGCCGATATCGAGCTGCCCGGCGTAGCTTTGCACGGTGATGTTCAAGGCCAGGCCGTGGGTGACGATCGAAACCGGAAAACTGGCACGCACACGGGCACCCGCGAGGCACAGCGCAACCGGTGAACCCGGCACATTGGAGATCACCAGATTGGCCAGCGCCGGCAACTTTTCCGCGAGATGGCCACTGGCCCATACCCGGCTCAAGCCGCTGGCCCACAGGGGTGCGGCAAGCCCCGGAAAATCGGTCGGAATGAAGCCACGCAGCAGGCTGACCTGTTGCTTGATGCGCCGGGTAGCTGCAGCGATCGCATGCAGGCGCGCAACGGGGTCGGCCATTTCGGTGTGCAGTGCGCATTGCGCCATCGACACCTGGTTGTTGGCTTCGCCATCGTCACCGGCACGCAGGCTGATCGGCATCGCCGCCACCAGCGACGTGCGCGGCAACGCGTTGTGGCGCAGCAGGTATTCGCGCAGTGCCGCACCGCACAGCGCCATCACCACATCGTTGCTGCTGACCCGGAAATGTTTGGCGATTCGGCGCACGTCGGCGAATGGCACACCGCCTGTCGCGATCCGGCGAGCGGGCCCGACTTGCACATTGAACGGCGTGCGCGGCGCCAGCATCACGCTGTCGCGCAGCGTGTCGATCACCTGTGGCGCAGCCGACCACACCGCACGCAAGGTCTGTGGTAACCCCAGCAAGGCCGAACTCACGCGCGCAAAGGTGCTGCCCTTGTCGCGCGCCGAATGCGCTGGCCGTGCCGGCTCGGCGTGTTCCGGAACCGGCACTCCCGGCGCAACATCAAGCAGCACGCGTGCCAATGCCACCGCCCCCTGGCCGTCGAGCAGGGCATGATGCAGACGGGTGAATACCGCCACACCGCCATCTGCCAGCCCCTCGATCACATGCAGCGCCCACAGTGGCCGGCTGCGATCCAGCGGCTTGGCATGCAGCCGTGCCACCAGCGCCAGCAACTGCGCCTGGGTGCCGGGCTTGGCTAAGCGGTGCGCAAAAAAATGCTGCTCCAGATCGAAATCCGTTGCCTCGGCCCAATGCGGATGATCCATGGCAAACGGTGCCGCCTGCAGAACACGATGCAGTGCCCGCGCCTTCGGCAAGCGCTGTTGCAGGTGGGCGCGCAGGTGCGGGGCAAACCCCGCCCGCCCCACCCGCGGGCGATCGAGCAGCAACAAAGCGCCAACATGCATCGGCGTGCCGGCGGCTTCCAGGTACACGAAAGCGGCATCGAGGCCGCTTAGCGGCTGTACCCTGCGCGCTTTTTCAGCACTCACCGCAGCGTGGCATTGAGTTTGTCGAGCACCGCGGCGCCCGGACACAACTGCGCCATGCCCATCTGGTTGAGCGGTTGCTTGCTGGTGTTCAGATGCCCGTGCAAGTCCGTTGCATCGGGATCGACGTACAACAGGCCAGTGACCACTTCACCCTTGGCATGATGATGCTGCACATAGTGCATGGCGGCAATGCGGTCGCGCGGGTCGTAGTCGGCGGCAAGCTTGTGCAAGCGCAGGGTCTGGCCATCATGCTGGGTCACCTCGATGGTTTCGCCAGCGGCGTAATCGACGCTGATCGCATCGCGCGCGGGGAACACGTCGAGCCGGTTCACCGCCTCGTTGTGTTCGCGCACGTATTCATAGCTCTTGGTACTGCCGGCATGATTGTTGAACGCGATGCATGGGCTGATCACATCGATGAAGGCAGCACCGTGATGCGCAATGGCGGCCTCGATCAGCGGCACCAATTGCTGCTTGTCGCCGGAAAAACTGCGCGCCACAAACGTGGCACCCAATTGCAACGCCATCGCCACCAGATCCAGCGGGCTGTCGGAATTGACCACTCCGCGTTTGGAGGTGGAGCCTTGATCGGCGGTTGCCGAAAACTGCCCCTTGGTGAGGCCATACACGCCATTGTTCTCGACGATGTAGACCATGTTCACACCACGGCGCATGGCATGCACAAACTGACCGATGCCGATCGACGCGGAATCGCCATCACCGGACACGCCCAGATACAGCAGCTCGCGATTGGCCAGATTGGCGCCTGTGAGCACCGATGGCATGCGCCCATGTACGGTATTGAAGCCATGCGAATTGCCGAGAAAATAATCCGGCGTTTTCGAGCTGCAACCAATACCCGACAGCTTGGCGACCCGATGTGGCTCGATCGACAGCGACCAGCACGCCTGGATGATGGCTGCCGAAATCGAGTCGTGGCCACAGCCGGCGCACAGGGTGGAAACCTTGCCCTCGTAATCGCGGCGAGTACAGCCGAGCGCATTGTGTTGCAGGCTGGGGTGATGCAGCTTGGGTTTGGTGATCCAGGTCATATCGGATTGCCTACGGTATCGGACGGGCAAGAAGCACGACGCATTGCGGTCCGCAAAAAACGCAAAGTGCACAAAGTAAAAGCCAAATTGCAAATTTGTTGCTGCTCAACAGATCAGTGCTGCCCCTCGCTGTGTTTGCGTCCCTGGCGGACCAAACGCTGTTGGCTTCTTGCCGACAGACGACCACCCATCACGCCACCTGCTCCCGTGCCGCTGACCG
>PFJA01000179.1:3692-8115 GCA_002782905.1 Lysobacterales bacterium CG_4_10_14_3_um_filter_64_11
CATTTGGGCATCGCGGTTTTGCTCGACCACGAACACCTGCTCGTGCTCCGCGATGAACTTGGCAACCGCCTCGGGGAACGGAAACGCGCGCAGGCGCAGGGTATCGAGTGCCACCCCGTGCGCGGCAAAACTCGCCATCGCCTCATCCATCGCGGCGCTGGTGGAGCCGAAATAAATCGCGCCATGGCGCGCCGGCACATCGCCCTGATGCAACACCGGCGCCGGCACCAGCGTCTTCGCGGTATCCCATTTGCGCAGCAGGCGCTCCATGTTGTAAACGTAGTCCGGGCCGCGCTCGGAATAGCGCGCATAAGCATCCTTGCTGGTGCCACGGGTGAAGAAGCCGCCGCGCTCGGGATGGGTGCCGGGCAAGGTGCGCCACGGTATGCCATCGCCATCAACATCGTTGAAGCGGCCAAAATCGCGACCAGATTGCAACTCAGCAGCACTCATTACCTTGCCGCGGTCATAATCGCGGCCCTCGTGCCATTGCAGCGGCGCGCACAGACGCTGGTTCATGCCGATATCCAGATCACTCATCACGAACACCGGCGTTTGCAGGCGGTCGGCCAAATCCAGCGCGGCCGCGGCATGATCGAAGCACTCGCTGGGATCCTGCGGCAGCAGCAACACGTGCTTGGTGTCGCCGTGCGAGGCATAGGCGCACGCCGTCAAGTCGGCCTGCTGGGTGCGGGTGGGCATACCGGTGGATGGGCCACCACGTTGCACGTTGATCAGGGTGGCCGGAATCTCGGCGAAATAGGCCAAACCGAGAAACTCGGTCATCAGCGAAATACCCGGTCCGGAGGTGGCGGTAAATGCGCGTGCGCCATTCCAGCCGGCTCCCACCACCATGCCGATCGAGGCCAACTCGTCCTCGGCCTGGATGATGGCATAACGATGTTCGCCGCTGACCGGATCGGTGCGATACTTCTGACAGTACTTCTGGAATGCCTCGGCCAGCGAACTCGATGGCGTGATCGGGTACCACGCGCACACCGTGGCACCGCCGTACACGCAGCCCAGCGCGGCGGCACTGTTGCCGTCGACAAAGATACGATCGCCCACCGCGTCGGCGCGCCGAACCCGTAACCCCAATGGATGCACCAGGTTGGCGATCACGTAATCGCGGCCCAGATGCAAGGCATGCTTGTTGGCATCGACCAGCTTCTCCTTGCCTTTGAACTGCTCAAGGAACAGCGTTTGGATCACCGCTGGGTCGATTTCCAGCAGCGCCGACAAGGCGCCCACATACATGATGTTCTTGAATAGCTGGCGCTGACGCGGATCGGCATAGGTTTCGTTGCAGATACGGGTGAGCGGCACGCCGAGCACGGTGATGTCGTCACGCAGGCGCTCGCGCGGCAACGGCTTGGTGTTGTCGTACAGCAAATAACCGCCGGGTTGCAGCTCGGCCACGTCCCAGACGAAGGTTTGCGGATTCATCGCCACCATCAGATCGACGCCGCCACGCCGCCCCAACCAACCAGCCTCGCTGACACGCACCTCGTACCAGGTCGGCAACCCCTGAATGTTGGAGGGGAAGATGTTGCGCGGGCTGACCGGCACGCCCATGCGCAGAATGGCCTTGGCGAAAAGTTCGTTGGCCGACGCCGAGCCGGAACCGTTGACGTTGGCAAACTTGATGACAAAATCGTTGACTGACGTGATCGCGGAAGATTTCACAGGTGCCTCGGTCATGGTTCATCCCAACAGCAAAACGTTTGGCCCGCACAGGACGCAAAGAACGCAAACAAGAGCCTCGATGAAGGAACGCTGTTGATTTCGCTTCTCCGATGGCATTGCCAGCGCAGCGAAGCAATCCAGCGTGTTGTTTTCCCAACATTCACGGATTGCCGGGTCGCGTTGCTCCTCGCAATGACGGCCTGTTCAAACCTTCGTTTGTGTCCATCGCGGGCCGATCGTGCATTTCACGCGGCCTTGCGCTGCGCATCGCCGCCGCAGCCCTGCCCAGCCTGTGCCGTGTGCAACAGGAACTTCTGCATGTCCCATGCGCCGGTCGGGCAACGCTCGGCACACAAGCCGCAGTGCAGGCAGACATCCTCATCCTTGACCATCACTCGCCCGGTCTTGAGCAGGTCGGACACGTACAGATCCTGATCGCTGTTGAGCGCCGGCGCGGTGAGGTGCTGGCGCAACTCGGATTCATCGGCATTGCCGGTAAAACTGATGCAATCCATCGGGCAGATGTCGACGCAGGCATCGCATTCGATGCAGCGATCGCGCAGAAACACGGTCTGCACATCGCAGTTCAGGCAGCGCTGGGTTTCGCGCCAGGCGGTTTGCGCATCAAAGCCCAGTTCCACCTCCATCGCGATGTTGCTCAGGGTTTTTTCCGGCGGCGCCCACGGCACCTTGAAGCGCTGCTCCGGCGAGACATCGTTGTCGTAGCTCCACTCGTGGATGCCCATCTTCTGCGAAACCAGATTCACGATCGGATCGGGTCGCGCGTGCAGCGATTCGCCGCGCAGGTACAGATCGATGCTGATCGCCGCGGCATGTCCGTGCGCAACCGCCCAGATGATGTTTTTCGGGCCGAATGCGCTGTCGCCGCCGAAAAACACATTGGCCACGCTCGACTGGAACGTGGTTTCATCAAGCTCGGGCAGACTCCAGCGATTGAATGTCAGGCCGATGTCGCGTTCGATCCACGGGAAGGCATTCTCCTGCCCGATCGCCACCAGCACGTCATCGCAGGGATGAAACTCATCGGGCTCGCCGGTGGGCAGCAGCGTGCGGCGGCCATCGGCGGCGTAGTGAGCGGCCACTTTCTCGAACCACATGCCGGTGACCTGGCCATTGTCGTGTTCGACCGACTTGGGCACGCGAAAATCGAGGATCGGGATGCCCTCGTGCTGCGCGTCTTCCTTCTCCCACGGGCTGGCCTTCATCTCGGCGAAGCCCGAGCGCACGATCACCGTGACATCGCTGCCGCCCAGGCGGCGCGCCGAACGGCAGCAGTCCATCGCGGTGTTGCCGCCACCGAGCACGATGACCCGTTTGCCAATCGCGGTAATGTGGCCGAACGACACCGAGGACAACCAGTCGATGCCAATATGGATGTTGGCGGATGCTTCCTTGCGGCCCGGCACGTCGAGATCGCGGCCGCGCGGCGCGCCGGTGCCGACGAATACCGCATCCCAGCCTTCGGCCAGCAGTGCCTTGAGCGAATCGATGCGGCGATTGCCTGCAAACGCGACGCCACAATCGAGCACGTAACCCACTTCCTCGTCGATCACCGCTTCGGGCAACCGGAAGCGCGGCACCTGCGTGCGCATGAAACCGCCGGCTTTCGGATCCTGATCGAACACCACCACCTCGTAACCGAGCGGTGCCAGATCACGCGCCACCGTCAACGAGGCGGGGCCAGCGCCGATGCAGGCCACCCGCTTGCCGTTTCGGCGCACCGCCGGCTTGGGCATGCCGCCACGCGGGTCACCCTTGAGATCGGCAGCGACGCGCTTGAGGCGACAGATCGCAACCGGTTCGGGATGCTCGCCGTTGCTTTCTTCCACCCGTCCGCGCCGGCACGCCGGCTCGCACGGGCGGTCGCAGGTGCGCCCGAGGATGCCCGGGAACACATTGGAACGCCAGTTGACCAGATAGGCATCGGTGTAGCGCTGCGCAGCGATCAGACGGATGTACTCGGGGACCGGGGTGTGTGCGGGACAGGCCCACTGGCAATCGACCACCTTGTGAAAGTAATCGGCTCCAGCGATGTCGGTCGGCTTCATTTTGGCTCCCACGGATGCCCGTGTGTTCCGGTGTGCCGACTATAACGCTAGCGGCGGCCGTTGCGTTGTGCGCTGCGCAAGGAAATCCGACGAAAAAAGGTGTATGGCGCGACGGTTTGGCTGCGCCACCGACCCTGCCCCGGCAGCACGCCGGGGCGGGTTGCGGGAAGCATCGATTACTTCTGTTTCCAACTGCCGCTGCGATCCTGATACCAGCTGCCGCGCGGCGCGCTATCCACCCATTGCCGGGCGAAGGTTTCGCGGATCTGGCTCTCCCAATCGGGGTGGCCATTGGCAACCGCAATCTCGCGATACACCGCATTGCGATCGCGGTTTTCTTCGGCAACCAGCCCGCTCAAGGTCGCCCGCTCGCGCAGCGGCACTGCGGCTGCATCACGCACCTGTACCAGGCCATCGTTGCCAAAACCCAGCGCGCCGGCGGCAAACAAGGGCGCCAACTTGCTCTGATAACGCTGTGTCATGCGATCCTGGATGGCCTGGATTGCTGGCGTGCGGATGGTGATGTCGGCGGCTTGCGCGTGTGCATCGGCAATGAAGAACGACAACCACGCCATGCCACCCGCGGACGAGTCCACCGGTGCGCTGCTGCCGGGATCAGCATCCACACCGATCACTTTATCGACGAACTCCTTGGCCGCTTCCTGCGC
>PFJA01000179.1:8123-8394 GCA_002782905.1 Lysobacterales bacterium CG_4_10_14_3_um_filter_64_11
CCAGTACCACGCGCTCGCGCAGCACTACGGTAAGCCCGATATCCAGCGAGGCCAGCGTCTTGGCCGCCTTCCAGCCGGACGCGGCGCAGCGGAGTTCGTCGCCCGAGAGCCTGCGGCCGGCCAGCAGGCCGGGCTTCAGCAGCAGATGCTCCAGCATCGTGGAGGAGCTCACCAGCTCTATGCCGTCGGCGGCAAGCTCATCGGCCACGGCGCCCAACAGCGCGTTGGCTTTCTTATCCTTCAGCCGAAGCATCAGTTTAGCGGCGCGCAG
>PFJA01000179.1:8434-8678 GCA_002782905.1 Lysobacterales bacterium CG_4_10_14_3_um_filter_64_11
GACCCGGCCATCAGGATCTTCTTTACGCCGCGTTCCTTGAGGAAAGCTATGGGGGCGCTTACCTGCCCGAGGCGGAAATAGCGGGTCTCGGCCGCGTACTGCTCTATTTCCTTAGGGGTGATGCCCTTAAACCCGACCACAAAAACTTCGCGGCCGGCTTTCTTCGCCTCGGCCGCAAAAAGGAGCGGGAAGCTCCCCGCTCCGGCGATAAGCCCGATCTTTTCAGTCATTGGCCGCCGTTTCC
>PFJA01000148.1 GCA_002782905.1 Lysobacterales bacterium CG_4_10_14_3_um_filter_64_11
GCGATGCCGGTTCGACTCCGGCTCCGGGCACCAAATCGCCGCTTCAGCCCATCCGCCAGTGTCCGAAAACCCTTTGAACTCGGCATTGCAGCGGGGTGTCGCTGGCGCGGCCGGTTCGCGCACCGTAACCACGCCGCGCCTGCGACACAGGGGGATGCGGTGGCAATCGTGAATGCAGCACAAAAAAAAAGCGCCACACCGGGGTGTGGCGCGAGGCCCGAGGGAGAGGGCTCGGGCAGGGGATGCGATTGCAATCAGAAGCGGTAACCCAAGTGCAAGCCGTAGACCAAGGGGTCGACGTGGGTGGTGCCGACCTTGGCGCCGTTCACTTTCACGCTGGCGTCGAGGTCGATCCAGCGGATATCGGCAGCGATATCCCACTGGTCGGCAATCTTGAACACCAAGCCGCCCTGTGCAGCGATACCGAACGAGTTGCCGACCTTGGTGTTGGTGCCGGCCAGTGCGCCGCGCTCCTTCTCGCTGAAGGTCAGGGTGTAGTTCACGCCGAGCCCGAGGAATGGATTGACCTTGCCTTCCGGCAAAAAGTAATACTGCAAGCTCAGCGTCGGCGGCAGGTGCTTGAAATCCAGTGCGGTGTCGCCGTTGAGCTGCACCGAGTGCTCGAACGGGGTGGATGCCAGCAACTCCACGGCCCAGTTGGGTGTGTAGTGGTAGCCGAGGGTAAAGCCCAGTGCGGTCTGGCTTTTGATGTCGGTTTGCAGGGCGCCACCGGCGAGGCTGCCGTTGCCGCTCTTGGGATCGACCACGGTCGGGCCGAAACGGACGAACCAGTCTTCGGCGTGTGCGTTGGTGATGGCGCCAAGCGCAAGGGCAGCGGCGAGCAGTGAGAGGGGGAGTAATTTCACGGGTACAACCTCATCGGTACGTTGGGGACTGAGGTTAGTTTCGTGGTTGTCGCCGCCGCGTGCATTGATCATGGTCAAAATCGGTGGTTGGCGTCATGCCGCCGATTACCGCTGGCTCAGCGCGAAGCGCAGCAGACCTGCCAGCACGCGTTCGCGGATACCCGATGGCGCGCTCAGCCCCATCCGTGCCAGCGCTTCGCCGTCGTTGGGTGAAGGCGTAAACAGCGCCTGGCTGATCGTGACGAGCTTCAGCGTCGGCGTGGCGGTATTGCGCTTGAGCCAGCCCAGCGCCTTCACCAGCCGTTGCTCCACCGCCGTGAAATCGCTGCCCAGTGGGTAGTCGGGCAAGTCGCCACCGGCGCGAAAGGGCGCCAGTACCTGCGCGATGCGCTCGGGCGAATTGGCGCAATGCGTGCTGTCGGCCTGCCAATCAGCAGCCAGCTTGCCCGCGGCAATCGCGCTTTGCGCCAACGCCGGTTGAAACCGCGTATCGCTGATTGCCAGCATGGTGCGAATGCAAACCTCGTCGCTGCGGCCGCGCAGGTCGGCGATGCCATATTCGGTGATAACCACATCGCGCAAATGGCGCGGGATGGTGGTGTGGCCGTAATTCCAGACCACGTTCGAGCCGGTTTTGCCGCCGCTCTCGCGCAGCGCACGCAGCATCAGCGCCGAGCGGCTTTCGCGCAACGCGTGTGCCATCGCCACGAAGTTGTACTGGCCGCCGACACCGGACACCACCTGGCCGTTGTCCAGCGCATCAGAGGTGGCGGCGCCGAGCAGGTTCATCATCATGCAGCTGTTGAAGAAGCGCGCCTCGCGCCGTTGCAGGCGTTCCAGGGTTTCCTGGTTGCCGTACAACTCGTTGATGTTGGAAATGCGGGTCATGCCGATGCGCTGGCGCTGCTGCGGCGGCAGTTCGCGCAGCCAGCGGTACAGGTCTTTGGAGCCGAGGAAAAAACCGCCGTGCAGGTACTGGCCCTCGCTTTCGATGCGGGTCAGATCGGCATCACTGGCGCGATGGTCGTACAGCCGCTGCATCAGCGCCTGGTCATCGAGCACACGGCGCTTGATCACGCCAGCCTCGATCAGGTGCATGAAGCCATCCATCACCATTTCGCTGGCGCCGAACAGACCCTGTTCAAACGGCCCGAGCCCGCCCCAGCGGCAGACGATCGGTGAGCTTTCCACGTCTGGCCAAAGCGACTTGATCAGGGCGCGATAGGTGTCGTTGCGGGTATGGCGCAGGATCAGTGCGTGGCTCAGCGCATCGGACAGCGTGCCGATGCCGATCTGCAGTGAACCGCCATCACGCACCAGGGTGCTGGCATACAGGCCGATCGCATAGTCGGCATCGCTTACCGGTTCGCGCGGTAACGCGAACAATTGCGGCGCCGGGCCGGGCAAGTCGAGTATCGCATCGAAGAAACCGGGGTCGAGCGCGGCGTGGCCATCCATGAACGGCAAATCCGGATGCACCTCGGCGATGATCAGCGGCCGCGGCAGGCCCATGGCGGCAAGTTCGTCGAGCAAGTCCAGGGTGAGATCGGGGTTGCAGCTCAAGCTGAGCCGCTGGCCACCGGGCTCGCGTGCGACCAACTGCACCAGCACGTTGACGCCGCGCTCGGCCACCGCACGCGCAACATGGGTGTAGTTGAGGTTGTTGTAGTGACGTTGTGCATGGCCAGCGCCCAGCAATCCGCCGGATTGGAAATAGAACTCCTCGACCTCGATATTCGCCGGCAAGTTATTGCGGCGCATTGCCAGCGCATAGTCCAACACCGGGAAGTCCGCACCAAAATGGCGCGCCAGGAACGGGCCGAGGAAGCGTCTTTCGATGTCGCTGCGTGGCGTTGGCGGCGTCAGCGACAGTGCGGTGTAGAGCTTCAGGCTGAGTTCCGGCTGTGCCGTTACCCGCCGCGTGATCGCGTTGAGCAAGCGATGTGGCTTGCCCAGCCCCAATGGCGCGGCCATGCGCAGGCTGTTGCCGGTGCGGGTGAGCAGCAAATCGACAGCGGCGTCGAGCGAATCCAGGCAAATCGGCGAGATAGTCATGGCGCGAGTATCGCCCGGAGCTGCGAGCGAAGGGAACCGGCATGGAACCGACGGGCCTCAGAACCAGCCCCATCCGGGGTCATGGCGCGGCGTGTTGCGGTGGCAACACACAGGCCCATTGTTCGTCATTGCGAGCGGAGCGAAGCAATCCAGTGTTTTTATTCATGGAGCAGAACGGTCTGGGTTGCCGCGTCGCTTCGCTCCTCGCAATGACAGCGTAATCAGCACATCGCCGGAGGAGACTTGACAACTGCGATTACACGTGTAATCTGAGTTAATGATTACGAACGTAAACGATATCCCAATCTCCGATGCCGAAAGCATCGTCATGCAGGTGCTGTGGCAGCACAGTCCGCGTACTGCCGAGGAAGTGCTGTCTGCTCTGGCTGGCGAACAGGGCTGGGCGTTCAGTACGGTCAAAACCTTACTCAATCGCCTGCTGCGCAAAGGCGCCGTTGTTGCCGAGCGCGACGGCCGCCGCTTTCTTTACGCGCCGAAGTTGAGCCGCGAAGACTGGTTGCAGCAGCAAAGCACCGGCCTGCTGGATCGCCTCTTTGATGGCCGGGTGGCGCCGCTGGTGGCGCATTTTTGTCAGCATCGCAAACTCAGCCCCGGCGACATCGCCGAACTGCGCAAGTTGATCGAGGGGATGGACGATGAACAATGATGTTGTCGCGTTGGTATTGGCCACCACGGCAGTGTCGAGCGCCGCGCTGCTGATCGTGTTGCTGCTGCGTCGTCCGCTGCGCGCCGCATTTGGCGCGCGTAGCGCTTACGGCCTGTGGAGCCTGCCGCCGCTGGCGATGATTGCGGCGCTGCTGCCGGCGCCAGTCCATTTCAGCGGCAGCCCGACACTGGGGCTGGTACCTGCGAGCCCGTTATCGGCGATGGTCGATGTACCGGCAACGGGCTCGGCGAGCACTGTGTGGCTGGCGATCTGGCTGCTCGGCACGGTGGCAATGATGGCTTGGATCGGCTGGCAGCAGCGGCGCTTCGTGTGCGCACTCGGCCCGTTGCGTGAGGTTGGCGATGGCTGCGTGCAGGCAACGGTCAACGCCGGTTTGCCGGCGCTGGTTGGCGTGCTGCGCACGCGCATTGTGTTGCCGGCTGATTTTGCCACGCGGTACGACGCCGATCAGCAGCGCCTGGTCATCGCCCACGAGCGCGAGCACCTGCGCCGCGGCGACCACCTCGCCAATCTGCTCGCGGCAATTGTGCGTTGCCTGTACTGGTTCAACCCGCTGCTGGTGATCGCATTGCCGCTGTTCTGGCGCGATCAGGAATTGGCCTGCGATGCCGGCGTGCTCGCCGCACACCCGCGCCAGCGCCGCCGTTATGGCGCGGCGCTGCTCAATTCCCAATGCCTGCGCGAGCGCCTGCCGCTCGGTTGTCAGGGTTTCGGTTCCCACCCGCTCAAGGAGCGCATCACCATGATTCAACAGCACGCGTTATCGAAGTTCCGTATTCGCCTTGGTCGCATTGCCATTGTGTTGCTGGCCGGAGCGGTCACCGCCGCAGCCTGGGCGCTGCAACCACAACCGGCGGCGTCGGCAGAGACAGCGGCCGATGCGAACGCAAGCGAAGCAGTCAGCTTCCGGACGCAGTTTCCACCGATCTATCCAGGGGCTTCGCTGAAAGCCAGGGAGCAGGGCACCGTGGTGCTCAAGGTGCGCGTGCTTGCCGATGGGACGCCGAGCGATATCGTGATCCACAAGTCAACGGCAAGCCCGGCGCTGGAACAGGCCGCAATCGACGCGGTGCAAGCGTGGCGCTTCAACCCGGCGGCGCAGAACGGCAGGCCGGTCGAGGGTACGGTGCTGGTGCCGGTGATATTTTCGCTGGATAACCAGGTGGTAACCGACAAGCAGGCGTTATCCGGCGGCTGAGCCAGACGCTGCGGCGAACGGCTGAACGGTTACCACCAGGTTCCCGGGTTTCGGCTGCGGCCTCAACCCGGGCTACACCACCACCACCACCACCACCACCACCACCACCACCAAACCGCCGTCGTAGCCCGGGTTACAGCCGCGCAGCGGCGAAACCCGGGGCACGCAGTGCCGGCGAAACCCGGGGCACGCAGTGCCGGCGAAACCCGAGGCACGCAGTGCCGGCGAAACCCGGGGCTGCGGCCTCAACCCGGGCTACACC
>PFJA01000109.1:0-4549 GCA_002782905.1 Lysobacterales bacterium CG_4_10_14_3_um_filter_64_11
TGATCGACTCGGCTTCGGCAGCAGCGCCCAGTTTGATCAGCAGATCGCGGCTCAATTCGACGCCCGGCACCCAGCGCTGCATGCCGTCGGCGATGAGCATCGCCAGCGCGCGATGGTTGTAGACATTCAAGGTTGGGCCGCCAACAAACGGCAGACCGCGCTCACGGCACAACTGCACCGCCGACAGATCATTGGCCTCAATCCGGAAACGGCCATTCTCGACCAGCCGTTGCAGCGCACCCAGTTCGGATTCGGCTTCCAGCAAGGCCAGGCTCGACAGCACCACCTCGCGGCCGTTGTCGGCGATCTCGCCGGCCAGCGCCAGCCAGTCGCGGCTGCGTAATTCGCGCCGTTTCGAGCACACCGTTTCGCCGAGATAGAACACATCCAGCGGCCAATGCATGGCTTCGCGATAGTACGCAAACACCTGTTCGCGTGGCCAGAAATATTGCGGTGGTCCCAGACTCAATCGCATGGCTTCAGTCCTTGCAAGTGCCGTAGCCGTAGGCTGGGTAGAGCGCAGCGAAACCCATCGCTAACCGGCGACGATGGGTTTCGCTGCGCTCTACCCATCCTACGATTTGCAACCCTCAATGCCACGCCCGGTGGTACGGGCCAAGCGTGGTCTGGTGGCCTTCGGCGTGCGCCGACAGCGCGCTTTTCCACGCCGGTTCGACCGCCCAGTGCGCCGGGTCGGCGGCGCAGCGATCGATCGCGCTGCGCCAGGCGTGGGTTACCGTTGACACATAAGCCACACCACGCTGGCGGCCCTCGATCTTGAGTGCGCTGACACCGATCTTGAGCAAGCGCGGCAGCAATTCCATGGTGTTCAAGCTGGTTGGTTCTTCCAGCGCGTGAAACACCTCACCACCGACTTCGAAGCGGCCCTTGCACACGCAGGGATAGCCAGCCGGTTCGCCGGCGTCAAACCGATCGATCAGCACGCCGTTCAAATGCACGGCACGCTTGCCGTCGGGCAGTTCTTGCCAACGCACGAACTTCGCCGGCGAGCACACGCCATGGCGATTGGGCGAGGCGCCGGTGACGTAGCTCGATAGCTGGCAGCGGCCCTCGACCATGATGCACAGGCTGCCGAACGCGAACACTTCCAATGGCACCGGGCTGTTCGCGCACAGGCGCTCGACCTGTTCGATCGACAGCACCCGTGGCAACACCGCACGCGCAATGCCGAAGCGCTCGTGGCAATAGCGCAGCGCCGCGGCGGTGGTGGCCGAACCCTGCACCGACAGATGCCGGGGCATCTGCGGATGCGTGCGCGCGGCGTAGTCGAGCACCGCCATTTCGGCGGCGATGATGGCATCGGCACCGAGCTCGGCAGCGCGATCCACCGCCGCCTCGAACATCGCCAGCCGCGCTGAATCGGGATAGGTATTGAGCGCGACGTACAGCTTGCGCCCGCGTTGATGCGCGTAGTCCGCGCCCTGGCGCAGCTCGGCCTCACTGAAGTTCAGGCCCGGGAAGGCACGCGCGTTGGTCTGGTCGCGGAAACCGACATAGACCGCATCGGCGCCATTATCGACCGCCGCCTTGAGCGCCGGCAGATTGCCGGCGGGGCACACCAGTTGCATGACGGTTTTCACCTCGCTCGGCATGACATCGGGTGTCGATTGTCGCCGCCGCTGTCGATCACTAAATTGATCCGGATCAGGTTTCCGGCGGTGTTACCAGCTTTTCCCACAGCGCCTGCACCCGTTTCTCGATCGCGGCATCACCGGTGATCGGCCGGCCCCAGTCGCGGGTGGTTTCCCCAGGCCATTTGTGGGTGGCATCCAGCCCCAGCTTCGAACCAAGGCCGGGCACCGGACTGGCGAAATCGAGGTAATCGATCGGGGTGTTTTCGATCAGCACGCTGTCGCGCGCCGGATCGACGCGGGTCGAAACCGCCCAGATCACCTGTGCCCAGTTGCGCACGTCGATATCGGCGTCGGTGACGATCACGAACTTGGTGTAGGTGAACTGGCGCAGGTACGACCATACCGCCATCATGATCCGCCGCGCGTGGCCGGCATACTGCTTGCGGATACTGACCACCGCGACGCGGTACGAACACGCCTCCGGCGGCAGGTAGAAATCGACGATTTCAGGGAACACTTTTTGCAGGATCGGCACGAAGATTTCGTTCAACGCCTGTGCCAGCACCGAGGGCTCGTCGAACGGCGCGCGGCCCATGTAACTGCCGTGATAGATCGCATCCGTGCGCAAGCTCATGCGCTCGATCGTGAACACCGGGAACGGCGCCTGCGCATTGTAGTAGCCGGTGTGATCGCCGAACGGCCCTTCCAACGCGGTATCGCCGGGCTGGATGAAACCTTCGAGCACGATTTCGGCGCCGGCCGGAGCGTCCAGGCCGGTCAGCGCGCTGTGCCACAGGCGAGTGCGCTCGCCGCGCAGCAGGCCGGCGAACTCGTATTCGGACAAGGTATCGGGCACCGGCGCCACCGCCGCCAGCAGCGTTGCCGGATCGGCGCCGATCGCCACCAGCAGCGGAAACGGCTTGTCTGGATGCGTGGCCTGCCAGTCAGCGTAATCGAGCGCACCGCCGCGATGCGGCAGCCAGCGCATGATCACCCGATTGCGGTCGATCACCTGTTGCCGATAGATCGCCACGTTCTGCCGTTTCTGGCGGGTGCCGCGGGTAACCACCAGCCCGAAGGTGATCAGCTTGCCGGCATCGCCCGGCCAGCAGCGCTGGATCGGCAAGCGGCCAAGGTCCACGTCATCGCCGGTCAGTACCTGTTCCTGAAACGCCGCCTCGCGCACGCTGCGCGGCGCCACATGTGCCAGTTGCGCCAACTCCGGCCATTGCTGCAACGCCTCGCGCAACGAGCTCGGCCAGCGTGGTTCCTTGATCGCCGCCAGCAACGCACCCAATTCGCGCAGCGACGCCAGCGGCCGCCCCGCAATCGCGGCCTCGATGCGCGCGCGATGGCCGAACAGGTTGCCGAGCAGCGGATGCTGCGATCCAACAGGGGCCTGCATCAGCAGTGCCGGCCCCTGTGCGCGCAGCACATGCAGGCACAGCGCCGTGCTTTCCAGTTCGGGATCGACCGGATCGGACACCCGGCGCAAGCCGCCGGTTTTTTCCAGGTGCGCGATAAAGCTGCGCAGATCGTGAAATGCCATTGCCTGGCCTCCGTGGTTTTGCTTTCCCGAGAAATTGCTGAGCCCATCTGTTTCGTCATGCCAGCGACTGCGCGCGTCTGGAGCACCCGTGAACAGCGAAGCTGGCCCGTAGGGCGGCGGGCATGGACAGCCCGCGGTAAAGCTGGAATCCAGTGACGTCAAGAGGTCAAGCAAGAGCGAGGCGCTGGATGCCAGCTTTCGCTGGCATGACGACGCTACACGTGCCATTGCCCACTGTCGCCGATTCAACGGCGGCGCAATTTGATCTGGATCAGGGCGGCGACAGTATGGTGCTGCGATGCTGTGCCGCCGTGCCTGCGGCACACCGCCGGGAACCGTGCCATGTCCGATCTTTCCACCCTGCCGCGCCCCGAGCCCCGCCCCGGGCTGGAACACGAATATGCCGAACTGGGCGAGCGCCTGCGCGGCCTGCTGCCGTGCGTGGAATGGCCATTGCATCTGCCGTGGATCGATGCGATCCGCCGCCTCAAGGCAGTGCGCGGCGCCACGATTCTGGCGCACAGCTATCAATCGCCGGAGATTTTCCACGGCGTTGCCGATGTCACCGGCGATTCACTGGCGCTGGCGGAAGCCGCGGCGCGTTGCGACAGCAAGATCATCGTGTTCTGCGGCGTGCAGTTCATGGCCGAGACCGCCAAGATTCTCGCGCCGGATCGAACCGTGCTGATCCCCGACCTTGCCGCGGGGTGTTCTCTGGCCGCCGCGATCACCGCCGCCGATGTGCGCGCCCTGCGCCGGCGTCATCCCGGTGTGCCGGTGGTGAGCTACATCAACACCTCGGCCGAGGTGAAGGCCGAATCCGATGCCTGCTGTACCTCGGCCAATGCCTTGCAGGTGGTGGAATCGATGGGTTGCGCGCAGGTGATCTTTGTGCCCGATCGCTACCTCGGCCAGTACATTGCCGCGCAAACCACGGTCGAACTGATCCTGTGGGAAGGCAGTTGCGAAGTGCATGAGCAATTCAGCGCGGCGCAAGTGCGGCAAACCCGCGAGCGCTTCGCTGCGCAGATCGTTGCCCATCCCGAATGCACCCCCGAAGTGCTGGCCGAAGCCGACTTCGTCGGTTCCACCACCGCCATGGCTGGCTGGTTGCGCACGCATCAACCGCAAAACGTGGCATTGATCACTGAATGTTCGATGGCCGACAACCTCAAGGCCGAGTTTCCGCAGATCCGCTTCATCCAGCCGTGCAACCTGTGCCCGCACATGCAGCGCATCACCCTGCCCAACATCTACGCCTGCCTGCGCGATCTGCAGCACGAAGTTACCGTCGATCCGCTGGTTGCCGCACGCGCGCGGCATGCGCTGGCGCGGATGCTGGCGGTCGGACGTCGTGACCGGGTTTGAGATGTCGCACAGCGCGAGCAACTTGCCGCCGATCATC
>PFJA01000109.1:4579-5006 GCA_002782905.1 Lysobacterales bacterium CG_4_10_14_3_um_filter_64_11
ACGGCGCTGGCGGCGGCGCCGCGCCAAGTATTGCTGCTCAGTCGCGGTAGCGCTGGCAGCGATGGCGCCACGCCGCTGGCACAAGGCGGTATTGCCGCCGCGCTCGGTGCCGGTGATAACCCGGCACAGCACGCGCACGACACCGTGATCGCCGGTGCCGGCAGCAACGATCGCGAAGCGGTCGCCGTGCTGACCGAGCAGGCGCCTGCCGCCATCGCCTGGCTGCAACAGCACGGCGTGGCGTTCGACCGCGACGGCGACGCGCTGAGCCTGCATCTGGAGGGTGGCCACCGCCATGCCCGCATCGCCCATGCCGGTGGTGATCGCAGCGGCCAGCGCATTGCCAACGCACTCGCCGAGGCGGCAAAACGCGCTGCGCATGTGCGGCTGCAATCCGGCTGCAATGTCGATGCCCTGCTGCTGCGCG
>PFJA01000124.1 GCA_002782905.1 Lysobacterales bacterium CG_4_10_14_3_um_filter_64_11
CGCACGGGCATTGCTGAGCGATACCGATGCCGCGCTGGCGCAACGCTTCGATGCCGACGAGCCGGTTGATCGCCTGCTCGCGGCGCGCTCGGCCAGTGTCGATAACGTGGTGTGCAGTGCCTGGCAGCGGGCGCGCTGTGCCTGTACCGGCCTGGAGTTGCTGGCGACCGGCGGCTATGGCCGCGGCGAGCTGTTTCCGGCTTCGGATGTCGATTTGCTGGTGTTGGCCGAAACCAACGCGCAAGCCGCGCATCATGAGGCATTGGCGCATTTTTTCACGCTGCTCTGGGACGTTGGCCTCAGTGCCGGGCACGCGGTCCGCTCGCTGCAACAGTGCGTGCAGGCGGCGCGTGAAGACCTTACCGTGATCACTGCGTTGTCGGAATGGCGATTGCTGTGCGGTAACGCCGACGCGGCACAGCGTCTGGCGCGGGCGCTGAGCGCGCACATGCTGTGGCCACCCGCCGAATACTTTGCCGACAAGCGCGACGAGCAGCGCCAGCGCCACGCCCGCTTCAATGACACCGCCTACAACCTGGAGCCCAACATCAAGGACGGGCCGGGTGGTTTGCGCGACATTCACACCCTGGTATGGATGGCGCGGCGGGTACACGGCGTGCCAGGGTTGGCCGAACTGGTGCCGCTGGGCGTGCTGGGCGAGGACGAGTTCGCCAGCCTGGAGCGCGAACGGCAAGCGCTGTCGCGGCTGCGTTTTGGCTTGCACCTGGTGGCCGGGCGGCGCGAAGAGCGGCTGTTGTTCGATCTGCAAAAGGCGCTGGCGACCCGCCTCGGGCTGCGCGATGAGCGTGCCGACAAGCTGGCGGTTGAGCAGTTGATGCAGGGGTTCTTCCGCTCAGCGGCAACGGTGTTGCGGATCAACGACCGCTTGCTGCAACGCTTCGACGAGCAGCTCGAAGGCGAACAGCGCGCCGAGTCGATCGATGGCGATTTCGTGCGTCGGCACGGCTATCTGGCGGTGCGTGAGCCGGGCCGGCTGGCGGGCCAGCCGAGCCTGGTGCTGCGGTTGTTTCAGGTCTGGGCGGAACATCCGGATTTGCGCGGCCTGCATTCGGAATCGGCGCGGGCGCTGGCCGAGGCATTGCCCAACATCCCGTGCTATGACGCTGCGAGCGTGCCGTTGCGTGCCGGCTTCATGCAGATTCTGCGTGGTCCGCAGGCGGTGCCATCATTGCGACGAATGTCACGCTTGGGCGTGCTGGCGTGCTACCTGCCGGCATTCGGCAATGTCGCCGGGCGGATGCAGTTCGACCTGTTTCATGTCTATACCGTCGATCAACATACCTTGACGGTGCTGGCCAACATCGCCGGTTTCCACGCACCTGATCCGCAGCGGCGCTTCGCGCTCGCGGATGAGGTCTGGCCGCGTCTGCGCAAACCCGAACTGCTGTTGCTGGCTGGCCTGTTCCACGATATTGCCAAGGGCCGTGGCGGCGATCATTCCGAACTGGGCAGCCATGATGCCGAGGCATTTTGCCGTGCCCACGGCCTGCCGGCGGGAGATACCGCCTTGGTCGCGTGGCTGGTGCGGCAGCATCTGCTGATGTCGGTGACTGCGCAGCGGCAGGACATTTCCGACCCCGAGGTGATCAATCGCTTCGCCCAGCGCGTTGCCGATCGCGAGCATCTGGACTACTTGTATCTGTTGACGGTGGCCGACATCGCCGGTACCAGCCCGAAACTGTGGAATGCCTGGAAAGATCGTCTGCTCGCTGACCTGTACGGTGCAGCCCGCTTTGCCTTGCGCCGCGGCCTTGAACATCCGGTGCATGGCACCGAGCGCATCAGCGAATGTCGGGTTGCCGCACGCGCGCTGTTGCTTGGGCAGGGCATGGATGAGGCCGCCATCAATGCGGTCTGGACAACGTTTCCCGATGAGAGTTTTTTGCGCTATCGGCCTGAACAAATTGCCTGGCAGACGGCTGCCATTGGCGATCATCGCGCCGCTGCGGCATTGGTGCTGGCCAGGCCGCTGGCACAAGGCGGCGCGCCCGCACTCGAGGTATTCGTCTACGCGCCTGACAGCGATGGCCTGTTCGCGGCGGTGGTTGCCACGCTGGATCGCTTCGGTCTGAGCATTCTGGCCGCACGGGTGATGACCGCCGTCAACGGCATGAGCCTGGATACTTTTCAGGTATTGGCGGTCAATGATCGCGGCGTCGGCCGCGACGAGCTGGCACGCGCGGTCGGCCGTCGTCTCGATGAGGTGTTGGCGCGACCACTGGCGCAGGTGCGGCCGTCGCGGCGCGCGTTGCCGCGGCATTTGCGCCACTTTCGGGTACCCACTCGGGTAGAGTTCGAAACGCTGGCCAATGGCCGCACCCAGTTGACCCTGGTGTGTACCGATCGCCCTGGTCTGCTGGCGGAGGTGGCACAGGCATTGCGACAGCAGTGCGTGCGGGTACACGCGGCGCGGATCGCCACGTTTGGCGAGCGGGTCGAGGATTTTTTCCAGTTGACCGATGAACACGACATGGCGCTGCACGCGCCAGCAACCCTGCACGCATTGCGTGAAGCCCTGCTGCATTGCGTGGATGGAGACGACGATGGCAAAGAAGACCGACACTGACCGCTGGGCCAGTGTGCAACAGACGATTGAAAGCGCGTGGGAACGCCGTGCGGTGCTGACCGCGGCCGAAATCACCGGCTCAACGCAACCTGCTGTTGAAGCGGTCATCGCCGGCCTGGAGCGTGGTGAGTTGCGCGTCGCCAGCCCCGGCCGTGGTGGCCAGTGGCAAGTGCATCAATGGCTGAAAAAAGCGGTGCTGCTGTACTTTCGGGTCAACGACATGCAATTGATGGACGGCCAGCCGGCACCGTACTACGACAAAGTGCCACTGCGCTTCACCGGCAGCGATGAGGTCGCCTTGCGCGAGGTCGGCGCGCGCATCGTGCCCGGTGCGGTGGTGCGTCGCGGTGCGCACCTGGGCCGCGATGTAGTGTTGATGCCGAGTTTCGTGAATATCGGTGCCTATGTCGGTGCCGGCAGCATGGTCGATACCTGGGCGACGGTCGGCTCCTGCGCGCAAGTGGGCCGCAACTGCCACATTTCCGGCGGTGCCGGCATCGGTGGCGTGCTGGAACCGTTGCAGGCGGGCCCCACCATCATCGAGGACGATTGCTTCATCGGTGCCCGCTCCGAAGTGGTGGAAGGGGTGGTGGTGGAAAAGGGCAGCGTGATCGGCATGGGCGTGTTTCTCGGCCAGAGCACCCGCATCTATGATCGCGGCAGTGGCGAAGTCAGCTATGGCCGGGTGCCGGGCGGCAGCGTGGTGGTGGCCGGTTCGTTACCCTCGGCCGATGGTCGCTACGCGCTATATTGCGCGGTGATCGTCAAGCGCGTGGATGGCAAAACCCGCAGCAAGACCTCGGTCAACGAGTTGTTGCGCAGCCTGGATTGATCGCACGGATCAGGAGTTGTCGATGAGCGTCACTGTGTACGGCCTGGAGCAGTGCGACACCTGCCGCAAGGCGCGCAATTGGTTGCAACGATTCGAGATAACGTTCACCTTCGTTGACTATCGCGCGCAGCCGCTCAGCCCGGAAACCCTGCACGCATGGGCTGAGCAGTTGGGTGGTTTCGAGCATCTGATCAATCGCGCTTCGACCACCTGGCGCAATTTGCCGATCACGCGCAAGTCGCCCGGCTCGATCCCGGAGTGGACATTGCTGCTGCGCGAACACCCGGCGCTGGTCAAGCGGCCGGTGCTGGTTACCGCGGATGGCGTGGTCAGTGTCGGCTTCAGCGACAAGGCGTACAAGCTGCGCTTTGGCGTCGGTTGAGGGTGCGAACCACATGTCTGATTTGCTCGCGATTGCCTGTGATCTGATCGCGCGGCCCTCGCTGACCCCGGATGACGCCGGTTGTCAGACGATGATCGCCGAGCGCCTGCAACGCGCCGGGTTTGTCATCGAATCGTTGCGCCATGGCGCAGTGGACAACCTCTGGGCCAGTCATGGTGCGGGCGGGCCGGTGCTGTGCCTGCTCGGGCATACCGATGTGGTGCCGCCGGGGCCACGCGCGGCATGGCATGGCGATCCATTCGTGCCGGTGGTGCGTGATGGGGTGCTGTACGGCCGCGGTGCCGCCGACATGAAGGGCAGCGTCGCGGCATTGGTGATTGCGGCGGGGCAGTTTGTTGCCGCCCATCCCGCGCATCCGGGTACCGTGGCCTTGCTGCTGACCTCCGATGAGGAAGGCGATGCCATCGATGGCATACGCAAGGTGGCTGCGCATTTTGCGGGTGAAGGCCGACGCATCGACTGGTGTCTGGTCGGCGAGCCCAGTTCCGCGCAGCGCATCGGCGACGTGGTGCGCGTGGGCCGACGCGGTTCGCTGACGGGCACTGCCAGCATCCATGGTGTGCAGGGCCACGTCGCCTATCCCGAACTGGCCGACAACCCGATCCATCGCGCACTGCCGGCCTTCGCCGAACTCGCGGCGCGGGTTTGGGATACCGTGCCGTATCCCGAGTTTCCGCCGACCGGTTTTCAGATCGCCAATTTCAACGCCGGCAGCGGCGCCAGCAACGTCATTCCCGGCAGCGCGCAGATCGGCTTCAACTTTCGTTATGCACCGAGCTGGACGGCGGATCGGCTGGTTGCCGAAGTGGAGGCGACGCTGGCGCGGCATGGTGTGCGTGCCGATATCCACTGGCATCGCTCCGGCGAGCCGTTCCATACCCCGGATGGCGTGTTGCGCGAGGCCGTGCGTGCCGCGTTGGCTGCGCACGCTGGCATCAAGCCGGTGGAAAACACCGGCGGCGGCACTTCCGATGGCCGCTTCATCGCGCCACTGGGCGCGCAGGTGGTGGAGCTGGGGCCGATCAATGCCAGCATCCACAAAGTCGATGAATGCGTGCGCGTGGCCGATCTGGAGGTGTTGGTCACGGTGTACCGCGACGTGATCGAGCGGTTGCTGCGCAACGACGCCTCGTAGCCTGGGTCGATGCCCAACGGGCCGCGACACGCCACACAATCCCGGGTTACGGCCTGCGGCCTGACCCGGGCTACCACAACACCAAAACACCACAGCCAACCGTGTAGCCCGGGTTGAGGCGAAGCCGAAA
>PFJA01000047.1 GCA_002782905.1 Lysobacterales bacterium CG_4_10_14_3_um_filter_64_11
ACAGGTGGTACATCGTCGAACCGATGAAGAAAAAACCAACCAGAACGGCCATGGCAAGCAGCGGTACAAGGCGACTACCGGCACGGCGCGATGCCCATACCGAGTAGGCAAGCAGAAACGGCAGCAGTCCAGCCAGATAACGCCCATGCAGACGATCACGTTCGAAGTCGTTTCCCATCGCCGCCGAGCTGGTGAACAATGCCACCATCAGCAAAAACGCCACCAGCATCAGCGCAACGAACAGCGCGAAGTAGGCACGCCGCTCGTGCGCCGGATCGTCCGCACCCGGTGTGCTTTCGCCACCACGTAGCAGCCCGTGGACTATGCCCAGGATGGCCACAGACCCAGGCGTGAACAACACCAGCAACAGCCAAAGGTGCCCGCCAACGTAATTGACGAGGTTGATGAGATTCGCGGACAGGAATGCAACGTCGAATATCTGACCGATATACACAACGTAGAATGACGGCAAGATGCCCGTGCTTGGTGCCGCCGCAGGTAGCAATTTGCCAACAACGACGATCAGCAGGCCGACCATCAACCCGAAAATGGCGGTGAGCGACAAAGCGCGACGCCAACGAACGCGGGCCGGCACGTCGCGTTCAAGCATTCCGGTAGCAAACCAATACGCCGCACAGGCGACGATCAGTGCCACCGCATGCGGCTTGATGAAATAGCTCAGGGTACACAGGGCCGCGGCCGCCGCGACGTAGCGGTATCCCGGCCTCGACCCTGCCGCCACGACCACGCCAGCAACCAGATAGATCGAGAGTTGGAACGCGACCTCGGGCAACACGGTGGTGGAATAAAACGACAGCGGCAGTGCCAGGTACAACAAGGTAGATATCAGTGCACTTTTACGGTCGAACACGCGCGCGAAGACGGCGAACAGGGCAAATGCCCCAAGCACGAAACTCAGCGCGTTGAAGATGCGTCCAGCCAGTGCGGTGTGGTGTGGTGAAATCGCCTTCCACACGCCATACAATGCCGGGTACACCCTGTTTTCCACCGCCTGCAAGCCCGGATCCAGGCGCTGCAGCTGCTCGGCTGTCTGCGCATATTCTGCGTGCGCGAAATAGGCGTATTCATCGCTTGCCATGATCGGCGACTCGACCGCCGCGATCCGCAACACTAGAAGGACAAATGCCGCGAAGGCAACCAGCACCAAGGCTTTGGGGATGGTGGCACTATTGCTTTGGCGGAGGAGCGGAGCGAAGGTCATTCCAGGAACCGGTTCGGGATCAGTGGCTTGGGTCCGCAGCTTGCTTGGAATCGCCCGAACGATGGTGTCGCATCGAATTGACAATGACGTCAAGATCGCAACCTTGGCATTGTCCAAAACGCGCCGCGACAATCGGTTGGGCACTCACTATTTTGTTACCGGATCACTCGTCTTCTGCGCGACAAAAATAACCGGCCAGGTATGGCCATCCGCATACGGGCAGGCGTTGGTCACGATGCCCTGCTCGGGGTCGAAGCACAACGCCAGAGTTGCCGGAGGGAACCCGGCCGTGGTGATCCAGTCCAGCAAGTCCCAGCCTGGCTGGGTGAACACCAGTGCGCCATCACCGTTGACCGGATTGCCATGAAAGCACGGTGCCAGTTCATGCACCAGCGCGCCATCGACCATCCGTGCGCGCACGATCGTGTGTTCCAGCCCCTCGTAGAACGGACACGTGAAGAACAGCCAGCCGCCGGGGCGCAGGATGCGATGACACTCAGCCAGCGCTGCGAGCGGGTCGGGCACATGTTCAAGCACGTCAAAATGCATCACCAGATCGAGCGAATCCGTGGCATACGAGGTTGCCAGCAAGCTTTCGTGGCGAACCGACTGCCCCATCGTCGCGATGACGTCGCCTGAGCGACACGACGGACCGAGGAACTCGCTGCCAATCAGACGTGGCAGGCGCTCACGCAAGCGCACAAACAACGGCGTCACTTGTTCGAATACCACCGCATTGCGCAGCGAATCATCGCGCGCCAACAGTGCGTCGAGCGTCACCAGTATCTGCCGCATCCGGCTGTTGAGCCCGCACTGGCACAACAGGCCCTCGCGCAGATTGGCCCAGTCGCCCTGCGCGGTGTCAGGCTGTGTCAGCCAGCCGCGCTTGCCGCAACCAACGCAGAAACCGTCGGCGCCGTGCTTCGCGATGATCGTCGGCTCAAGTCGGGCGGCTTCCGGCGCGAGCTCGGCAAACACACGCTCGGCCGCTACGCGCGAAGGCAACCAACGTGGCGCGCCGCTTCCCGAATGCTCCGTATTCATGCGTCGCTCCTGGCGTCCTGCGCAGCGTGCGCGCGCTGTATCCCGATGATCGCCTCGATGCGCTGACGATAGCGCATCCCGGCCGCTCGCCAACCGATCCGGGTGCGGATTGCGCGACTGGCATCGCGCCCGATGGCATAACCACGCGCCGGGTCATCGACCAGCGCGGCCATGTAATCTGCCGCGTGTCCGACGTCGGCATCGGCCCAGTGCTGGTCTTCGGCATGCGGGTACTCGCCCGGCTGCACCGGCACCAGGGTGTGATCGACCAGATAGGCCGTGCGCTCAGTCATGAAATCGAGATTACCCGAATAGCGCGTGGCTATGACCGGCTTGCCCAGGTACATCGCCTCGGCCAGCCCGCGACCGAACCCTTCCGCGCGATGCAATGAAACGAAACAATCACAGCAGCGCAGCAGGTTTTTGGTGTCGTTGTCATCCATCTGCTGATTGATCAGTACCACGCGGCCATGCCACCCGGCCAGCTCGCGTTGCAGCGTGGCGAGTGCGTCGGGCGCCGCTTCGGCACCGTGCACCTTGATCACAAGGCAGGTGTTGGCCGCTGGCCTTAGTTGGCACAACTTCGCAAAAGCGCGAATCGCCGCTTGCGGATTCTTGCGGGTGGCGTACGAGCGAAAATCGAAAAAGAACAAAAATGCATAGGCCGCTTCGGGAATACCGTAGTAGCGGCGCGAGCGAAATGCCGACAGCACCACCTCGCAGGCCAACGGCATGTGCAGCACCGGCCGTTGCACTGCCGGCAGCAGCGCATCACGAATGAAGGCACTGGGCGCCCAGATTTCATCGAAACGATCCAGTTGCCGCGCCCACTCCTGTGGATAGCGTGATAACTCCCAGGCAGGATAGATGACGTTGTACGCGTGCTTCGGCAAGGTCTCGCCGAGCGTAGCAAGCGCCAACGCAACCTCATCGCCATTGAGATGGAACACATTGATTGCGCCGGGCCGCGCCGTCAAAAATGCGCCAAACTCGGCCTCCGCATCAACGTCCGGACGCTGATGCCCATACACATCAAGAATACCTGGCCGCAGCGCCACCGAGCGCAACGCACGAAACGAACAGCGTACGTCCTCGCCACGCCCGATCGGCGCGAACGGATGGCCGATGAGACAAACGTCGGGATTTGTTGATGCGGGCATGGGTGCGCTCATCCGAGGCTATAACGGTCACTGCGCAACAGATGACCGGACTCACGCGCATTGGCGTGTGCTTGCAGATAAGCATGTCCAAAGCGCTGGTCGGGCTCCAGATATGCGCCCTCGGCCCATTCGTTCCAGGCATTGATGAACAGCAAGCGCTCGTCGCCGCTGAATTGCTGTTTGGTGCGCTCGATGGCGGTTTCCAGCCAGGCCTGAAACGCCCCCGGGGTGGCGTGCTCGAAGCAGTAACTGTTGTTCTGCCGACGCGCAGTGTTGTCCCAACCGGTGGCGACGCCGAGAAAACGCTTGTAGCCGGCCAGCTCACGGGTGGCATAGCGCACCGCCAGATCACGGTAATCGGCGACCGCACCCTGAAAGTCGGGATTCAGCAACGGCTCGCTCACCGGATAGGGGTCGGCCATGCCATGCGGCGGAAACTCGATGGCGGCATCACAACCGTAATCGGCAGGGAGTACTCCGGCTGACACCATCTCGAACGATTCGACGTGCGCGATGTAGATTTCGCCAATGCCCTCGTCGCGGCAAATCTGGCGCCAGAGCGCAGCGGTGCGCTTGAAGTCGGGAAACAGCGCAACCCGATAGACCGCAATCAATGGCCGCCCACCGACACGAATGTACTGCGGGCTGCGAAAATAGCGAATCAAATCGCGAATCACCGCTGCGTCGTCCTGCTCCGAATGCTGCTGCGCCATCAACACGTCACTATCCTCACCATCCCAGCGCCGTGTCCAGTTTTCGTTGGCCCAGCACAGGCAGAACGGAAACGCTGGCCGCCCACTCTCCAGCATCGCCTCGATCGGCTGCTCCAGCAGCCGCTGTCCGCCGAACCAGTAGTAGTAATAGCAGAACCCGCCGATGCCATAGCGCCGCGCCAGTGCAGCCTGCTGCTCCATGACCTGCGGTGCGCGCAGATCGTAGTAACCAAGATCAGCCGGCACGCGTGGCTGATCGTGACCGACAAAGTTGGGCCGCGCGCGGGCAACATTGGTCCACTCGGTGAAGCCAGGCCCCCACCAGCGATCATTCTCCGGAATCGGGTGAAATTGCGGAAGGTACAGCGCGATGGTGCGCACGTCGTCGAGGCGATCGACGTCTGCCTGCCAGCGTTCGCTGAAGGTACGCAGATTGCGCGCAATACAACGCAATTTGTAGTCACCGGGGATGGCATCGGAGGTGGTGCTCAAATGGTGGATAACGGTGGCGTCTGCGCAGTAAACCACCCGCTTGCCATTGGCGTGCAAGCGCATGCACAGATCCGAGTCTTCGCAATAGGCCGGGGCGAAGGCGTCGTCAAACCCCCCCAAGCGTTGAAAGTCCGCCGCGCGCAGCAGCAGGCAGGCGCCGCTGCAATAGTCGACGTCACGATCGAAGCGGTAACGCGGCAAATCGGGCAGGTCGTTGAGGCCAATCATCTCGGAGCTGCCATCGCGCAACAGCCGGGTACCGGCTTCTTGCAGCCAACCACTGGGATAGACGATGCGGGCGCCCACTGCACCGATATCGGGGTGCGACTCCAGACACTCGACCAAGGCAGTCAACCAGCCATCGGTAACCTGCACGTCGTTGTTGAGCAACACCAGCAGCCGCCCACGTGCGAGCTGTGCAGCGCTATTGCAATTGCGCAAAAAGCCCAGGTTCTCGGGCTG
>PFJA01000186.1 GCA_002782905.1 Lysobacterales bacterium CG_4_10_14_3_um_filter_64_11
AGCTCGGACAGCCCCTGATGAAAACTGTCGCGGGCGGCGAGATGGCCACGCACTGCGCGTTGCGAGGCGCGGCGCATCAGGGCGAGCTCATAGGGGGTCTTGAATGCGCGTTGATAGTGCAGGTGATCGAGCACGGCCGGCGGGTTGTTGGGCAATAACCCGGGCAAGGCTGCGTCCAGTTCGCCAATGATCGCCGCTCGCCCGGTGCTGGGCAGCATGGCTTTGGCCTGCGCAGGATCGCGGATCAGGGTGATGTCGAAGTGCTCGACCCAGTAGCCGGACGGTGCTTGCGGTGGCAGATGCCAGTAATCGTCAGGCAGGTAATAGGCCAATTTCGGTCGTTCGCCCGGGGTGAACGCAAGCCAGCACTGCGGATGGCCGGTCAGCGGCAGCCAGGCTTTGAAGTGTGGGTTGCAGCGGAACGGGTACGGACGATCATCGAGAAAGGCGTATTTCTCCACCCCCGAGGCGATCAGCAGATGATCAAAACCGCCGGCAGCCAGTGCGGTTTCGGCGCAACCCTTGACGTGGAGCAGATGATTCGCGTATAGCAGTTCGGTCTGGGGGGACATGAGCGATTCCATGGGGTGACTGACGTGCCGATATGCCGAAACACGCATTGCCGATGCCGCTTTGCAGCGGCTTTGGCGTTTGCTTACTGTGATTTTGCCTCAACTGAATGTGCTGCGCACGAATTGCCGAGAGTCGATGAACCCGATCAACCATCCTTCGCCCGGTAAGCCCGTCGCACGGCGTCCAGCACTCTGGATCAGCATGATCCTGTTTGTCTTGGGAACGCTGTTGTCGGCCAGTCTGGCGCGTACCCACTATCGCATTGTCAGCCAAGAGCAGACCCGCTATGTCGAGGGATCGGCTGAACGAATCATTGCCGGATTAGCGCAGCAGTTTGAACTGGGCGGTGCGCTTGCGCGGGCATTTCAGGCCTTGTTTCTGGCCTCGGATGAAGTCAGCGAAGCCGAGTTTGCACAGGCCTACCACGCGATTCATCCGGAGCAAGTGTTTCCAGCAATGGTTGCGGTAGCCTATGCGCGCCGTGAAGCGACCGCATCGGGCGAGCGATACCTCACCCGCTACATCGAGCCGCGTGCCGGCAATGAGGCATTGGTCGGGCTGGATGTCGCCTCGCAACCGGCCAATCTGCGTGCATTGCTGGATGCACGCGATCACGATGAACCGGTACTTTCGGCACCGTTCACCCTGGTTCAATTGGCGGAGACGGGGGTTGTCGTGCGCGTGCCTGCGTACGCGGCCGGCGAACTGCCTCAGACCGAGGCACAGCGCCGTCAGCGCGACATCGGCAGCCTGGCGATGTCGGTGCGGATGTCGCGCCTGATCGACAGGGTGCTTGCCGATGCGCACGATCCCGATCTGAAGGTGTGGATCGATGACGTCAGCGACGGCAACACGCAGGCGATCATCGTGCCCGCGCAGGCAAGTGCTGCCGTGGGTCCGACGATGGTGCAGGAATTGCGCTACGGCGGGCGGGTATGGCGGGTGCGTGTCGCGGCCGGCAGCGAATGGCCTTCCCGCTCGTTTTGGCCGTGGTTGACGCTTGCCGTTGGCTTGCTGGCGACCACGATGTTGACGTTGCTGATTTGGGTAACGCTCAATACGCGCTATCGCGCCGAGTCGCTGGCGCACGGGCTATCGCGGCAATCGCGCGAGAGCGAATACCGGTTTCGCGCACTCAATGAACTTTTGCCGGCATTGGTGGCGCTGATTCGCGCTGCCGACGGCAGCATTGTGTACTTCAATCGAGCCGCACGCTCTTTGCTGGGCGTGGAAACGATCGGGGCGTATCAACTCGATACCATTGTTGCCGATACCCGGGTGCGTGCGTCGTTGGTGCGCGTCGCTGGCGGTGGATCGCCGATAGTGAATGAGATCGTGCAATTGCATGGTGTGTCCGGGCGCAGGATCTGGGTGACCTTGTCGGTATCGCTGATCGATCTGGACCAGCAGCCGCATCTGCTGGCGGTTGCCAACGACATCACCGAGCTGCGCGAGCTCAACGACCGACTGAGCTATCAGGCCAGCCATGACGAGCTGACCGACCTGTACAACCGGCGCGAGTTTGAGCGCCGCCTGGCGCTGGCGATTACCCAGGTCGATCGCGGCGGCCCACCAGCGGCGTTGATGTACGCCGATCTGGATCAGTTCAAGCTGATCAACGACACCTCCGGGCATGCCGCAGGCGATCGCTTGCTGGCCGATCTGGCAACCGTGTTGCGCGCTCAGATCCGGCCCAACGATGTGCTGGCAAGGCTTGGCGGCGATGAGTTTGGCCTGCTGATGGTCAATGCCACCCCTGATGATGCGCGCGACTCGGCCGAACGCTTGCGGCGCAGTATCGATGGCTTCGTGTTCACGATCGATGACAAGAGTTTCACCATCACCAGCAGCATTGGCGTGGTGATGATCGAGCGGCCGGTGCGTTCGCTGCGTGAACTGCTGGCGTGCGCCGATACCGCTTGCTACATGGCCAAGGAAAGGGGCCGCAACCGGGTGCATCTGCATTCGGATATCGACACCGAAACCGCGCAACGGCGCAGTGAAATGCAGTGGGTAGGGCGGTTGCGTCGTGCACTGCGCGACAACCGGTTTCGATTGCACTATCAGATTTTGCAGCCAGCCGGCACATCGCCGCATGCCGAAGGGGTCCATTTCGAGCTGCTGCTGCGACTGCTCGATGATGATGGTTCGCTGGTGCAGCCGGGCGCCTTCATTCCTTCTGCCGAGCGCTTTGGCGTGATGCCGCTGATCGATCGTTGGGTGGTCGAGCAGGCGATAACCCACTTCGAGCACGTGTTGCCGGACTCGGGTTCGATCGGCCTGTGCGCGATCAACCTGTCGGGGCAAACCGTGGATGACGAGTCGTTCGCCGATTTCGTGATCGAATTGCTGCGGGTGCATAGCGTGCCGGCGAGCAAGTTGTGTTTTGAGATCACCGAGACGGCCGCGATCAGCAACCTGCCGCGGGTCGTGCGGTTCATGGAAAAGCTGCGTGCGATCGGTTGCCGTTTCGCGCTCGACGACTTTGGCGCCGGCATGGCCAGTTTCGGCTATCTCAAAAATCTGCCGGTGGATGTGCTCAAGATCGACGGCAGTTTCATCCAGAGTCTGGAAACCGACCGCGTCAGCCAGCGTATCGTGCGTGCAGTGACCGAGATCGGCCATGAGCTGGGCCTGGTCGTGATCGCCGAATGGGTGTCCGACGCGCGGCTTGAACACGTGCTGCAGGACATCGGCGTCGATTACCTGCAAGGCTATGCGGTACACCGGCCGGAGCCCGTCGCGTGGAGCAGCACGGGTTGAGGCCGCGCCGACACCCGGGACCCCGCAGCCGTCCATCGCGACCGCGCGCAAAATCCCGGGTTACGGCCTGCGGCCTAACCCGGGCTACCACAACACGCGCAAACGGTCGCCGTCGCACGCTAAAAACCCCAGTAGCCCGGGTTGAGGCGAAGCCGAAACCCGGGGCGCATCGCGCCCGAAACCCGGGACCGCGTGCCCGTTCACCGCGACCGCAAGCGACACATGCGGCTGCGAATCAACGCGATGGCGCGGACACGTCGCAGGTTTCGCCCAGGTCGAGCGCTGGCACCTGTGTGGCCGGTTGGCGCAGCAGTTCGATTCGGGCGCGCATGGCGGTGGTGATGTGCAGGGTGTCGTCATCGCCCAGCAACATGGCGCAGCGGATGCCCAGCGCGCGCAAGGTGGCCTCGAATCCAGCGTGCCCGACCACCATCAGGGTGGTTGCCGCGACATCCGCGATGATCGGGTCAGGGTGCAGCACGGTGCTGCTGGCGGTGCCCTGTGTCGGGCGGCCAGTCAGTGGGTTGATGATATGTGCCAGACGGGTGCCGTTCTCGATGTCCTCGCGGTATTTGTGATAATCGCCGGAGCTGAACAAGGCGTCGCCGTCGCCTAGCAGGACGCCGGCAAATACCCCTCCGCGCGGGTCAAGGATGCCCACTCGCCACGGGTCGCCGTGGTTGCTTCCTGCGGCCAGAATGTCGCCACCCATGGTGATCAGCGCGTTATCAATGCCATGCTCGGCGAGGATGCTCCGTATTTCCTTCGCGGCGGCGCCCTCGGCGATGGCGCCGAAGTCGAGTTGCACCGCACGGTTGCTGCTGCTTACCCTGCCGTCGGGGTGGATCACGACATCGGCAATGCCGGGTTTCTCGCGCAGCCATTGCTCGATTTCCACGGCTGCGGGTGGCGCGCTGCGGATCGGGTAATCGCTGCTGTGAAAGCCCCAGGCGGCGATCATGCCGCCGATGGCCGGGTCAAATGCACCGTTCACCTGCGCCGACAGCAATTGCGAGCGCTGGATCAGTGCGCGTATCGAAGCCGGCGCTGGCGCTGACCGGCCGGCGGCAAATGCGGCATTGATGCGGGTCAGGTCGGATGGCTTCCAGGCGTGCCATTCACCATTGCGCAGCGCCATTCGCTGTGCGATTTGGGCAGTGCTCAGCGCCACCGCGTCGGCGGATGCATCGGCAATGCTGAGCTGTGTTGATGACCCGAACACCAGCAGTTCCTGCTGCCACAGACGCGGCGTCGGCGAGCATGCCAGCACCAGCAACACGGTGCTGCCCGCGAGTATTTCACGCAGCGGGCCAGGCGAGATCGCCATCAGTGCCGACTGCGGTCCGGATGCTCCACCCACAGTCGCAGAAAATCGGCATCGGGCGCGGAAATGTCGATGAAGCGAAAGCCCAGCCAGAGTTGACCCGGGGCCGATCCGTCGTCGGTCCACAGGTGCTGGATACCGGCATCGAGCCGGCGTTGACGGCCATGGTCATCGATCAGTTCCAGGTGCACCTGAAACAGCGCGTCCTCGGTCACCTGTGTTTGCCCGATCAGCATCATGCCGGTTTGCGAAATGTTGCCGATCCGACCCAGCGATGATTCGGTCATGGTGTCGATCACTTCGATCGCCTGATTCACGTGCCGTCGTTTGGCCCGGCGCGATTCGTTCATGCTGCGCTCCCTTCACTTG
>PFJA01000283.1 GCA_002782905.1 Lysobacterales bacterium CG_4_10_14_3_um_filter_64_11
CTGGGCCTGCGCTTCGAGCGGCAGACCGTGGATGCGATTCTGGAAAACATCGAATCACGCGACCTCGACAACAATCTGCTGACCTTGTCCAACAACAACGCTTCGGTGCTCAACGGCACCTTCCGCGAGATCCATCACAACGACAACGAAAGCTCGTTCACGGCCGGCCTCAACTACAAGGTGACAGATTCCGCGAGCCTGTTCGCACGCTACAACACCGGCTACGCGTTTCCGCAGTTCGACAACCTGCGCGATGGCCAGGACAACACCCAGCAGATCGATCAGTACGAAATCGGCTTCAAGTCGTCCACCGATGTGTACAGCTTGTTCCTGACCGGGTTCTACAACAAGTTCACCGGCTTGCAGTTCCAGTTGTTCGACCTGGAGGGCAACAACATCACTCAGATCGGTGGTTCGCATGCGCAGGGTATCGAGTATGAAGCACAGTTGCGGCCGTTCGAGAACTTCGCCATCGATCTGAGCGGTGCCTATGTCGACGCCGAGTTCCGCAATTTCGGCGACAACAGCGGCAATCGCGTGCGCCGGCAGGCCAAAAGTCAGTTCCGCCTGACCCCGAGCTACCTGATTCCGGGCCAGTGGGGCGACCTGCGTCTGTTTGGTACCTGGTCGCATGTCGGAAAGCGTTTCTCGGACAACGAAAATCTGCAACTGCTGCCGTCGTACGACACGTTCGACATCGGTGTGGTGGCTTATATCGGCAGCAACTGGGAAGTGCGCGTGCAAGGCAGCAACGTGACCGACGAATTGGCGCTGACCGAGGGCAATGCCCGCATCGTCGGCGATTCCACCTCGGGTGGTGCGGGCAGTGATCGCGTGTTCCTCGGTCGTGCGATCCAGGGCCCGAACTACACGGCGTCGGTGACGTATCGCTTCTGATCACTGCCGGATGAGTGCGCGTCATACTGTTTCTCCAGGCGGATGATCGTACCCCTCCCGCCGGCCGTGGCCCGCTGGCATCCGGAATGCTCCGGATGCCAGCGGGGCTTTTTTTGCCCGGATGTATTACCGCAGCGAAGGATGCTCAACGCATGAACCGAACCCGCGTCATCATTGCCATCGTGCTCACTTACATGGTTTTTGCTGTGCTGATGAACAGTGTGGGTACGGTCATCCTGCAGGCGATTCAGAGTTTTCATATCGACAAGACCCAAGCCGCCACGCTGGAAGCATTCAAGGATTTTCCGGTCGCTATCGTGTCGTTTGTCTTGGCTTCGTTTTTGCCACGGCTCGGCTATCGCCGCGCGATGATGGCTGGCTTGGCGGTGGTCGCACTGGCGTGCGCGCTGATGGCGCTGCTGCCCTCATTTTGGATGACGCGGCTGTTGTTCGTCAGCATCGGTGCAGGTTTTGCCATCGTCAAGGTGTCGGTGTATACCCTGATCGGGTTGCTCACCCACGACGAAAAACAGCACGCCAGCCTGACCAATACCATCGAGGGCTTGTTCATGGTCGGCGTGCTCGGCGGTTACTGGCTGTTTGGTGCCTTCATCGACCCGAACCAGCCGCAAAACCTGTCGTGGTTGAATGTGTATTGGGTGCTCGCCGCAGTGTGTTTGCTGGTGATTGCCTTGCTCGCCGGCAGCGCGTTCGACGAGTCCGCCGCGCGCACACCGGCGATCCGCCTGCGCGATGATTTTCTTGGAATGTTGCGCCTCGTCGCGCGCCCGTTGGTGCTGCTGTTTGTGCTCAGCGCCATGCTGTACGTGCTGATCGAGCAGAGTATCGGCACCTGGTTGCCGACCTTCAACAATGAAGTGCTGCGCCTGCCCAATGCGATGAGCGTGCAGATGGCGAGCGCCTTTGCCGGCTCGCTGGCACTGGGACGGCTGCTTGCCGGCATCATGTTGCAGCGGTTGCGCTGGCAGCATCTGCTCTATGGCTGCCTGTTGGCGATGGCGACCTTGGTGCTGGTGACGCTGCCGCTGGCGCAAGGGGTCGCGCCCGGTTCGGTGACCGGCTGGGCTTCGGTGCCGCTGGCCGCATTTGTGTTCCCCTTGATCGGCTTGTTCATGGCGCCGATTTATCCGGCCATCGTCTCGGTAATGCTGAGTGCATTGCCCCGGCCGCAACACGCGGCGATGACCGGTTTGATCGTGGTCGCCTCGGCGCTGGGCGGCACCACCGGCTCGATGATCACCGGTCTGGTGTTCGCCAGCTTCGGCGGCCAGACCGCGTTTTACCTGTCGTTGCTGCCGATGGTGGCGATCGCCGGCACGTTGTGGGCGTTCCAGCGCGCAGCGCACGCCGCCGCCAGCGAGCGCGTAGTGGCGTAATGAAAAACATTGGGTCCGCAAAGGACGCAAAATGCGCAAAGGAAAAGTGCAAAGGGAAAACGCCGAGAACATCCGAGTCTGGGTGTCGGTGCCGCCGCTGCGCGGCTTGAACCGACCTACACGAGCACGATGCCGTGGGTTGCGAGGTCGTAGGTCGGATCAAGCGCCAACGGCGCGGATCCGATATAGCCATGATGCGGTTGGATGGAACGGAGAAGCTGATCTGTAGCGCATTGTCGCACTTGGCCCCGCACATCCCTGTGCTTTTTCCGTTTCATTTCACCGCGGTTTGGCAGTGTCGGGTCGGCGCTTGTGACGAATGCTGCTTTGCTTTCCTTTTGCGTTGTTTGCGTCCTTTGCGGACGCAACGCTCCGCTTGGTTTCCGCACGGTATCGCCGCTACGGCCATCACGCCGCTGGCTTGAGCCATTCCAGCCGGATCGAGCCGCCGGCTTCGGCGAGGTTGTCGCGCAACGCGCCAAGGATCGGTGCCAGCGCGTGATCGAGTTGCCAAGGTGGATTGAGGATCAGCATGCCGCTGCCGTTGAGGCGCAGCGGTGAATCATCGGCACGCACCAGCAATTCGGCGAGCAATGCCGATTTGATCGGCAGCGCGGCGGCACGGCGAAAAAATGGCAACACGGTGCGGCGGCGCTTGATCGGATACCACAAGGCGAAAATCCCTTGCGGCCAGCGTGTCAGCCCTTCACGCAGCGCCGGCAAAATGGCGTCGAACTCGTGCTGCTGCGCTTCGTACGGGGGGTCGATCAACACCACGCCGCGCTTTTCTGGTGGCGGCAACAGGGCTTTGATCGCGCCGTAGCCGTCGCGCTGATGTACCCCGATGCGGGCATCGTTGCGGAACATTGCCTTGAGCGCGGTTGCCGGCTCGGGCTGGATTTCGCAGCAGGCCAGCCGGTCGTCATCGCGCAGGGCGCCGGCGATCAACAGCGGCGAGCCGGGGTAGCGGCGCAGTTTGCCATCGCCATTGTGCGCCTGTACGGCGGCGAGATAACGCGCCAGTGCCGGGTGTGGCTGGCCCCACAGCCGTGCGATGCCGCTGTCGGCCTCCAGGTTGCCGGCCAGGTCGTGGCTGCCGGCGCCGGCGTGGGTGTCGAGCACGAACCAGGCGCTGGGCTTGGCCGACAGGGCGGCGAGCAGTTCGAGCAGCAGTGCGTGCTTCAAGACATCGGCGTGATTGCCGGCGTGGAATTGGTGTTGGTAATTCATGGACTGTCAGCTTAACGGTGCGCGCCCCGGTGTGCCAGAACGATTTTTCCCAGATTGATTTTTCCGGCCCGCCACCTTGACGTTGCCATGCCGTGCCATCTACGCTCCGCGTCCTTGTTGCCGATGTGAATCGGACCGTGCAACTGGACAAAGGATAGTGATGAGCAAGCGTGTTGCGATTGTCAGCGGTGGTATCGGCGGTCTGGGTAGTTGCATCTGCATGCAGCTTGCGCAGTCCGGGCATAGCGTGATCGCGCTGGATCTCACGGCCAGTGAATCGCGCCTGAGCGCGTTCCGCGAGCAGGTGGCTGGCTTTGATGTGCAGTTCGAAGCCGGTGATGTCACCGATTTTGCCGGATGCGGCGCTCTGGTGCAGCGCCTTGAGCAACGCTTCGGATCAGTCGATGTGTTGGTCAATGCCGCCGGCATTACCCGCGATGTGAGCTTGCGCAAAATGCGGCCTGCGCAGTGGGCCGATGTGCTGCGGGTCGACCTGGACGGTGTGTTCAACCTCACCCAGAACGTGATTGGTGGCATGATCGATCGCGGCTATGGACGGATCGTCAACATCAGTTCGATCAACGGCCAGACCGGCCAGTTCGGGCAGACCAATTATTCAGCGGCCAAAGCCGGCATGCACGGCTTCACCATGGCGTTGGCGCGTGAGGTGGCACGCAAGGGTGTGACCGTCAACACGGTGTCACCGGGTTATTGCGACACCGAGATGGTCAAGACCATTGCCCAGCCGCTGCGCGAGCAGATCATCCAGAGCATCCCGGTGGGCCGGATCGGCCAGCCGATCGACATCGCGCGCGCCGTCGATTTTCTCTGTGCCGAGGGCTCCAGTTTCATCACCGGGGTCAATTTACCGGTCAATGGCGGCCTGTTCATCAGCTTCTGAAGTCGCCGCAACCGCACTGGGCCGCGGCGGCTATCGCTGAGATTTTCTACAGTTCGCGCACCACGCGAAAGCCCAGCCGGGCATCGACGGTGTTGGGTGCGGCGCCCAGCCGGAATGCCGAACGCACCTGCTCTGGCGCACTGGCCCACGATGCCCCGCGCAACATGCGGGTGTTGCAGCCGGCGTTCACCCAGGCGCTGCCGTCGGTCGGCGCACGCTGGTAGGAGTCGTGCCAGCAATCCTCGACCCACTCCGATACATTGCCGATGGTGTCATACAGCCCGAAGCGATTGGGTTCGAAGCTGCGCACCGGCGCCGGGCCCCAGTAGCCGTCGTCATAGCCCTTGAATGCGTTGACCCAGTTGCGTTTCGATGCCGAGCGGTCTTTTGAGCCGGTAACGTTGGCCACGG
>PFJA01000252.1 GCA_002782905.1 Lysobacterales bacterium CG_4_10_14_3_um_filter_64_11
GAGCAGGGCATCGCACAGCGCATGAATCACCACGTCGCCATCGGAGTGCGCAATCACGCCGGCATCGTGGGCGATGCGCACACCGCCCAGCATCAGGTGATCGCCCGGCCCGAACGCATGCACGTCGTAACCCTGGCCGATACGGAACGGAACGCTCATGCAGCAACTCCCCGTTGATGGCGCAGCACAAACTCGGCGAGCGCGAAGTCGGCCTGGGTGGTCACCTTGATATTGTCCTCGCGGCCCTCAACCAGCAGCGGGCGCAGACCCAGTCGTTCGATCGCCATCGCTTCGTCGCTGACCTCTATGCCCGCTTGCAGTGCTGAATCAAGTGCGTGAATGAGCAACCCGCGCGCAAACAGTTGCGGCGTGAACACCCGCCACAGCCCGTCGCGCTCCGCGGTGCCAATGTCCTCACGGGCCGCGTTGGCGTGTTTCAGGGTGTCGCGCAGCGGCGCACCCAGCAAGGCACCCACCGGATGCCCGGCCGCCGCGGCCAGCAAACGGGTGATGTCGTTGCCGGTGATGCACGGCCGCGCCGCGTCGTGCACCAGCACCGGATCCGCATCGCCGACAGCAGCCGGCAGCGCGAGCAATCCGGCACGCACCGACGCCGCACGCTGTGCCCCGCCGATACACGTCAACACCGGTTTATCGTGCATGCACACGAGCCCCGGCCAATGGGTGTCGTCCGCAGCCAGCACCACCATCACGCCAGCAACGTCCGGATGCGCCAGCACGGCGTGCAAGGTATGCCAGATCAGTGGCTGGCCCAACACCGGCAGGTATTGCTTGGGCAACGAACCGCCAACCCGCGAACCCTGCCCCGCCGCCGGCAACACCACCCAGATCACCGGCCATCCTTGTCAGGCGCGGCGGCAGGTAAATCGCCGGCATCGACCACACGGTAGAACACCTCGCCGGGCTTGATCATGCCCAGCTCGTTGCGTGCGCGCTCTTCCAGCGCCGCCTCACCTTGCTTGAGATCGGCCACCTCCGCGGCCAGGGCATCGTTGCGCGCCAGCAACTGCGCATTTTCACGCTGCTGCACGCGCACGCTCACCGCCAATTCATGCACATCGCGCACGCCGCCAGCACCGTTGAACAACTGCCAGCCCAGCACCAGCAGCAGCACAATCAGCACGGTGGCGAGCGTGCGCAGCATGGCGCCGGTCAGCGCACCTTGAACTGTGCAAACGCGGCGCGGCCTTCATAGCGGGCGCGCTCACCGAGCGCTTCCTCGATGCGCAGCAACTGATTGTATTTCGCCACCCGGTCGGTGCGGCACAGCGAGCCGGTCTTGATCTGGGTCGCGCTGGTCGCCACCGCGATATCGGCAATGCTGGTGTCTTCGGTTTCGCCCGAGCGATGCGATACCACCGCTGCATAATTCGCCGCGGCCGCCATGGCGATGGCCTGCAGCGTTTCCGACAGGGTGCCGATCTGGTTGACCTTGATCAGGATGGCGTTGGCAATGCTGCGTGAGATGCCCTCGCGGAAGATACGCGGGTTGGTCACAAACACGTCGTCGCCGACGATCTGCACCGTGTCGCCAAGCGCACGCGTAAGCTGTGCCCAACCATCCCAGTCATCTTCGGCCATGCCGTCTTCGATGCTGATGATCGGGTACTGGCGCACCCAGTCGGCCATGAACTCGGTGAACTGCTCGGAAGTCAGCCGCTTGCCTTCACCGAGCAGGTTGTACTTGCCGTTTTCGTAAAACTCCGACGCCGCGGCATCCAGGCCCAGCGCGATATCCTCGCCGGGGCGGTAGCCGGCCTTGCTGATCGCTTCGAGGATCGTGTCCAGTGCTTCCGCGTTGGAACGCAGATCCGGCGCGAAACCACCCTCATCGCCCACCGCCGTGCTCAGGCCGTGGCCCTTGAGCACACTCTTGAGCGCATGGAAAACCTCGGCACCGGCACGCAACGCTTCGGAAAAACTCGCCGCACCGACCGGCAGAATCATGAACTCCTGCAAGTCGATATTGTTGTCGGCGTGGGCACCGCCGTTGATGATGTTCATCATCGGAACCGGCAGCGACACCGGCCCACCATTGGCCAAATGTTGCCACAGCGGCATGTGCTTTGATGCCGCGATGGCATGCGCGTTGGCCAGCGATACCGAAAGCAGTGCGTTGGCACCGAGCCGGCCCTTGTTGTCGGTGCCATCGAGTTCGATCAGGCGTGCGTCCAACCCGCTCTGGTCGGCCGCGTCGAAGCCTTGCAACGCTGCGGCAATGGTTTCGTTGACATTGCCCACCGCCTTGCGTACGCCTTTGCCGAGGTAGCGGGTCTTGTCGCCGTCGCGCAGCTCGACCGCTTCGCGGGTACCGGTGGACGCACCCGAAGGCACCGCCGCGCGGCCGCAGTGGCCGGACGCCAGCGTGACCTCGGCTTCGAGAGTGGGATTGCCGCGTGAATCGAGAATTTCACGGGCGTGGATTTTGCTGATCGTGGTCATGATGGGTTTCGTTGCTCGGCAATAAACAAGGGAAGTATGCGACTGAATGCCGGTGGATTCACCCGCACTCGGGTAACGCTGAGCCTTTGACTACCGCATCCAGCGCCACCAGCGTTTCCAGCAAGGCCGCCATTTTTGCCAGCGGCCAGGCATTGGGGCCGTCGGACAGGGCATTGTCGGGGTCAGGATGGGTTTCCATGAACAGGCCGGACACACCGGCGGCAACGGCGGCACGCGCCAACACCGGGATGAACTCGCGCTGGCCGCCGGAACGCTCGCCGAGGCCGCCGGGCAGCTGCACCGAGTGGGTGGCATCGAACACCACCGGGCAACCGGTCTGGCGCATCACCGCAAGGCTGCGCATATCCGAGACCAGATTGTTGTAACCAAAACTAGCGCCGCGCTCGCACACCATGACCCGGCTGTTGCCGGCCGCCTGTGCCTTGGCGACCACGTGCTGCATGTCCCACGGCGCCAGAAACTGGCCCTTCTTGATGTTCATCGGCAGGCCGGCGCGGGCGACGTTCTGGATGAAGTCGGTTTGCCGGCACAGGAAGGCCGGCGTTTGCAGCACGTCCACCACCGCTGCGACTTCATCGAGCGGAGTGTACTCGTGCACGTCGGTGAGCACCGGCACGCCGATCTGGCGTTTCACTTCGGCCAGAATGAGCAAGCCCTGCTCCAGACCGGGGCCGCGATAGCTGCTCGCCGAACTGCGATTGGCCTTGTCGAAGCTGGACTTGAAGATAAAGGGAATACCGAGCCGGGTGGTGATTTCCTTGAGTTGGCCGGCAACGTCGAGCTGCAACTGCATCGATTCGATCACGCACGGCCCGGCGATCAGGAACAACGGCTGATCCAGGCCAACCGCGAATCCACACAGCTTCATCGGCGTGGTCCCGGCAGCATCAGGCGCCAACCGCGCGCACGACCCGCCCACCACCGGCCTTGTACTCGCGTGCGGCATGGATGAAGCCGATGAACAGCGGATGGCCGTCGCGCGGGGTGGACGTGAACTCGGGATGGAACTGGCAAGCGAGGAACCACGGGTGCGCCGGCAACTCGATCATTTCCACCAGCGAATCATCCAGCGAGGTGCCCGCCAGCACCATGCCCGCTGCCTGCAACGGCTCGCGATAGTGATTGTTGAACTCGAAGCGGTGGCGATGCCGTTCACGGATCACATCCTTGCCGTACAGCGCGTGCGCCAGCGTGCCGGGCTTGAGCCGACATTCCTGCGCACCCAGGCGCATGGTGCCGCCCAGATCAGAATGCTCATCGCGGCGCTCCACCAGCCCCGACTCGGTGCGCCATTCGGTGATCAGGCCGATCACCGGGTCGGCGGCGTCACGGTCGTTCTCGGTGCTGTTGGCACCCGCCAAGCCCAGCACGTTGCGTGCGTATTCCACCACCGCCGCCTGCATGCCGTAACAGATGCCGAAATACGGAATGCGCCGCTCGCGCGCGTAACGCACGGCACGCACCTTGCCTTCGAAACCGCGATCGCCGAAGCCGCCGGGCACCAGAATCGCATCGACATCGGCCAGCACCGAGTCACCCTGGCGTTCCAGTTGCTCGGACTCGACCCACTTCAGGCTGACCCGGGTGCGCTGGCGCAGGCCGCCATGACGCAACGCCTCGCCCAATGATTTGTAGGCATCGGCGTGATCGACGTACTTGCCGACCACGGCCACGGTAACGTCATCGACCGGGTGCTCGGCGGCATCCACGGTCGCTTCCCACTCGGAAAGATCGGCCGGTTTGAGCGTGCCGGCAAACTGCAGGCGCTCGGCCACGATGCGGTCGAGTCCCTGCTGGTGCAACCACAGCGGAATCTTGTAGATGTTGTCGAGATCGACCGCAGAAATCACCGCTTCCTCGGGCACATTGGTGAACAGCGCGATCTTGCGCCGCTCGCTGTCGGGCAGCGGCCGCTCGCTGCGGCAGACCAGGATGTCGGGCTGGATGCCGATCGAGCGCAATTCCTTCACCGAATGCTGGGTCGGCTTGGTTTTCAGCTCACCGGCGGCGGCGATGTACGGCACCAGGGTGAGGTGCATGAAGATCGCCTTGCTCGGCCCGCGCTCGACCCGCAACTGGCGGATCGCCTCCAGAAACGGCAACGACTCGATATCACCGACCGTGCCGCCGATCTCAACCAGACCGACATCGAAACCGTCGGTGGCCTCGTCGATGCAGCGCTTGATCTCGTCGGTGATGTGCGGGATCACCTGCACGGTGGCACCGAGGTAATCGCCGCGGCGTTCCTTGCGGATCACTTCTTCGTAGATGCGCCCGGTGGTGACCGAGTTCTTGCGGCTCAGGCGGGTGCGCACAAAGCGCTCGTAATGGCCCAGATCCAGATCAGTCTCGGCACCATCATCGGTGACGTAGACCTCGCCATGCTGGAACGGGCTCATGGTGCCCGGATCGACGTTGATGTAGGGGTCGAGCTTCATCATCGTCACGCGCAGACCGCGCGCTTCGAGGATGGCTGCCAGCGATGCAGCGGCGATGCCCTTGCCAAGCGAGGACACCACGCCGCCGGTAACGAAGATCAGAGCAGTCATGGAATATGCGGTTCCGGAAAACGTCATTCTACCGGCTTGCTACCGGCT
>PFJA01000299.1:0-147 GCA_002782905.1 Lysobacterales bacterium CG_4_10_14_3_um_filter_64_11
TAAAAATCTTTGACTACATGTAAATCCTCCGGGACAACGGTTTTATCGTCATAGTTTTCGAGGAGCGGTAAAATGGCATTGAGGGATTTTTCCTCTAAGTTTTTCACCTGTTGACGAAGGCGGTCTGAGGTCAGTTGGTCGAAACCG